>NZ_JAOQJM010000012.1:0-117429 GCF_025566865.1 Blautia acetigignens
AAGCGTGAAGCCCCCCTCAAGATGAGATGTCCCATTCGAAAGAAGTAAACCCCCTTGAAGACGACGAGGTAGATAGGGCAGGGGTGGAAGTGTAGTAATACATGGAGCTGACTGCTACTAATAGGGTGAGGGCTTGACCAAAGCGCAAAGCGCACAGGTCGTTCCATTGAACGAAGCGAGATGGAGCTTCCAGGTTATTCGCAAGGTTGAAGAATGATTCAGAAAAGATTCCAGACAAGGATATGGCATGTATGTAGTTTTGAAGGTACAAAACTTTCAATGAATTGTGACTGCTAATAGTCACTTTTCTTTATAAAATAGGGGATTGGTCAAATGGTATGATAGGGGTCTCCAAAACCTTTGGTGGGAGTTCGATTCTCTCATCCCCTGCTGCAAAAGGGATATGAAATAGCTGAGTGCTGTCTCATATCCCTTTTTCGATATTATGCCGCAGGGGAATTCTGTGACATTTAACTAAGCTTAATTTTAATCACGTTTTGTGCCTGCGCCATATCTTTTTTCTCCACGAGAATTTCATACTGCTTGGATTGATCTGCCGGAATACCCGCACTTCCCACAGATCCGCGGAAGGTTCCGCTTCCGTTCCAGTCTCCTAATCGGTCTTTTACCTTATACTTGTACGGAATCCCCTCTCTGTCCAGAACATCTCGGATTTCATTAAATTTTTTCATATCCGTTCCAGTCCAAATGCTTTCTGAATGAAATATCGTAAACATTGTTCTCCCTCCTTTTCAGGTACATGATTCATATACTTTTTCAGTAAATTTTGATGTTTTTTTCATTTTACCATATTGTTATTGAAAAAACTATCTTATTTAATCCGCATTGTAACTTTGAATAGTCTATATTATAATGATTATACATTAATAGATTCGTGTTAGCTAAAGAGGAGTGAACTATGAAAGAAGGATTCATTATTAAGCTGAACTGGATCGTATATAAAAATGAAATAATCAAAAACATTCCCTTATTAACAGCTGAAAATCCCCAAAAAGTATATCAGAATGCAAGAAGTATCTATAAGCAGGCATTAAAGCAGATGGATGAGTATGGGCCAGGAGTCAATGAACTGCGGGAATTTTACCGGAAAGTAGTACTAGAGCGTGTTTGAAAAATCATTCCTGCAATCTGCACGCCCCACTTTGCGGTATATTTTGCCCGAATTCAGTTGCCGTAGCCCGCTACGGCGCCCTCATCCGGACAAAATCTCCCACAAATTGTGACGCACATCTTGCAGAAAGCCTTTTTCAAACACGCTCTAGCGGGCATGCTCCGTTTTTTTATGCAAATAAATTTCAGATCAGAATCATCCATGCCAGCATAGAAATCATAGCAGAGATGTGCAGGGTGCCGATGATTTTAAATGGAAACAGGATAATAAATATGGGTAGTATGGTAAAGATTGCTGCCCAGAGGGGCAGGGCTGCGATTCCGGTAAGAATGGCGATGATTAAAGTGATGATAAACACAATGTAACCAAGGTAGCAGATTTTGGTGATGGGAGCGCTGTTAAACAGGTCCAGCATCATGGTGTGAGCTTTTTTGTCTCTTCCAAGACGGAGAAATACATATTCTGCAAACCCGCATTTCACGTGGTGCCCAGCCCCGATCACAATAAACAGCAGGATGGCAAAAAATAAAACAGAACCATACACTGCAGAATGCGCATACACGTAAGCCGAAATTGCAAAATACCCAAGTGCCTGCAGAAACAGTGCAAAGACACCCAGTATGGCAGAGCGCATAGGAACCTTCGCAGATTTTCGTTCCTCTCCAAAGAATCCATGCGAAACCAGTTTTGCACAGACCTGTACACAAAAGTAGGGGAAAAGATCCAGACACCGGGAACTACGATCCATGTCTTTTACGCGAAAAAAATGGGGGAAAAATATCTGGAGCGTTATCACAAATATTTTGCGGATCCGGATATCTGCGAATACGACCTGCAGCACGAGGAACTGCTTCTGGATGCAGACCGCTGGACCAAAGAAGTGTGCCGCGTCTGCCAGATCCATTAAGTAGATAAGAAAAGAAGGGTATCTCACCCTTCTTTTCTATATCTGGAAACCACCAGGATCAGACTGATAAAAGCTGCGGCAAACAAAAGCTGAATGCCAATTCCAATCAGAACCTGTCCAAGAAACTCTGGACTTAAGGTGTGGTGCCTGCTCAGGATCTCATTCACCTGTTCATACCAGTAAACAGGCAGAAACTGTGCGAATTTCAGCACGGATTTGTCCATCACATCCATAGGAACAAACACGCCGCAAAGGAAGCACATGGCAAGGGAGACCAGGTTGGCCACACCGCTTAGAAGGTTGCTGTTTGTGATAAACATACCGATCAGATAGGAAAGGGACAGAGCCACTATCAGCATGGTAAAGGTATTCAAAATATAATAAACACAAAGTCCCGACTGCCAGAAGCGGCTTCCATACATGAAGGTCACGCCCAGGAATCCGATCAGCCACAGTATTACGCCGATCATTCCCGTAGCCAGCAGCCCTTCCACAGACTGGCGTCTCACAGAAATGGCAGAAGCCTCCATTCTTTTCTGAATATCCCCCTTCTTGAATGCCATCAGAATATATCCCATGGTGTAGCACAAAGCCCCCAGAAACAGATAAGGAATATAGCGGAAGTAATAAGTATAAGGGGAAGTATCGCTGGTTCCGGAATCAAAGGTAAGCTTGGTAACCGGCTCATGGGTCTCTTCTTTGACTGCCTGGATGGCTTTCTCCTGGGAAAAGCCGGCAGCCAGATAGGTCTGAATGGTGTTCAGATAGCTGCTGATCTGCTGATCCACATAAAAGGAACTGTAGGATCCGGGAACCTTTGTTACCTTCAGGCTTTCCCCGTTTACCATGCAGGTCTCATAGAAATCAGCCGGAATCTGAAGGATATATTCCACATTGCGGTAAAAAAGATTCTCCTGAAGTTGTTCCGGATTATTGTCCATAAGCATAACGTGATGGATGCCGGACAGATAATCCACAAGCCCCTGGGCTAAGGTTCCCCCATCCTCATTTACCACTCCAAGATCAATGCTTGCAGTTTCAAAAAGACTGTCCTCGCTTTTTCCTGCAGCAAACTGCATGACTATGGCTACACTAAAAAAAATAGCAAGATACATGATCACAAGTCCGATATTTTGTCTCAAAATTTTCATGTAACACTTAAATACTGTCATAGCTTTCCCTCCGAATCAGTAAAAAGGAAGCAGTTACCAGAAGCACGCTCATCAGGGCAAGGGTGATCAGATTCCGGTAATAGCGTCCCATATCGTCATACACATTGATGCAGTAAAAAGCATCGGAAATCAGCGCTGCCGGATTAATCCGGTTGAGAAACGGCGCATTTTTTTCCACCAGATCCTTCATGGTGTTGTTCATCAGTCCGGAAAGGAAACTGCAGACCATGGAAATGCCAAGGATAATTCCGATTTTGATGCCCTCCTTCATTTTTCCAAGGCTTCCCACGAAAATACCCATGGAAACGCCGATCAGGGAGCCAAGGAAGGAAATGAGAAGCATCCGCCCTATCTGTCCCTCAAAATCCAGCTTCAGAATATAGCGAAGATAGAGAAGCAGCACGATCACATCAAAGTATCCCAGCAAAAAGGCAGAAATCTGCTCGGAAAGGATCAGCTTCAGCTTGTGTGTGGGCGTGACGCAGCGCCTTGCAGCCAGGGCTGTGATATTGGCCTGCAGGCTTACCGCAGAACCAAACCCGATAAAGCATCCGTACAGGCAGGCCATTGCGATCAGCGCATAGAAAAACTGGGCGTTTCCGTTGATGGTCCGTCCGCCAAGGGAAACCTCAGTAAGAAACTCCTGACGGTTCAGCATCTGCCGGATCCCTGCCCATAGGCCGGAAGGATGGGTGCGCACAATGGTGCGGATGGTGGTTTTGCCGGTTTCGTAGCTGGAAAGAACGGACTGCAGGATACTTTGGGGAATGCCGCTTGCAGAAACGGTAAGGGAAGGTGTTTCTCCAACCACATAAATACCGGAAATCTGCTCATTTTCCAGCTGGCTGCATGCCTCATCGTAGGTCAGCTCCTTTGTGGAGATCAGCTGGTCTGCATTGTTTTCCACCTGGTCCAGAAACATCAGAAACAATGTATCTGCCTTTTCCTGGCGGACAACGGCTACGGATACCGTCGCGAAATCTGCATCGTTAATGTTTCCGAAGGCGAAGTAAAACATGGTTCCCAGAAGAATGGGAAACACAAGGGGCCAGAAGGTGGTGCCGAAATTTTTCAGCTTTACAAGAAGATTATATTTGATTAAGTGCAGCATAACAAATCCTCCCTAGTCTCTGAGCTGTTTTCCGGTGATTTCCAGAAAGACGTCATTTAAGGTGGGAAGCTCAGAGGAAACCTGGCCGAATGTGATATCCTGGCTTTGCAGGTAATTCAAAAGCCGGATCAGGTTGTGCCTGGCTCCTGTGCAGCGGACGGTGAGAACCTGGTCCTCATAGTGCAGGTCAAAAACATGGGGAAGAGTCTGGATTTCTTCCAGATTTTTTTCCGTGAGAGGAATGGCCTCTATGGTAATGGTTTCCCCGGTTTTGATCATTTTTTTCAGCTCTTCCCTGGTGCCGGAGGCGATTACATGGCCGTGATCCATAATGGCGATCCTGGTGCAGATCTGCTCCACCTCTTCCATATAATGGGAAGTGTAAATAATGGTGGAGCCCTGTTCATTCAGCTTTTTGATCCCTTCCAGGATCTTATTGCGGCTTTGTGGGTCAACGGCTACCGTTGGCTCATCCATAATGATCAGACGGGGCTTGTGGGCAATTCCGCAGGCAATGTTGAGACGGCGGAGCAGTCCGCCGGAAAGCTTTTTTGGGTGCATTTTGCGGTAATCGTCAAGGCCTGCAAAGGTGATGGCTTCCTCCACAAGGGCCTTCCTTTTTTTCTTGTCCGGGATATAAAGCCCGCAGAAATAGTCAATATTCTCATAGACAGTCAGTTCATCAAAAACAGCCACATTCTGCAGAACGATTCCAATCTGCTGTTTTACTTTATAATTATCCGGCCGCATATCTTCGCCAAAAATCCGGATGGTTCCCTTATCATATTTCAAAAGGGAAAGCATGCAGTTGATGGCTGTGGTCTTGCCGGAGCCGTTTGGTCCAAGCAGTCCGAAAATCTCGCCCTCTGCAATTTTTAAATTCAGGTGGTCAAGGGCTACTAAGTTTCCATATCTTTTTACCAGATTTTCAATCTGAACAATATTCTCTGACATCATTTTCCTCCTCGTTCTTACGATACCATCAGTATAAAAGAAAAAGCCGAAGGATCCAAGTGCCGGATGTCACAGCCTTCACATGACAAATGTCATAAAATGCCAGAAGTTTCTTTACGAGCAGGCATCTGTATACTATAATGAACAAAAGCCTGACGCAAAATAAGAAAAAAGAAGGTGGTAAAATGGGATACTTCACAGATTGCGGACTGCTTGTGCTTCTGAGCTTTTTGCGGCTGTTTTACCGTCTGCCGGATGCAGGATTTCTGATCGCATTTTTGTGCACGGTGATTCTGGTGTGCAGCACTTATGCCCTGGGGAAAAAATGTATCCGTATAGTTCTTGGCGCAGGAATGGGACTTCTGGCTCTTGTGATCCCGGAAATGTTTTTCTTTTATCCCTGCCTTTTTTATCTTTTTTTCTGTGAAAAAATGCCCCTTCTGGCCCTGGGAGCCTGGGCGCTTTTGGTGTGCCGGACTATGGGAAGCTGGGAAAACGGCCTGTTTTTTGCGGCAGCAGGAAGTCTTGGCCTTTTGTTTGCCTTTTTTATGGAAAGAAACACAAGAAAGTGCAGTTCCCTGGAAGAAGAGCTAAAAAGAACCAGGGACGATTCCAGGGAGCGTGACCTTCTTCTTTCCCAGAAAAACAAGGCTCTCCTGGAAAAACAGGACTATGAGATCTATAACGCCACCTTAAAAGAGCGAAACCGTATCGCAAGAGAAATCCACGACAATGTAGGCCATGTGCTTTCCCGGTCCATTCTCATGCTTGGGGCAGCCAGGACCATGAACAAGGAAGCCGGGCTTGCAGCTCTTCTTGAAAATCTGGAGGACTCCCTGAATTTTGCCATGAACAGCATCAGAAGCAGCGTCCATGACCTTCATGATGAAGCTGTGAATTTAAGAGAAGCAGAGGAAGGGCTTGTGCGGGACTTTACTTTTTGCCAGGCAGAGCTGACTTACGACATGACGCAGGAAATCCCACGGGAAGTGAAATACTGCTTTATCAGCATTACCAAGGAAGCTTTTGCCAATATTATGAAGCACAGCAACGCCACAAGGGTGCAGCTGATCCTGCGGGAGCATCCTGCCCTCTACCAGATGTGCGTGGAGGATAACGGGACCGGTGTCGTGTATGATCCGGGAAATGCGGGAATCGGCATCTTGAATATGAAGGACCGGGTGAAGGCCCTTGGCGGAACTTTGCAGATTTCCACCAGAAAGGGCTTTCGGATTTTTATCACCATTCCCAAGTGAGTGGTTTGCAAAAATGCAGCATGGAAGGATAGTTGAATGAAAATCATAATCGTAGACGATGACTGCCTGGTGGCAGCAGCATTAAAAACCATTCTGGAAGTAAACGAGGACGTGCAGGTAGCGGCAACAGGCGTAAATGGAAAGGAAGCCTGCCAGCTTTATGAGGAATATCAGCCGGATGTGCTTCTCATGGACATCCGCATGAAAGAGATGGACGGATTGGAAGCTTCCCAGAAGATCCTGGAGAAATTTCCAAAGGCCAACATTTTGCTTCTGACTACCTTCGCAGATGACGAATATATTGTAAAAGCCCTGCGGCTTGGGGCAAAAGGCTATCTTTTGAAGCAGGATTACGGAAGCATTCTTCCTGCCATCCGGGCTGTTGATTCCGGGCAGACAGTATTCGGAACCCAGATCACTTCCAGGCTTCCGGAGCTTCTCATGGGAAAACAGGGCTTTGATTATGGAAGCTATGACATCAATGAACGGGAGCTTGAGATCATCCGGCTGATCGCCAACGGGTGCAGCAATAAGGAGATTGCGGCGGAGCTTTTCCTCAGTGAGGGAACGGTGCGCAATTACCTCAGCTCCATTTTGGAAAAGCTGCAGCTGCGGGACAGAACCCAGGTAGCCGTATTTTATTATCAGCACAGATAGGAGAAGCCGGGAATGAACAATGAGCTTCCCATTCCGGAGAAAAAGTACACCTCAGTGAAGAACACGCTGCAAAAACTGTTACAAAATCAATGAAAATGTAAAAAAATACACATTCCAGGGGAAAAGTATGTTATAATGGGCTCACTTAACCAAACAAGGAGAACCGATTATGAGTGAATATGTAATTATAACAGATACTTCCGCAGATATTCCTGCGTCTGTTCTGGATAAAGGTCAGATCCATCTGATCCCTATGGTATATCAGTTAAATGGAGAGGAGCATCCCCATAAGGACCCGGGAAGCTGGGACAGCAAAGCCTTCTATGACCAGCTTCGTAATGGAGGTACCGGAAGCACCTCCCAGATCTCCCCGGCTGTATACACCGATTATTTTGAGCCCTTTTTGAAAGAGGGCAAGGATATCCTCTATATTTCCCTTTCCGGCGGTCTTACTTCCACCTGGCAGAGTTCCCATCTGGCAGCCACAGACCTGATGGAAGAGTATCCAGAACGTAAGATTTCCTGTGTGGATTCCCTTGCAGCCACAGGCGGACAGGGTATTCTGGTGATCCTGGCAGCACAGAATCAGGAGAAGGGAATGTCCCTTGAGGAGAATACCGCATGGCTGGAAGAGAACCGTCTGCACATCTGCCACTGGTTCACCGTGGATGACCTTGATTTCCTTAAGAGGGGCGGACGCATTTCCCCGACCATCGCCTGGATCGGCGGCAAGCTGAAGATCAAGCCGGTGCTTCGCATTGCAGAAGATGGTACCCTGGCAATCCCGGAGAAGGTGCGCGGTTCCAAGGCTGCCATGAATACCATCGTTTCCAAGTATGTAAGCTCCGGATTAAATGAGGAGCATCCTTATGTATTCCTTTGCCATGGAGATGCTCTTGAGCAGGCAGAGAAAGCCAAAGCAGCCATTTTGGAAGCTGTGCCGGGCGCGCAGGTTACCATTATGCCAATGAGCCCGATCATCGGAATCCATACTGGTCCTGGTGTGCAGGCTGTGATTTATTTCGGCAATAACCGCTAGAGCGTGTTTGAAAAAGGCTTTCAGCAAATTGTGACGTGCAGATTGCGGGAATGATTTTTCAAACACGCTCTAGAACTCACTTAAAGTTCCAAATGTATATCCCATTTCTTCCCATTTGCCCAGCAGTTCATCCAGAATCTGCCCGTTTGTGGAAGAAGTATTGTGAAGCAGGACAATGGCACCCGGGTGGATCCGTTTCAGAAGCTTATCAAAGGCTTCCTCTTTGGTCGGCTGTTTGTCCTGGTACCAGTCTACATAGGCAAGGCTCCAGAAGAAGGTTTTATACCCAAGCTCCTTTGCCATAGACAGATTGGTGGTGCTGTAAATTCCCTGAGGCGGCCGGTAGAATTTCGTCATGGATTCTCCGGTCGCTTCTTTATACAGATTTTCCACGCCCTCCAGCTGCTTCTTAAAAGCCTCCATAGAGGAGATCCCGGACATATCCGGGTGGGTGAGGGTGTGATTTCCTACCGTGTGTCCTTCTGCGATCATTTCTTTTACCAGATTCGGATTGTCTTTGATAAAATTTCCAACTACGAAAAAGGTGGCTTTTGCATTGTGTTTCTGCAGCGCGTCAAGAATCAGAGGGGTATTCCCGTTTTCATATCCGCAGTCAAAGGTAAGGTAGATTTTTTTCTCCTGAGTATCTTTGGCAAAATAGGCATCATAGGGGGCAAGCTCCTCCATGGAAGCGTTTCCCACAGGGCGTTTTCCTTCCTCCTGGAAGCTCAGTCCCCAGCTGTTGCTGCCAGACGCAGTGGTTACGGCCTCCGGTGTCCGAAAGTGCTGAACTGTGACCCGGGCCGCCTCACCTGCAAGAAAAGACAGGGCAAAAAGCAGGGGGACGCCAGCATAGTGGAGGAAATCTTTGATTACCGGGATTTTTTCAGAGGAAAAATTAGAAATCTGGGAGGGAAGCCTAAAAGGGCGTTTAAAAAAAGAAGGTCTGGAGAATTTCATGGAAACCTCGGGATGGGTTTTCTAAAGATATATGAGAGAAGAAGAGCGGGTATGCCAAAAAGGAAAGGCCTGTAAGGAACCGGGGAAAAAAGGGCATCAATTAAGCCACCAGCATCGACGTTTACTGGTGGCTTAAATCTGATCCATATCCAATGGAATGTACCTCACTTTCTTAAAATAGATTATGCGTCTAAAACAATTGGAATTAAAGGCTTAAGTTCTTGGTGGACTGTACCTTCCTTTGCTTAAATTATAAAAGAATTAAGATAAAGCGTTTAGGTTTCTGGTGGTCCGTACCTCTCTTTCTTAGATTATAAGTGGTAAATTATGTTTTCGGTGGTCTCACTCCTTTTTGTTTTATTTTGTTCTCCCTTTTGTTTTATGAGCTTACTATAACAGATTACTTCTTATTTGTCAACAAATAATTTGAAAAAATATTATTTTATTTAAAATAAAAAGTTTATATGCATAAAAAGAATACAAAATTCAGACAATATTATAGCGAAGAATGTGGTATGATGTGACTGATAGGAAATATAGTTTTTCAACGCGCTAAAGTGTATGAGGAACAAAAGATGAGGAGGAAAAAAAGATGTTGAACAATATTCTTGACGAATTAAAACTGAATGCTCTTGTAATCACAGATCCTTATAACATGCGTCATGTTAGCGGATTTCGGGGAGGAGAGGGCGCTTTATATATTTCTGCCACCCAGAAGGTGCTGATCACAGATTCCCGTTATACCGAGCAGGCTGGAAAAGAAAGTGATTTCACAGTCATCGAGGAGAACCGTGCCCACAACCGTCAGACCATTTTGAAGGAGTGCATGGAGAAAGAAACTGTGAGCGGTGATTTCCACATGGGATATGAAGACCAGTCCATGCTCTGCTGCGAGTTTGACCGTATGAAGGCTGCCCTTCCGGTTCAGGTCTGGACTCCGCTTGGAACCAAGATTGATGATCTGCGCCAGATCAAGACCGAGGAGGAGCTGACTTATCTTGCAAGAGCAGAGGAAATCGGCGACAAAGCATTTGAAAAGCTTCTGAAGGTAGTAAAGCCAGGCATGACAGAGCTTGAAGTTGCTGCAGAGCTGGAATACCTGATGAAAAAAGAGGGTGCTGAGGATTTAAGCTTCAATACCATCATCGCTTCCGGCTTGAATTCTTCCATGCCTCATGCCATTCCAGGATACAAGAAACTGGAAGTGGGGGATTTCGTTACCTGTGATTTCGGATGCAAATACAAGGGATACTGCTCCGATATGACACGTACTTTTGTCCTTGGAAAAGCAAGCGAGAAGCAGAAAGAAATCTACAATGTGGTATTAAAGGCACAGCTTGCAGGTCTTGCAGCCGTGAAGGCTGGAGTCAGCGGCTCAAGCGTGGATAAAGTTTCCAGAGATATTATCGCAGAGGCCGGATACGGCGAATATTTCGGACATGGACTTGGACACAGCGTTGGTCTGTTCATCCATGAGAGCCCCCGTCTTTCCCCGGCTGATGATACTATTCTTCAGGCTGGCATGATCGAGACTGTTGAGCCTGGAATTTATGTACCTGGCTTTGGCGGCGTGCGTATTGAGGATATGGTAGTGGTAACAGAGGATGGCTGCCGCAACCTGGCACACTCCCCGAAGGAGCTGATTGAGGTTCCGATAGAAGAATAAATATTAAAAAGTTAATATTGTTATTGAAATGCAGAAAGGAATAAGAAAATGCTGAAACAATTATCAATTTTCGCGGAAAATACAAAAGGAAGAATGCAGGAGGTAACCGGAATCCTTCTCCGGGAAGACATCAATATTTTAGGATCCGTTACCAATGACAGTGCAGAATACGGAATTGTCCGCATGGTAGTGTCCAAGCCGGAGAAAGCACTGGAGGCGCTTACCAAGGCTGGTTTTATCTGCAAGCTTAGCGATGTACTTGGAATCGAAGTAAAGGATGAGGTTGGTAACCTGAACAACCTTCTTCTCAGCCTTCAGGAGAGCAACATCAACATCGACTATCTGTACCTGTCCTTTAACCGTGCAACCGGACTTCCGATTATGGTGCTCCATGTGCCGGATATCTGCGAGGTAGAGGCTTGCCTGACAAATAAGGGATTTAACTCTATTTCTGAGGTACACTAAAATTTGTTTGCGTAAGGCTTTCTGTAAAGTGTGAGGTACATTTGGCAGGAAGCCTTTTTTCAGATATGGTTTCGTTTACGCATAGAACCGGAAAGAACGGGAAAAACTACCTCCATAAATCTTTAGGAGGTAAGGAAATGTTACGGTATTTGCCTATTCGGAAGATTCACGCAAGACAAGTTCTGGACTCCAGAGGCAATCCTACTGTGGAAGTAGAAGTAACAGTAGGCGAAGGAGTCATCGGAATCAATGGATATACAGGACGCGCTATCGTTCCATCCGGCGCATCCACAGGAAAATTCGAAGCTTTGGAGCTGCGGGACGGCGACCGGGGAAACTACACAGGATTAAGCGTCCAAAAAGCAGTGGACAACGTAAACACCAAGATTGCAGAGGCAATCCTGGGAGAAAATGCCCTGAACCAGACGTATATTGATTCTTTGCTGGTTCAGACAGACGGCACGGACAACAAAAGCAATCTGGGAGCTAATGCTACCCTCGGGGTGTCCATGGCAGTGGCGCGGGCGGCGGCCATGGCCCTTCGCATTCCCCTTTACCAGTATATCGGCGGCTGTCACGCCTGCAGAATGCCGGTTCCCATGATGAATATTTTAAACGGGGGCAGGCATGCGGACAATACGGTGGACCTTCAGGAGTTTATGATCATGCCTGTGGGAGCTTCCTGTTTTTCAGAGGGAATCCGCATGTGCGTGGAAATCTACCAGGCGCTGAAAACCATTCTGAAGAAGAAAAACCTGTCTACAGCAGTGGGAGATGAGGGCGGCTTTGCCCCGGACCTGAAGGATTCCAGGGAGGTGCTGGAGCAGATCCTGGAAGCGGTCACCAAAGCCGGATACGAACCAGGGGAGGATATTGGCATTGCCATTGACGCAGCGGCCAGTGAGCTTTATGATGAAAATAAGGATGCCTATTATTTTCCGGGAGAAAGCAAGATGACGGGAAAAGAGGTTCTTCGGGATGCATCGGAGATGATCGATTATTACGAGATGCTTCTGGATGAATTTCCCATTGTTTCTATTGAAGACGGGCTGCAGGAGGATGACTGGGAAGGCTGGAAGGATATGACCAGCCGGATTGGAAACCGGGTGCAGCTGGTTGGGGATGATCTTTTTGTCACCAATATCAAAAGGCTGTCCTGTGGAATCAGGCTTGGAACTGCCAATGCCATTCTGATCAAGGTGAACCAGATCGGAACCCTGACAGAATCCTTAGAAGCAGTGGAGCTGGCTGCCCGGGCAGGTTACAGAAGCGTGATCTCCCACAGATCCGGGGAGACAGAGGATTCCTTTATTGCAGATCTGGCAGTGGCCACAGGTGCCGGACAGATCAAAACAGGAGCTCCCTGCCGGTCCGACCGAAATGCTAAGTACAACCAGCTGCTTCGGATCCATGAACAGCTTGGCGGGTTATCGGTGTATGAGAATCCGTTTGCATGATTCTGGCAGCAAATGCTGTTTGGGTGCACAATAATTTGCCAGAATACGGGAAAAAAGAGTTGAAATCTAAAGTGGGCTATGGTACAATATCCTCTAGTTGATTAGGAGGTGTAACCACGTGCAGATTTTGAGAACGATATTGACAATTCTTTTTGTTATAGATTGTATTGCCCTTACCGTAGTAGTTCTGATGCAGGAAGGCAAGTCCCAGGGACTTGGCGCTATCGCCGGAGCAGCAGACACATACTGGGGTAAGAACAAGGGACGTTCCATGGAGGGCGGACTTGTGAAGGCAACTACTATTATGGGAGTTTTGTTCTTTGTACTGGCAGTTGTATTAAATCTGAATTTCTAAGAATGAACTGGGAAACACTCTTGTTGATCTGATCACAAGAGTGTTTTTTACTATGAAAGTCCTGTCCAGCAGCTGCGAATGAGCCATGCTTGCATGGACGAATTCGCAGATATTGGACGGGCTAGACCGTATGAGTAAGTAGGGCGATAGCCCGGATTACGAATACGGTCGGCAGTTACGGGAGCACCGTAGGTGCGGAGTAACTGACTTTCATGGATATGTCGCCGACAGGCGACATATCCTCATTGCACGTGTGTTTGACATAGAAAAGGAGATAAATGAGTAAAGACAGAGATTTTGACAAACGAAAAAAATTTATGATGGAGCTTCTGGGTGACCCGGTGTACCAGCCTATGCGCTTTCGGGAGATCGCAGGCCTGCTCCGCCTTTCCAAGGATGAGAAAAAGGATCTGTACCGTGTGCTGGATGACCTGGTAGCAGAGGGCAAGGCAGACCTGGATTCCAAAGGCCGCTATTCTAAGGTAACCGGAAGAAAGCGCGGAAAAGAAAAGCTTCATAGAAGAAAAGAAGAGAAATCCGAGAAGCGCCTGGACAAATACAAGGAGGAAGCATCCGGAAGAAAATCAAAAAAAAATTCCGGGGACCGCAAAGAGAAATATGGCTCCCGCAATGACCACGGACGTGACGGCCGGGGCAGATACGAGGACAGGCGCTCTGGCAGACGTTATGAGGAGGAAGATTCGGAAATTCGTCTTGCCCGCCTGGAAACGGAATACGCAGACTGCCCGTCTGTAGAGGGAACTTTCATCGGCCATCCCAAGGGCTTTGGCTTCGTGGAAGTAGAGGGCGAAGAAAATGACGTATTTATTCCCGAGGATTGCACCGGAACGGCTATGCATCAGGACAAGGTTCGTGTTATAATCACAAAAGAGCCGCAGGAAGGCAGGCGCAGGGAAGGAATCGTAGTGAAGATCCTGGAACGCGGCATGCCGGAAATCGTGGGAACCTACGAGAACAGCCGGGATTTTGGCTTTGTGATCAGCGACAATCCCAAGTTTTCCAAGGATGTATTCATTCCCCGCAAGGATTCAAATGGGATCAAGGACGGAGATAAGGTAGTTGTGGAGATCACCAGCTACGGAAGCAAGAACCGCAACCCGGAAGGCAGGATCAAGGAAAATCTTGGCAGCTGCCGTGCACCGGGAACCGATATCCTTGCCATTGTAAAAAGCTTCGGTATTCCAAGTGAATTCCCAGAGAAGGTAATCCGACAGGCGAACCGCGTGCCGGATCGTGTGCTGGATGCAGACCGGGATGGAAGACTGGACCTTCGCCATCTTCAGACCGTCACCATTGACGGGGAGGATGCCAAGGATCTGGACGATGCAGTTACCCTGACCAAAAAGAACGGCATCTATCACCTGGGTGTTCACATTGCAGATGTCAGCAACTATGTCCAGGGAGGAAGTGCCCTTGACCGTGAGGCACTGAAGCGCGGAACCAGCGTTTACCTGGCTGACCGCGTCATTCCCATGCTTCCGGAGCGGCTTTCCAACGGCATCTGTTCTTTGAACCAGGGACAGGACAGGCTGACCTTAAGCTGCCTGATGGACATTGATGAAAAAGGCAATATGGTTTCCCACAAGATCGCAGAGACGGTGATCTGTGTGGATGAACGAATGAATTATACAGATGTGAAAAATATTCTGGAAGATACAGACGAAGAAGCAAAGAAACGGTATGCAGATCTGGTTCCCATGTTTTTCCTGATGAAGGAGCTTTCCCAGATCCTGAGGGGAAACCGTCACCACAGAGGTTCCATTGATTTTGATTTCCCGGAAAGCAAGATCATTCTCAATGCAGCAGGCCGTGCCATTGACATCAAGCCTTACGAGGCAAATGTGGCAACCCGGATCATTGAGGATTTCATGCTCATGGCAAACGAGACAGTGGCAGAAGAGTGCTGCAGAGACGATATGCCGTTTGTATACCGTACCCACGAGAATCCGGATCCGGAGAAGGTGGAAAGCCTTCTCACTCTGCTTCACAATCAGGGTGTTACGGTGCAGAAAATGGGACAGGAGATTACTCCAAAGGAGATTCAGACGATTCTTGAGGGCATTGAGGGACTTCCAAATGAACCACAGATCAGCCGCCTGACCCTTCGTACCATGAAGCAGGCCAAGTATACCACTGAGTGCAGTGGCCATTTTGGGCTGGCAGCCAAATATTACTGCCATTTTACCTCCCCCATTCGTCGCTATCCGGATCTTCAGATCCACAGAATCATTAAGGATAAGCTGCGGGGACGTCTGGAAAGGGAAGGAAAGACAGAACACTATAAGGAAATCCTTGAGGATGTGGCAAGACAGTCAAGTGTATGCGAGCGCCGTGCAGATGAGGCAGAAAGAGAATCCGATAAACTGAAAAAGGCAGAGTATATGTCCTATCATATTGGAGAAGAATTTGAGGGAATCATTTCCGGCGTTACCGGATGGGGCTTTTATGTGGAGCTTCCCAATACCGTAGAGGGACTGGTACACGTAAATACGCTGAGAGATGATTACTATACCTTTGATCAGGACGCCTATGAGCTGCGGGGAGATGTGACCGGAAAGGTTTTTGCCCTGGGACAGAAGGTGCGCGTGCGTGTGGCAGAGGCAGATACAATGCTTAAGACAGTAGATTTTGTTCTGGCAGAGCAGCATGACTGGTAAATAGTATTATGATTAGTGTCACCTACAGGTGACAATCCATACAGGGAGGAACTTATGGCAAAGAAACCAGGAATCAAACTGATTGCAAATAATAAAAAGGCCTTTCACGATTATTTTATCGAGGATACTTATGAGGCTGGAATCGCCCTTGCAGGAACGGAAGTAAAATCCCTTCGCATGGGAAAATGCAGCGTAAAGGAATCCTTTGTGCGAATCCAGAATGGAGAGGTTTATATTTACGGAATGAATATCAGTCCATATGAAAAAGGAAATATTTTCAACAAGGATCCCCTGCGCATTCGCAAGCTTCTGCTTCATCGCAGCGAAATTAACAAAATGGAAGCAAAGCTGAAGGAAAAAGGACTGACCCTTGTGCCGATCAAGGTCTATTTCAAGGACAGCCTAGTAAAGGTTGAAATCGGTATGGCAAGAGGTAAGAAGCTTTATGACAAACGCCAGGACATCGCCAAGAAGGATCAGAGAAGAGAAGCTGAGCGTGATTTTAAAGTGAAAAATCTTTATTAGAAGAGGTCAGGTATGGAAGAGAAAAAACGTGTGATGAAAACGGTGGATGATTCCCGTACGGAGCAGGTGCATCTGATCATGCACCAGCATCTGAATGCAGGAGGAAGGCTGTTCGGCGGAATGCTGATGCAGTGGGTGGATGAGGTATCCGGCGTGGTTGCCATGCGCCACTGCGGCACTTACCGTGTGACCACTGCAGCTGTGGATAATCTGCAGTTCAAGGAGCCTGTCTATGAGGGCGAGATCCTTGTGATGATCGGCTATGTGACTTATGTGGGCAACACTTCCATGGAGGTGGAAATCGATTCTTACGTGGAGCGTTCAGATGGAATGCGCTACATGGTGAACCGTGCATTTTCCGTGATGGTGGCAGTAAACGAGAAGGAACGGCCCACGCCCATCCCGGGACTTCTCATCCGCACAGAGGCCGAGAAAGGCCGCCACGAGGCAGCACTTCTTCGCAGGGAAATGCGCAAAGAAAGAAGAGACGCCGGATTCTGATGATCAAATTCCGGAAAGGAACCATAGCAGAAGAAATTCTGCTTCTGGTTCCTTTTTATTTTCCTGGTTTTCAAAGAGCTGTTTTTCTTGCACAAGTATAGACAATTTTTCCCATAAGCAAACATTCCGAAGTCCGGCAAAAAATCCTATAATGAGAATAAAGATTGGGGATAACAGGAGGATTTCTTATGCAGTATGGACATTTTGATAATGAAAACAGGGAATATGTGATTGACCGTGTAGACCTTCCCACCTCATGGACCAACTACATTGGCGTGAAGGATATGTGTGCAGTATTGAACCACACAGCAGGAGGGTATATTTTCTACAAATCACCGGAGTACCACAGGATCACCAGGTTCCGTCCAAACGGAGTTCCCATGGACCGGCCTGGACACTATGTATATTTGAGAGATGACGAGAGCGGGGATTACTGGAGCGTCTCCTGGCAGCCGGTTGGCAAGCCCCTTGATCAGGCGAAGTATACCTGCCGCCACGGCATGTCCTATTCCGTCTATGAATGCGATTATAGCGACATCTTTGCCTCCCAGAAAATGTCTGTAGCCATGGACGACCCGGTGGAAATCTGGGATGTGCGGATCAAAAACAACAGCGACCGCACCCGTAAGCTCAGCGTTTTTTCCTATCTGGAATTTTCCTTCCATCAGATTGCCATGGATAACCAGAATTTCCAGATGAGTATGTATGCGTCCGGTTCTTCTTATGAGGACGGAATCATTGAGTGCGACCTGTTCTACGAGGAGTTCGGATATCAGTTTTTCACAGCGGATTTTACACCGGACAGCTACGACTGTCTGAGAGATAAATTTATTGGCAGTTACCGCACGGAGGACAATCCCATTGGAGTTGAGAACGGCCATTTAAGCGGCAGCAGCGAGCTTGGAAACAACCATTGCGGCGCTCTGCACAAACAGCTGGTTCTGAAGCCAGGAGAAGAAGTGCGTGTGATTTTCCTTCTGGGAGAGGGTACCAGGGAAAATGGAAAGAAAATCCGTGCCAAATATGCAAACGGTCCGGCGGCAGACCATGTCTATGAGCAGCTGAAGGTATGCTGGGACAAGAAGATCAACCGCCTGCAGATCCATACCCCGGATGAGGGTATGAACACCCTGATCAACACCTGGACCCTGTACCAGGCAGAGGTCAATATTATGTTCTCCAGATTTGCATCCTTTATTGAGGTAGGCGGACGTACCGGACTTGGCTATCGTGACACCTCACAGGGTTCCATGACCGTTCCTCATTCCAACCCGGAGAAATGCCGCCAGAGAATTGTGGAGCTTCTTCGCGGCCTGGTAAAGGAAGGCTACGGACTTCATCTGTTCCAGCCGGAGTGGTTCGACCCGGAAGAAAAAGGCAAAAAGCCTTTTAAATCACCTACCGTTGTGCCAACTCCTAAGCTTGACGATATGATTCACGGAATTGAGGACACCTGCTCGGACGATGCCCTGTGGCTGGTGGCTTCCATCAATGAATACATAAAAGAAACGGGAGAGTTTTCTTTCCTGGATGAGATCTATACCTATGCAGACGGCGGTGAAGGAAGCGTTTATGAACATATGAAACGAATCCTGGATTTCTCCTGCAGGCAGGTGGGAGAGGACGGCATCTGCAAAGGCCTTCGTGCAGACTGGAACGACTGTCTGAACTTAGGCGGCGGAGAGAGTGCCATGGAATTTTACCACGCTCTTTGTCCGTACTATCAGAATGATAAGATCGAGATCCGTGAGGCGGAGCCTTATTCCTACTGCCAGTTTGTTGTGGGAAAAGATCACACCGCTTTTGGAAGGGCCAGACATCCCTTTATGACTGGAACCGGCGGCTGGGCTTACTATTCCGCAACGCATTACATGCTTGGAATCCGCCCCGGCATGGATGCTCTTGAAATCGATCCCTGCATTCCAAAGGGCTGGGATGGCTTTACCCTGACCAGACAGTGGCGGGGTGCACAGTATGACATTACGGTAGAAAATCCGGAGCATGTATCCAAGGGCGTGTGCCAGATTTTCCTGGATGGAGCCCTGACGGAAAAAATACCGGTACAGGAAGCCGGAAGCACACACAAGGTGCGGATCGTAATGGGAAGCACCCAAGATGAGAAGGAGGAAGCAAAATGATAAAGTTCGGTACAGGCGGCTGGCGAGCCGTTATCGGAGATGAGTTTACGAGAGCGAATATCCAGATCCTGGCAGAAGCGCTTTCCAGGAAAATGCAGGATGAGGGAGTGGCAGACCAGGGACTTTGCATTGGCTATGACCGCCGCTTCCTTTCCAAGGAATCGGTTAAGTGGGCCTGCGAGACGCTGGCGGCAAACGGCATCCGCAGCTGGTTTGTAAACAAATCCTCACCAACGCCGCTGATCATGTACTACGTGATGGCACATGACCTGCCTTACGGAATGATGGTGACTGCAAGCCACAACCCTGCTATTTACAATGGAATCAAGGTGTTCACAAGAGGGGGCAGGGACGCAGATCAGGAGCAGACCCAGGAAATCGAAAACTACATCCGGAACGTGGAAGCAGACATAGAGGCTGGCAAAGCAGTTCCCCGCATGGATTACGAGGAAGCGAAAAATGCCGGGTTGGTTGTGGAATTTAATCCCCTGAACGAGTACATTGACAGCATTATTTCCAGGATCAATATGCAGGCCATCCGGGACAGAGGCCTTCGGGTGGCATTAGATCCCCTTTACGGCGTCAGTCAGACTTCTTTGAAGACGATTCTGTCCATTGCAAGATGCGAGGTGGAGACCATCCACGAACGCCATGACACCCTGTTTGGCGGAAAGCTTCCGGCACCCAATGCCACCACCCTTCGTCCGCTGCAGAATTATGTGCTGGACCGCTACTGCGATATCGGAATTGCCACAGACGGAGATGCAGACCGGATCGGCGTCATTGATGACACAGGAAGATTCCTTCACCCCAACGATATCCTTGTACTTTTGTACTATTATCTGGTAAAATATAAGGGATGGTCAGGTCCGGTGGTCCGTAATGTGGCAACTACCCATATGCTTGACCGTGTGGCCGAAAGCTTTGGACAGGAATGCTGCGAAGTTCCTGTAGGCTTTAAGTACATTTCCGCAAAAATGCAGGAGACAGACGCTGTGATCGGAGGAGAATCCTCTGGCGGTCTTACTGTGAGAGGACATATTAACGGCAAGGACGGCATCTATGCAGCTTCCCTGCTGGTGGAGATGATCGCGGTCACAGGCAAAAAGCTTTCTGAGATTGCAAAGGAAATTGAGCAGGAATATGGGGAAATCCATATGGTGGAGCGGGATTACCGCTTTACCCCGCTTCGAAAGGAACAGATCCACAAGACTCTGATGATCGACAAACTTTTGCCGAAGCTGCCTTATGCCATCAGCAAGGTATCCTATCTGGATGGCTGCAAGGTATATTTCCAGAATGGAGGATGGATCATAGCACGTTTTTCCGGAACAGAACCTTTACTGCGCATATTCTGTGAGATGGAAAGTAAGCTGGCTGCCATGGAACTGGTGGACATCTTTGAGGAGTTTCTGGAATTAAAATAATGAATAAAGATAAAAAAATACGCTCTCTGAAATGGAAATTTGCAAAAATTATGCTGCTGTGCTGGGTACTTCCGTTCCTGGTGATCATTGGACTGGTCGGGTCCTACATGCTGATCACTCAGCGGGAGAACCAGATGGAACGTCTTGCTGCACAGGCCGGGCTGAATACCCGGACCTGCGCAGAGCGCCTGAACGGGGCCATCGCAGACTCCCGCCAGGCTACCTATGACGGTACCCTGTTTGAACAGTACAGGCAATATAGAAGGCAAGGCTCCAGCGGAGAGCGTATTTTTTCCAATGGAGTACAGAATTATCTGAATGCGCAGTACTCACACAAGAAAAATAATATTTTTACCGTATTGATGCTAAAAGAAGATCCGCTGAATAAACATTATACAAGCTATAACTTTGGTACCGGGGGAAGTTATGGCATGATCCAGCACTTTTTCAGCCAGGACCGGGATCAGGTATTAGAGCTGGCCAAAAGCCTGGATACGGCTGTGGGATTTCTGAAAACAGACAACGGCTTTTACATTGTCCGCAACATGATGGACCGCAGCTTTACCGCATGGGGAATTTTGGTGAGCCGGGTGAATGTTAACTACTGTTTTGAGCCTGTGAAAACTGCATGGGAGGATTTCCATGTGCAGCTGAACATATCCGGCAATCCGTTTGTAGAAGCTGGCAAGGTTGTTTCCATCGAGGACATCCGCGCTGAGTATCCGGAATATGCTTCCAATATGAAAGATGACATGATTCCGGCATCCCCGGCAGACGGCGTACAGTACGCAGTTCCATTCTATGGCTACTGGGAAGGCCTTTACGTAAACAAAGCAGTTATGGAAGCTGCCGGTGCTGAGATTCCTACCGCAGACACCACATGGGATCAGTTCCTTGAGACCTGCCAGGTGATCAAGAACGCAGGCTATACCCCAATCGCTACTTCCCTTGCAAAAGAGCCGCACTACTGGTTCGAGTTTGCAATTTACAATCACGACAGCGCAAAGACACACACCACAGTTCCGGAAGCTGTTGACGATGCAGCCGGAGAGGCTTGGCAGGCTGGTCTTGCAGATATCAAGGACCTCTATGAGAAAGGATTCTTATCCGAGAACACCAACACTGCAACCGGTGACGAGGTATTCCAGAGCTTCCTGGAAGGTAAATCTGCATTCTATCTTGACGGCTCCTGGAAAATGGGCGGTATCAAAGAAGGAACCGATGACATTGACAACTTTACCGTAACTTATGTACCTGGAAACGGTGACAGAAAGAGCACAGACATTATCGGCGGTCTTTCCTCCGGATGGTATATTTCCACAAAATGCTGGGAAGACGAAGCAAAACGTGACGCAGCTGTATCTCTTGTAGAGAAATTCATCAGCGATGAAACCGTATCTGCTTTTGCAGGAACCGCTACCACCGCTCTGAAAAACGGTGCAGAGATTGACGAGAGCAGCCTTACCAACCTGGAAAAAGATGCCCTTGCAATGCCGAAGGACACCACTGGCATCACAGGCGCTGTACAGGATCTTGTTACACAGGATGAGAGAGCTCCGATCTTCGACAACATGCCTCAGATCGTAGAAGGACAGACTGAGATCACAGACGCTCTGCAGGAAATGCTTGATATCATTGAGGAAAATGCAGAATAAGCACCCTGAAAAATGAAAGCAGCAAATGGGCCGGAGGAGACGCTTCTCCGGCTCTTTTATAAGAAAGGGGTGTTACTGTGAACGTATATAAGAATAAAAAACCTGCATGGGTGTTTCTGATTCCTGCGTTTCTTTTCATGGCAGTATTTCTCTACTATCCGTTCCTTCAGAACATTGTAAACAGCTTTATGAAGATCCGGAATCTGGGCGGAGGAGCCAAAGGGGTCAACAATCCATTTTATAAAAACTATGCGGAACTGCTCACTGATCCAAACATGAGAGTGGCACTGAAAAATACCGTGATCATGATCTTTGTTACCCTGTTCGGTGAGGTAGGACTGGCCGTTATCCTGGCAATGCTGGTAGATAACGTAAAAAGAGGAACCAAGTTTTTCCGTATCGTATACTTTTTCCCAATCGTCATTTCTGCAACTGCACTTGGTGTTCTGTTCAACCTGATCTTCCAGTATGACGGAGGAATGCTCAGTCAGCTGGTTGGAGAGAAGACCAACTGGAAGGAGCTGTATCCGCTGACGGTTATGATGACTCCGGTTGTCTGGCAGTATGTAGGATTCTACTTCATCATTCTGGTAACCGGACTGAACAACATTCCGGAAGAACTGTACGAATCCGCAGCCATTGACGGAGCAACCAGATGGCAGAAGGTAAGATATATTTCCTGGTCGCTGCTTCACAATGTGGTCTGTACCTGCGCCGTACTTGCAGTGACAGTAGCATTGAAGGTATTCGATCTTCCATGGGTGATGTTCCCAAATGGGGCACCTCTTGGAAAAACCTGGCTGACAGGAACCTATATGTATTATAAGACCATGCAGGCACCTGACATTGATTACAGCTCTGCAATCGCGTTTTTCATTGTAATCCTTGGCGTGATCCTTTCAAAGGTGGTCAACAAAATTTTCAAGGAACGGGACTATTGATCCAGAAGGAGGAACAAAAAATGAAAAAAATCATATTAAGAGTGTGAATACATTCCTCATTTATATCGTTCTGATCTTCTGGGCGGTTACGACCATTTATCCGATCTTCTGGGTAATTTCAAACTCCTTTAAGGACAAGAAAATGATCATGTCCGATGCTTTTTCCCTTCCATTGGGAAAGCTGTTTACAACAGCCAACTACACAGACGCATTCTCCAAAATGAACATTCTCAATGCGTATAAGAACAGCATTATTATTTCAGGATGTGTGGCAGCAGTGGTGATCCTGCTGGCTGGCATGGCGTCTTTCGCTCTGGTAAGATACAGCTTTAAGGGCAGCAAGCTTCTGTACAATATTGTAATTGCGGCTATGATGTTCCCGGTTTTTTCCACGATCATTCCGGTATTCCGCATGGAGTTCGGATGGGGAATCGCAGGCTCAGGCAAAACCTGGATGTCGCTGTTATCCGTAATCCTTCCCCAGATCGCAGGAAATATGGCATTTGCCATCGTGGTGCTTACGGGATACATACGAAGCCTGCCTATTGATCTTGAGGAAGCGGCGTTTATGGAAGGCTGCAATGCCTACCAGATCTTCTTCAAGGTGATTATGCCTCTTACCAAACCGTCTTTTGCAGCTGTTGGAATCTTCAGCTTCCTCTGGAGCTACAACGATCTTTTTACCCAGCAGTTCTTCCTGAGAAACAAGGATGAGTGGGCGATCACAAGACTTCTTCTTGAAATTTCTTCCAAAGAGGGTACCAACTACGGTCTGATGGCAGCGGTTGTAACACTGGTAGTAGTTCCGCTTCTGATCGTGTATGTATGCTTGCAGAAATATATTGTAAAAGGTATGACAGCTGGAGCTGTAAAAGGTTAAAAAGGCAAAGGGCTGGGGAATTGTTGGAAAAGACAATTTCCCGTTTTTTGCTGTCCGGAAATTTTGACCTGGATCCGGCTTTCGGGTATAATAGAAATACAGCAAAAACTGCTGTAATGGGGGAGGAAAAAAGAAATGTACCATGTAGTGATCATTGACGATGAACCGATTATTGTAGAGGGAATTTCCAAACTGGTTCCCTGGGAAAAATATGACTGCTGCGTAACAGCCTGTGCCTACGGTGGAAAAGAAGGACTTGTTACCATCCGGGAGAAGAGGCCGGATATTATTTTTACGGATATTTCCATGCCCGGACTGGACGGGCTGAAAATGATCGCAGCTTTGAAATCCGAATTTCCGGATATGCAGATCAGCATTCTTACCGGATTTCGGGATTTTGATTATTGCCAGGAGTCCATCCGCCTTGGAGTGTGCAGATTTTTGCTTAAGCCTTCCAAGCTGGAGGAAATCGAGGAGGCTCTTGCTGTGATGGCAGAGAACCTGAAGAAAAAGGGCGTGGCTTCCCATGAGGAGAGTCAGGAAGAGAACAGCGCAGGAAGCTTTATTGTGAAAAATGCCCTTGCTTATATGGAAGAGCATTACAATGAGAAGCTGACGCTGGCTCTGGTTGCGGAAAAAAACTATGTAAGCCAGTGGCATTTGAGTAAGCTTCTGAATAAACATGAGAACCGGAATTTCTCCGAGATCTTGAATCAGATCCGGGTGGAGCATGCCAAAGAGCTTCTGAAGGAAATGCAGCTTCGCATTGTTGATATTTCAGAAATGGTAGGCTTCACAGATGTGGCTCATTTTTCCAGGGTGTTCAAGAAAATGGAGGGAATTTCTGCCAATGAATATCGAAATACAAGGCTTTGAAGCTTTTTTATAAATGTACAGAAAACATCGAAAAGTCTAAAAATTGTATGAAATCATTCCGCCTTCGGTTGACAAGTCTGCCATACTCTGTAATAATAATGGAGAACAAAAAGTGGAGAACTGGCATGGCGGATCCTGAACTTTCGCTGCACTGGTTCCGTTTTGTGGGAGGAATATATTATGAAAAAACGTTACTTAATTCTTGCAGCGATTATGATAACTGCAATAACAGCAGTCGGATGCGGTAAGAAGAAAACCGAAGAACCCAAGCAGGAAGCACAGGCAACTGTAACCCCTGCTGAGAATACAGATACAGCAGGCAATGATGAAGGCACACTGGTTGATATGCAGAAGTCAGATGACAGCGATATTAAGAATGTGATCGGTGATAAGACTACTACAGCATCCAAGCTGATTATTGTTAATGAAACAGGCTCTGATATTGCAGGTATTTATGTGCGTCCAACTACAGATGACGATGATGACTGGGGAGATGAGCTGATCAAGGGATTATTTACCCTGAAAGACGATGACAAGGCACTTTATTACTACGATAAGAACGTGAAGGACGCTTCAGGAAAGACAGTGACAAGCTTTGATATCCGCATTGTGTATGCAGACGACAGCCTGACAGACTGCTATTTCCGCAAGCTTCCTCTTACGACCATCACACAGATCACTTTGAAGATGGATGGAAGCGGAGATGACGCGATCCCGTATGCGACTTATCTCACTGCATCCAGCAAGAAGGAGACTTCTACTCTGAATGAGGTGAAGAAGCGCCTGGGACTGGATGACAGCAGCAGTGATGAGGAGGACGATGAGACTCCGGACCCGACAGCGACACCGGTTCCGAACAGCACGGCAGCTCCAACTGCCACACCGACTCCGAACAATCCGGCAGCTGATCCGACTGCTACACCGGTTCCGGATAATCCAGGCAGTAATGACGGTCCTACCGCAGACCAGGCGAAGTCCTATATCGGCCAGCCTCTTTCCAGTCTGATTGCAGCTCTCGGTGAGGCCAATGGAAGCGACTATGAGAATGAGCCAGAGACAGGTGAGACCGGCTATCATTATTACGATACTTTCACAGTTTCTACTACAGTAGATGAAAGCGGCAACGAAGTTGTTGCAGGTGTTTGGTAATTCATTATTAAAATATAAGGCAGGACAAAAGAATGGAAATGAAAAGAGTATTATTAAAATTAAGCGGAGAGGCTCTTGCAGGCCCGAAGAAAACAGGATTTGACGAGGCAACAGTTCTGGCTGTAGCCAAGCAGATCAAGGCAATTTCTGACGAAGGCGTACAGATTGGAATCGTGATCGGCGGTGGAAACTTCTGGAGAGGACGTACCAGCGAGACCATCGACCGCAGCAAGGCAGACCAGATCGGAATGCTTGCAACCATTATGAACTGCATCTATGTATCTGACCTTTGCAGATATACCGGAATGCAGACTGAGATCTACACTCCATTTGCATGCGGCGCATTTACCAAGCTGTATTCCAAGGACAGCGTGGAGGAGAGCTTTGCACAGGGCAAGCTGGTATTCTTTGCCGGCGGTACCGGACATCCGTATTTCTCCACAGATACCGCTACTGTTCTTCGTGCAGTTGAGATCGAAGCAGAGGCCATCCTTCTTGCCAAGGCTGTTGACGGTATCTATGACAGCGACCCGAAGGTGAACCCAAATGCAGTGAAATATGACGAGATCTCCATCCAGGAGGTTGTTGACAAGAAGCTTGCAGCCATGGACCTGACCGCATCTATTATGTGCCTGGAGCAGAAGATGCCGATGCTGGTATTTGCCCTTGATGAGGAAAACAGCATTATCAATACCGTTCACGGCAAATTTACAGGAACTAAGGTGACTGTATAATCGGAGGATTGCGGGAGCTGCTTTGCAGCGGAGCAATTCGTGGATATCAAGTTAGGATTACAAAAATATTTTAGAGGGAGATTAAATACATGGATGAAAGAATTCAGAAGTATGAAGAGAAAATGAAAAAAACACTGGCAAGCCTTGAGGCAGAGCTGGCTACGATCCGTGCAGGACGCGCCAACCCGCACATTCTGGACAAGCTGACCGTAGACTATTACGGAAGTCCAACACCTCTTCAGCAGGTAGCCAATATTACCGTTCCGGAAGCACGTATGATCCAGATCCAGCCATGGGAATCCAGCCTGATCAAGGGAATCGAGAAAGCAATCCTTACCTCTGACCTGGGACTGAACCCGAACAACGATGGTAAAGTGATCCGCCTTATTTTCCCGGAGCTTACAGAGGAGCGCCGTAAAGATCTTGTAAAGGATATCAAGAAAAAAGGCGAAGCTGCCAAGGTTGCAGTCCGCAACATCCGCCGTGATGCCAACGATGCATACAAGAAACTGAAAAAAGAAGAGGATGTATCCGAGGACGAGATCAAAGAACTGGAAGACAAGATCCAGAAGCTTACAGACAAATACATCAAGGATGTAGATGCAGCAGTTGAACTCAAGGGAAAAGAGATTATGACTGTATAAAAGGATATGTCTGCTGTCTGCCCCTTTTGCAGGGAAACAGCGTAAAGAGAGCTCTGGAAAAGAGCTCTCTTCTGCCTTATAAAGAAAAACGAAAGAACAGGGAGAGAACTATGAACGTACCCAATCATATTGCCATCATCCTGGATGGAAACGGACGCTGGGCGAAGGCAAAGGGAATGCCCCGCGGCTATGGACATATAAAAGGCTGCGCCAATCTGGAGCAGGTCTGCTATGATATTAAGGATCTGGGCGTGAAATACCTGACGGTCTACGCTTTTTCCACAGAGAACTGGAAGCGTTCCAGGGAGGAAGTAGACGGTCTGATGAAGCTGTTCCGCAGCTATCTGAAGAAGTGTATTAAGATTTCCAGAGACAATAAGATGAAGATCAAGATCATCGGTGATATTTCTGCTTTTGCACCGGATATCCAGGAGAGCATCCACAAGCTGGAGGAGTTTTCCAAGGATTACGATGAGCTGTATTTCCAGATTGCCATGAATTACGGAAGCCGTGATGAGATCACAAGAGGCATGAAAAAAATGGCCCAGGATGTAGCCGACGGAAAGCTTTCACCGGATGAGGTGACAGAGAGCAGGATTGAAAGCTATCTGGACACAGCAGGCGTGCCGGACCCGGATCTTCTGATCCGCACCAGCGGGGAGCAGCGGCTTTCCAATTTCCTGATGTGGCAGCTGGCCTACACGGAATTTTATTTTACCGATGTGGCATGGCCAGATTTCCACAAACCAGAATTAATACAGGCTATCGAGAAATATAATCAAAGAGACAGAAGATACGGCGGAGTGAAGGAGGAATAACATGTTTAAGACACGACTGTTAAGCGGAATCGTGCTGGTGGCAGTGGCGCTTCTCACCATTATCAGCGGCGGCTACGTGCTGTTCTTCACACTGCTTGGCATTTCCCTGATCGGAATGCAGGAGCTGTATAAGGCCATGAAGGTTCGCACAGATCAGTTTAACGCACTGGAAATTGCAGGATACTTAGGTGCTGTGATCTATTATGTGCTGATGGCAGCAGATTTTGAGAAATATGGAATGATGGGCGTTATTATTGCGTTCATGATCTTTATGTTTGTGTATGTATTTAATTATCCCCGTTTTCATGCCGAGCAGGTAATGCCTGCATTTTTCGGCGTGGTATATGTGGCAGTGATGCTTTCCTTTATTTATCTTACCAGAAACCTGCCGGATGGCAAATTCCTGGTATGGCTGATCTTCCTTTGTTCATGGGGATGTGATACCTGTGCATACTGCGTGGGAATGCTGATCGGCAAGCACAAGATGGCACCTGTTTTAAGCCCGAAGAAATCTGTGGAAGGCGGAATCGGCGGCGTGGCAGGAGCAGCTCTTCTGGGCGTGATCTACGCAGCTGCTACAGGCGGCCCTATGGCAGAGTATGCCCTGATCTGTGCAGTGGGCGCTTTGATTTCTATGGTAGGAGACCTTGCAGCTTCTGCAATTAAGAGAAACCAGGGAATCAAGGACTATGGCAAACTGATTCCGGGACATGGCGGAATTCTGGACCGTTTTGACAGTGTGATCTTTACCGCACCTGCCATTTACTTCCTGGCGAAGCTGGTGCTGGGAATCTGATCCTGGAAACATGGATGCCTTGAGGCGAGGTTTTCCGGAAGTGGTTCATATTGAATTTGAGAGGATATTTACATGAAAAAAATTGCAATTTTAGGCTCTACAGGGTCCATTGGTACCCAGACACTGGATGTGGTAAGAGCCAATGGTGATATTGAAGTGCTGGGAATCAGCGCCGGAAGAAATGTAAAAATGCTGGAAGAGCAGGCAAGGGAGTTTCATCCTAAGCTGATCGCAGTGTGGGATGAAAATGCGGCAAAGGACCTGGCCGTCCGCCTTCAGGATATAGATGTGAAGATCGTATCCGGAATGGATGGGCTTCTGGAGCTTGCCCGTATGCCTGAGACGGACATTTTGGTAACAGCTGTTGTGGGAATGATCGGAATCCGTCCTACTATGGAAGGAATTAAGGCAGGCAAGGACATTGCCCTTGCCAATAAAGAGACTCTTGTAACAGCTGGTCATTTGATCATTCCAATGGCAAAAGAATACGGCGTTCAGATCCTTCCTGTGGACAGTGAGCACAGTGCCATTTTCCAGGCCCTTCACGGGGAAAAAAGAGAGCAGGTGGAGAAGCTTCTGATCACTGCATCCGGCGGTCCTTTCCGCGGAAGAAAAAGAGATGAGTTAAAGAATGTAACTCTTGCGGATACCCTGAAGCACCCCAACTGGGTGATGGGACAGAAGATCACCGTAGATTCTGCTACCCTGGTGAACAAAGGCCTTGAGGTAATGGAAGCCAAGTGGCTGTTTGATGTAGACCTGGATCACATTCAGGTAGTTGTCCAGCCAAAGAGCATTATCCACTCCATGGTGGAGTTTAAAGACGGCGCGGTGATGGCCCAGCTTGGAACTCCGGATATGCGTCTTCCCATCCAGTATGCCCTTTACTATCCGGAGCGCAGATACTTAGAGGGAGAGCGTCTTGATTTCCACAAATTAAAAGAGATCACCTTCGAGGATCCGGATATGGAAACCTTCCTGGGACTTCCTATGGCAATGGACGCTGCCAGGGCAGGAGGCAGCATGCCGACTGTATTTAATGCGGCAAATGAGCTGGCAGTTAAGAAATTTCTGCAGGAAAAGATCGGCTTTCTGGATATTTATGAGATTATCGGACAGTCTATGGACAGACATCAGGTAATCGCAAATCCTGACCTGGACGAAATACTGGCTGTTGAGGCGGAGACTTATAAATGGATCGAAAGCAGGTGGTAGATTGAAAATTATTCTGGCAATTTTGATTTTCAGTGGGATCATTCTTTTTCATGAGCTGGGACATTTCCTTCTGGCAAAGAAAAATAAAATCGTAGTAACAGAGTTTTCTCTTGGAATGGGACCAAGACTTCTCAGTACGGTGAAGAACGGAACCAGGTACTCTCTGAAGCTGTTTCCCATCGGCGGTTCCTGTGCCATGATGGGAGAGGATATGGAGGACGAAGCGCCGGGAACCTTTAACGGAGCGCCTGTATGGGGCAGAATCGCCACAGTTGCGGCAGGACCTGTGTTCAACTTTATCCTGGCATTTGTGATAACAGTGATCATTGTTTCTCTGGTGGGATATGATCCAGCTGAGGTTACCCAGGTGGAAAGCGGTTCTACAGTGGCAGAGGCTGGTCTTCAGGAGGGGGATATCATCAAGGAATATCAGGGGTATCACATAGACCTGGCAAGGGACCTGTATCTTTATATGTACCTGAACAGCGTCCAGGAGGATGAGACCATCCACATGACCGTTGAACGGGATGGGAAAGATGTGGAGCTGTCTTTCAAGCCGGATGTGCAGGTTCGGTATCTTCTTGGCTTTAACCGGAAGAATACGGATTCCCTTGAGGTAGAATCCCTGATCCCGGGAATGGGTCTGTCAGAAACCGGTGTGGAGCCTGGGGATGTGATTACTTCCATCAATGGCACCCGCCTGGAGAATGCAGAGGATTATACCAATTATCTTGCAGATCATCCTCTTACCGGCGAGACTGTGACCATCACCTATGAAAGAGACGGTCTGGAATACACTGCAGATGTAACGCCTAAAGAGTACCGCACTGCGGTTCTGAAATTTTCCTACAACCTTGCCTATACCAAGGCAGAGGGCTTCGGCGTGCTGAAATACGGTGCTCTGGAAGTAAAATATCTGATCCGCTCCACCTTGCTTAGCCTGAAGGAGCTTCTTACAGGAGGTCTTGGGGTGAAGGATCTCAGCGGGCCGGTTGGCGTTGTGGATGCCATCGGAAGCACCTATGAGGAGAGCAAGAGTGAGGGAATGCTGGCAATTTGGGTGAATATGCTGTACATGGCAGCCCTGCTGTCCGCAAACCTTGGGGTTATGAACCTTCTTCCCCTGCCAGCACTGGACGGCGGCCGTCTGGTATTCCTCATCATTGAGGCAGTGCGCAGAAAGCCTGTCAACCGCCAGGTGGAAGGCACCATCCATTTTGCCGGGCTGATGGTACTGATGGTTTTGATGGTTGTGGTCATGTACAATGACATTCTGAAAATATTCTGAAAATAAAGATGCATTTACCACCAGGAGCTGATGCAAACCTTTACGTTTGCACAGCTCCTGGTTTTTTTGTTTTTTGATGGGAGCTTGACAGAATATGAATAACCCTTTATAATAAAATAGTTTTATAATCAAACTAAATGCCAAACTAAATACTATGGAGGGTTTTATTGTGGATAGAGAGTATAAAAGCAGTCTGAAATGTCTTAGAATCGGAGATAAAATTGCAGAGCTTCCCATTATTCAGGGAGGAATGGGAGTCGGAGTCAGCAGAAGCTCTCTGGCTGGGGCTGTAGCGGCCGAAGGAGGCGTAGGGGTTATTTCTACAGCACAGATTGGATACGATGAGGAAGGCTTTGGAAAAGATCCGGCAGCCTGTAATCTTCGCGCAATCCGCAGGCATATTTTAAAAGCCCGTGAGATTGCAAAGGGACGGGGACTGATTGGTGTTAATGTTATGGCAGCATTGAAGCATTACAAAGAACATATACATGAGGCTGTGGCAGCCGGTGCAGATCTTATTATCAGCGGCGCAGGACTTCCTGTAAACCTGCCGGAACTGGTGCCGGAAACCTGCAGAACAAAGATTGCACCAATTGTCTCATCTAAACGTGCAGCACAGCTGATACTGAAAATGTGGGCACACCGTTATAACCGCACGGCAGATCTGATCGTCATTGAAGGACCGGAGGCTGGGGGACATCTGGGCTTTTCCAGGGAGCAGCTGGACCATAGGGCAGATCTGGATTTTGATCAGGAAATCCGAGATATTATTTCCTGTAAAAAAGAGTATGAGGAAAAGTTTTCCAGGGAAATTCCTGTGGTTGTAGCAGGTGGGATTTTTGACCGAAGTGACATTGATCATGTGCTGTCGCTTGGAGCAGATGGTGTGCAGATTGCAAGCCGGTTTGTGGCGACCGAAGAGTGCGACGCAGATGAGCGGTACAAGCAGGCATACATTGATGCAAGGGAAGAAGATATCCAGATTGTACAAAGTCCTGTAGGAATGCCGGGAAGAGCTGTGAGAAATCACTTTGTGGAGACTGTGGAAGCCGGCCGTATTCCTGTGAAAAAATGTTATCACTGCCTGGAAAAGTGTAATCCCGGGCAGGTTCCCTATTGTATTACAAATGCCCTGATTCAGGCTGTGAATGGGGATGTGGAGAATGGTCTGATTTTCTGCGGCTCTAATACAGGCCGGATTCGGGAAATCACTACAGTATCTGCGCTGATGCGGGAGCTGGCAGAAGGCTGAAGTATTCAGAACTAGATGGATGCCATACTAGGGAAACCTTGTTTGGAAAAAAATAACAGGAATCTCTTGAATTGACAGAATACCTGTGGCAAAATATAGAAAAATTCAGGAGGTGCTGTTAATTATGAATTTTATGCATGATATTTTGCCTTATGGCAAATTCGGACGTTCAAGGGCCATTAATGCGGAGAACCCTACAGGGGAAAAAGGCAAGGGAGGAACAGCAGCCAGTAACCTTGGCACAGGAAGGAAGGGAAGTCCCTGCCTTTTGAATCTGCTGCCGGGGAGTACTACAGTTCTTGGTGATATTAAGGGCTGCGGAGTGATCAACCATATCTGGATTACAGTAGATGCCAAAACCTCAGAAGGAGACTGCTTTGTGCTCCGTGATCTGGTTTTGCGGATGACCTGGGATGATGAGGAGCACCCGTCTGTGGAAGTGCCTCTGGGAGACTTCTTCTGTTGTGGTTTTGGCAAAGAGTGCACTGTAAATTCATACCCCATTGCTGTAGTCCCTGCAAGAGGAATGAACAGCTATTTTTCCATGCCATTTACCAAAAGGGCGAAAATTGAACTGATAAATGAACACAAAAATCCTATCCCGGCATTTTTCTATCAGATTGATTACTGTCTGTACGACAGTCTTCCGGATCCTGTTCTGTATTTCCATGCAAAATGGAACCGGGAGTCTGTAACTGAAAAAAAGAAAGATTATACCATTCTGGATGGTGTCCATGGAAGAGGAATTTATGTGGGAACTTACCTTGCTCTGCAGACCTTGGAGAGATATTGGTGGGGCGAAGGCGAAGTGAAATTTTATCTGGACGGAGATGTGGAATTTCCAACAATCTGCGGAACCGGAACAGAGGATTATGTAGGTGGTTCCTGGAGCTTTGCCAAGCAGGAGGACGGCAGAACAGTGGAGCAGACTTATTCTACACCATTTTTAGGTTATCCTTATTATTCAAAACAGGACGAACTGACTTACCACCCCTATTACAACGATGACTGTCCTCCTATGCGAGGCATGTATCGCTTCCATATTCCGGATCCGGTTTATTTTGAGGAAGATATCCGCGTGACCATCCAGCAGATTGGTATGTGCCATAACGGCCTGTTTGAGAGACAGGATGATGTTTCCAGTGTGGCATACTGGTATCAGGAAAAAGGTGGACAAAATGACTACTCCCCGCTTCTGCCCAGGGAAGAGAGATGGCCAAGATAAAAAACTGTATTACAGGCTGCCGCTTCGCAAAAGAGAAATCTTGGCGTAAGCGGCAGTGCTGCGTTGTGCGAAGGCTTTTTACTGAAGCTCGGCGATTCGGGTGACACCTACGTAGACTTCCTGAACTTTGTACCAGGTGGGATAGTCTACGATTCCGGTTTCCGGCAGTCCGAAAATGTTCTGGAATTTTCGCACGCAAGCCTGAGTCTGAGAGCCATATATGCCATCCGGATTTACCTTTGGAAGTGCGGGGTATGCCTGACTGATGGCATTTAACTGCTCCTGGAGCTGTACAACCTTACTTCCTGATGCACCTATATCCAAGTCGTAACCCGGCCAGGAAGAAGGGATGCCGGAAATCTCCTCCGCAACATTGATATACATGTCACTTCCATAAAAATAGCGCAGAATCTCAATAGGGGAATATCCCTGATCTCCAAGGCGCTTACTTCCCCACTGGGTCATCCATCCCCGGTCACGGCATTGCACTCGTTCTCCGTCACAGTATTGTGTAAGAATGGGCTGACGTACATTTGGCCTGGAAAGATAGTTTTCAAACAGTTCATCTACTATGCGGTCAATGGTATTAAAAATATTTCTTCCACGGATCCATTTGTGGTCATAAGCAGTGGAGGAGGTGATGGTATAGTCTTTTCCCTTGTTGCGGTACCACTCTGTGTATACCCGGTTTAGGGTAAAGGACATAATTGCCAGAACATTGGCTCGGATCGTATCGTCGGGCCAGGTGGCGTAGATTTCACTGCTGGCAACATTTTTGATGTAATCCCGGTAGCGCACATAATAGTTGGAGGCGGAATTATCGCCTACGGGTCCGTCGTGAACAACAATATATTCAGGGATAACTACTTTGCTCAGCACGATTTCTCCGGTTTCATTTACTGGCTTGATTTCAGATTCCTGTATTTTGGGCGGATACTCGTAAAAAAGTGTGTGTGGAGGAATGACGACACGGCTGTCGGCGACAGAGCTTTGCCGCGGGTTTAAAAGTACAGGCTGTTTGGCGAGGATAGCCGGAAGGACTTCTGTGCCTGCAATTTCCTCCGAATGGAAATCCTCAGCTTCAATCTGCATGGAATATTCTGCGTAGGGCTGGGCTTCCTCAGTAGCATTTAAGCTGTATTCCAAAGGCGGCGTTTTCAGCTGGAGGACAGGGGTATTGCCGGAAGAATCGGTGCGGACCTCTTCAATCACACTATTGGGATCGCCAGTGTAGGAAATGCGAACCAGTGCATTTTCTACAGGACGGTTGTCGGCTTCAGAGCGCACGGTTATCTGCAAGGTTCCCTGATCTACATTTTCCTGCTGTGCATGTAAGGTTTTTCTGAAATACATGGACGACCTCATAAAATGCTCTTCTGGGTATTATATGCCGGATGTGTGGGAAAGATGAGCTGAGAAAATTCAGGGCTGTTTGTTGGTACGAAGTTCGGTTATAATAGAAACAGAAAATATACGAAAGAAGGGAAAAAATGAAAAATTTAAGAAAACGTGTGGGAAGATTTCTGCTGATGTTTGCAATGCTCTTTGCAGGAATTCTGCTTCCGCAAAATACGAAAGCGGTTTGGGCAGCAGATGGCAGCATGACGGTACATTTTCTGGATGTAGGGCAGGGGTTGTCTGTTCTGGTGGAATCGGAAGGGCAGACTTTGCTGTATGATGGCGGTCCCAGAAGCGCATCCAGCTTTGTGGTATCCTATTTGCAGGAACGGCAGATTTCGGAGATTGATTATCTGATTTCTTCCCATTATGATGAGGACCACGTCAGCGGATTGATTGGATGTTTGAATGCCTTTGATGTGGCAAATGTGATTGGAGCAGACTATGTCCACGATTCCTCGCTGTATGATTCCTTTATGGATGGAGTCGCAGCGCAGGGGCTTACGGTACAGCATCCGGCTGTGGGAACAGAATATGAATTCGGTTCCGGGAAATTTACGATTTTGTCTCCGCAAAATATCAGCAAAGAGAGCAATGCCAATTCTGTGGCAATCAGGCTGACAAATGGGGAAAACAGTTTTATTTTTACCGGGGATGCGGATTACAACAGCGAGGCTGACATGGTATCTTCCGGAATTGACCTTAGCTGTGATGTGTTAAGTGTGGGACATCACGGATCTGCAACATCCACCAGCTGGGATTTTTTGCAGGCGACAGTTCCGGAGTATGCAGTGATCAGCTGCGGCGCAGGAAATATGTACGGACACCCTCATGAAGAGACGATGGAAAAACTGTCCGACATGGGTATCCAGGTGTATCGTACAGATGAACAGGGGACGATTGTAGTTTCTTCTGACGGGAATTCTCTTTCCTGGAATATGGATCCCTGTAATGATTATACTTCCGGGGATGGAAAAAGTCCTGCGGGAGAAAGCGAGACGCAGGGATTTGCCGGGGAACAGTATGATGATCAGGGAGAATCGAATGATACGGATTCCATAGAAGCTGATTCAGCTCAGAACAGCCAGGAAGAGATGGTATGGATCTCTGCTACAGGAAGCAAATACCACAGCATTCCGGACTGTGGTAATATGAACCCGGATAAGGCCTATCAGGAGCCTCTTTCCCAGGCAGAGGCCCAAGGGTATGAAGCCTGTAAGAAGTGTTTCTGAAAAAGCTTTTTATGAAAATTGAACAGACCTTATACCAGAGCCTGTTTCAAACACGCTCTGGAGCCTTTTTTTAATCGGCTCTAAGGCCAGGGATATGTATGCAGAACTGGTCAGGATGCTATTACAGTTTTTTCAAGGTTGTCAACCCGCATTTCCAGGTTGGCAACCTTTTCGCGTGTTTCAGCGTTTTCCTGACGGTGACGTATTTCATCAACGCGGGAATCGAAGAGGACGCTGATCTTGCGGTTGGTTTCGTTTTCCAGCGTTAAGTGGATCTTGTGTACAGAGTCGTCAAGGGTATCCATCCTGGATTCCAGCTTATCTACTTTGGATTCCAGTTTATCTACTTTGGATTCCAGCTTATCTACTTTGGATTCCAGTTTATCCATCCTGGATTCCAGTCTATCCATTCTGGATTCCAGCTTAGCTACATCAGAGCGCAGCTCAACCATTTGGGACTTCAGTATAGTTACGTCGGACTTCAGCTCATTCACATCAAAACGCAGTTCATTCATTCCTACCTGCAAGGTGATAACATTCTGGTTAATGTTAAGAAGAACATCTTTTAATTCGGGATCGATCATGGGAAATACACCTCCTTTTAGAAAAATACATTTCAGATACGAAATATTGTTTAGATATACTATATCACAGCCAAAGTATAAAGTCTATTCAATTTTCATAAAAGTCTGGAACATAAAACGAAAACAGAATTCATTTTCAGATTGGAATAAAGATTTTTCAGATGTTCAGACAAGTATATTCCATAGCTGGCGAAAAAGCAACTGCTTTTTGTAAAAATCTTATCCTTAATTTTTTCCATGATATTTCGGATTATCCCTTTTTTATTTGTTGAAATTCTGGTATACTGAAGTGTATGTTTAGTGACAGAAACGAAAAGAAAAATGGTTTCTGACATGTATTGTTTAAAAGAACGTAAGAAATGTAGAATAAATTGGTGGTGTAGAATTAGTGAGTGAACAGAAACGAGTAATTTTCACAAAGGAGGAATTGGCTGCTAAGGTGAAGGTTCCGGCTATTGTGGAACAGGATCTGAAGCGCATTATCAGTGACCGTCTGGAGCAGTGCGGCTTATATTACAGGGTTTTTTCCAGGATTAAGACCGCATCCTCCATGGCTCATAAATTTGCCCTGAAGGATTATGGCGCAGAGAATAAGAAGCTTCAGGATCTGGTGGGTGTCCGGATCAATCTGTACTTTGATGATGATGTGGAGATTTGCCAGAATATTGTGGAGAATACCTTTGATGTGATCGGATGGTCCACTTCCGAGCGCAGTGAGGAGGAGTTTAAGCCCACCAAGCTAAACGGTGTGTGCAGGCTTCCTGAATATTTAAGATCTGAGATTTCCCCGGAGACATGGGATATGTATATTGATGATACCTTTGAAATCCAGATCAAGACCATGTTTTTCGAAGGCTGGCATGAGATTGAGCATGACATGCGGTACAAGGGAGAAGAGCTGTGGAAGAACTACAAGGGATTTTCCCGGTATTTTAACAGCATTCTGGCGACGTTGGAGCTTTGTGATAAATCCATGGTAACCCTGTTTGAGGATCTTGGACATTCCCTTTACAAATCCGGAAGATGGAGCGATATGATCAAGAGCCATTTTCGTTTGAAGCTTGGAGAGGGACAGCTCTATCCTGAGGTGGCACAGCTTCTGGATGAGGACTGTAATCTGCAGGTGGAGAATCTGGCCAAGCGTATTTACAAGACCAGCAAGCAGACTCTGGTGGATCAGCTGCTTCACCGCAGCCGCAAGGTGCCGATCAATGTAAATACCATTATTGCGCTGTTAAACGACAGCCAGTTTCATGACAGCCGCTTAAGTGCTATTTTTAAGGAACGTGACGTATACAATGATGGCCGTGAGGAAAGCCTTGGAGAGTCCTGGCATTACGAAATGAAGCCGCTGATTCGGCACAATGTATTCCAGATGTGCACAAAGGTAGACGGAAGCCGTCTGAAGGAGGGAACTTCTGCTTCTGCTTCCGAGATTTTCCAGCAGGCAGCAGACGGCATTTACAGCTGGATCGTGGGCAAATATGGCGTTTTGTTTAAAGGAATGCCCCAGAAGACCAGCACCTATCATGCGGATATTCTGGCCTATCATGTAGCTGTGAATTATGATCCTGCCAATCGCCGTCTGAATATGCACGTAAGGCATATGGATATGGAGGTGGGCGGCCGCATCTGGTATTCAGAGGCAGGACTTGAGGTTTCCAGGCAGGAAGAAGTCATCTTGAAGGTTTGCAACGGATATGCGCAGCCGGAGCGGGAGCATACCATTCAGGATCCGGGGGTTACATTTTTCAGCTATCCAGGATATTACAAGACAATTGTTGACAATATCGGAATTGTCAATGGAACCGAGTGCTCCAACAGACGCCGCATTATAAGAGAGGAAATGTTTGGAAACCTTCTTACGGCACTGAAAGATCCGGAACGGTTATTCCCTATAGTGGTGATCGTATCCAGAGAGACCCAGGACGGAATGATGGACGAGGACTGGCTTGGACAGTTCCGCGTGTCTGATTTTACAAGAACGGTATGGCGCTATTCCCATGTGTTTACGGCGCATGAATCTGTGGGCAAGAAGTTCTTAAGGCTGGCAGGCATTGATCTTCGCCAGATTGATGACATTCCGCGGCTGTATATTTTCTGGCCAGGCGGGGATGTGGATGACTATGGTCCTGAGGATGTGACCAACTGCAGCTTTGGCCGTCACTTGGAAGCAAGAGGGGATGCGCGTACTTATGACATTGTCCGCGGCGGACAGGCTTTTTATCATAAGATCGTTACGGATTTAAGAGAGTGGAATATTTCCGCGGATATGTGGGAAGGCTTTAAGCTGGAGACGGTGACGGAACTGCCGAAGTAAGGAAAATTTTTCTAAGATAAAAAGAATACCATCCGTAATTTGCACCTGGTTAAAACAGGAAACAAATTATGGGTGGTATTTTATTATGAAAGTTCCAGAAGGTGTCCAAGAATAAGCCATGCCTGCATGATCGAAAGCCTGTGAGTAAGCATGGCAACCCGGATTACGAATGCGGTCGACAGCTGCGAGGGCATCCATAGGCGTGCAATAGTTATGCTTTATAAATTATGATGTCGTCTACGGCAGGCAACATGTCCGTTTTGTATGAAATTAAAAAAGACCTGCAAAACAGGCATGTTGCAGGCCATTAACATTTCTTGAATAAAATAAAAAATGCGGAAGATGGGACTTGAACCCACACGAGCGCAATGCTCACAAGATCCTTAGTCTTGCTCGTCTGCCAGTTCCGACACTTCCGCATATCGCATTTCGTAGAGATCAGAAATCTCTGCGCGATCAAATATTTAATTGTACATGCGGAAGATGGGACTTGAACCCACACAAGCGCAATGCTTACAAGATCCTTAGTCTTGCTCGTCTGCCAGTTCCGACACTTCCGCATATCGCACTTCATAGAGATCAATCTCTGTGCGATTAAATATTTATCATACTACCTTAAGTAGTACATGCGGAAGATGGGACTTGAACCCACACGAGCGCAATGCTCACAAGATCCTTAGTCTTGCTCGTCTGCCAGTTCCGACACTTCCGCATATCGCGTTTCTCATGGAGAATTGTTTCTTTCTCGCTGCGACGGATATTAGTATAACAAAGGGGTATGGGATTGTCAACACATTTTTTGAAAAAAAATTAAAAATTTTATTTTCTTTTTGAAAAAAAGAGGAATTTGAAATTTTGTGTAGAATATAATTAATAGGAGGAAGATTATCAATACACCTGTCAGTCTTTGGAGGATAGTGAATCTATGAATATCAGAGAGAGCATGGAAGAAAGAGAACTGGAGCTGCTCTGCCCTTATGCGGCGTACAGCGGCAAGTCCAGGGGAAGAGACCGCGAGGAGGAAGAGTGCGATGTGCGCACTGTGTATCAGCGGGACCGTGACAGGATTCTGCACAGCAAGGCTTTTCGCAGAATGAAGGATAAGACACAGGTGTTTCTGGCACCGGAGGGAGATCATTACAGGAACCGGCTTACCCACACATTAGAGGTTTCCCAGATCGCTCGTACCATAGCCAAGGCGCTGCGTCTGAATGAAGACTTGGTGGAAGCCATAGCCTTAGGCCACGATCTTGGACATACTCCATTCGGACACTCAGGAGAGACTGCACTGAACCAGGTACATCCCGGCGGCTTTGCCCACTATCAGCAGAGCATCCGTGTGGTGGAGGTACTGGAGAAGAACGGAGAGGGGCTGAACCTTACCTGGGAGACTAAGGACGGAATCCTGAACCATCGTACCAGCGGCAGTCCGTCTACACTGGAAGGACAGGTGGTACGCTTTTCCGATAAGATCGCATATGTCCACCATGACATGGACGATGCCCAGAGAGCCGGAATTATCACGGAGACGGATATTTCATCAGGCCTCAGGGAGTTTCTGGGACAGACCACAAGAGAGAGGCTGAACACCTTTGTCCATGATGTGATCGAGAACAGCATGGATAAGCCGTCCATACAGATGTCTCCAGCTGTGGAGCAGGCACTGATGGATTTGCGCCAGGAGATGTTCCAGAAGGTATATCTGAATCCCATAGCGAAAAAGGAAGAGTCCAAGGCTATCAAAATGCTGACGGAACTTTACCAGTATTACATAGACCATCCGGAGGCCATGTCCAGGGAGTACCTTGCCCTGATCGAGAAAAGGGGCGTGCCCAAAAGCAGGGCGGTATGTGACTGGCTGTCAGGCATGACGGATCAGTACTCTATGAAGAAATTCAAGGAGATCTTTATCCCGAGAGCCTGGGAGGTATATTAGAAGTTACTGTTCACTGGTAATGTTCCGCGAGGTGTTTTACTATGAAAGTCCCAGACGGCAGCCAAGAATGAGCCATGCTTGCATGAGCGAATTCTTGGATATCGGATGGGCTAGACCGTATGAGTAAGTAGGGCGATAGCCCGGATTACGAATGCGGTCGGCAGCTGTGGGAGCGCCCATAGGCGCGGAACAGCTGACTTTCATATATGGTGATGTCGCCGGCAGGCGACATGTCCGTTTGGTGAACAAAGTTCACAGAAAACCCGAGAAGTGCGGCGCGAAATCATGCAAAGCATGATTTCTGTGCATCGCGAAGCGTGTTATTGGGCACGAAGTGAACAGTAACTATTAGAAACAGAAATGGAGGATAAGCATGCGTTATTCTGACGATATCATTGAAGAAGTACGTATGAAAAATGATATTGTAGATGTGATATCCCAGTATGTGAGACTGACCAGAAAGGGAAGCTCCTATTTTGGTCTGTGTCCTTTTCATAATGAGAAGACGCCGTCCTTCTCCGTAACCCCGTCCAAGCAGATGTATTACTGCTTCGGCTGCGGAGCAGGAGGAAATGTATATAATTTTGTAATGCAGTACGAGAATTATTCCTTTGGAGAAGCCCTTTCCCATCTGGCAGAGCGTGCCGGCGTGGAGCTTCCCAAGATCGAATATTCCCAGGCTGCCAGGGCGAAGGCCGAGAAGCGGGCCACCCTGCTTGAGATCAACAAGAAGGCAGCCCAGTATTTTTACTACCAGCTGCGCCGTGAAAACGGCAAAACCGCTCACGACTATCTGACAGGCAGAGGCCTGAGCGAGGAAATGATTAAGAAATTTGGTCTTGGCTATTCGGACAAATACAGTGATGACCTGTACAAATATCTGAAAGCCCAGAATTACACTGACGATCTGCTGCGGGAATCCGGACTGTTTAATGTGGATGAGCGGCAGGGGATGTACGACAAGTTTTGGAACCGTGTTATTTTCCCCATTATGGATGTAAATAACCGTGTGATCGGATTTGGAGGACGTGTGATGGGTGACGGCAAGCCCAAGTATCTGAACTCCCCGGAGACCCAGATCTTTGATAAGAGCCGTAATCTTTACGGACTGAATATTGCAAGGACCACCAGAAAGAATTACCTGATCCTGTGCGAGGGCTATATGGACGTAATCTCTATGCACCAGGCAGGTTTTACCAATGCGGTAGCCTCCCTTGGAACAGCTCTTACGTCCGGCCATGCAAGCCTGGTGAAGCGTTACACCCAGGAAGTGCTGCTGTTATACGACAGTGATGAAGCTGGAGTAAAGGCTGCGCTGCGAGCCATTCCCATTCTTCGGGAAGCCGGGGTGAATTCCAGAGTGGTGAACCTGCGGCCCCATAAGGACCCCGATGAATTTATTAAGACCGAAGGGGCAGAAGCCTTTGAAAAAAGGCTGGAGGCAGCCATGGACAGCTTTATGTTCCGGGTAAGCATTGCGGCAGGAGAGTTTCCCATGGAGGAGCCTCAGGGACAGAACCGGTTCTTTGACCGGTGCGCCCAGTATCTTCTGGAGCTTTCCGATGAGCTGGAGCGGAACCTTTACATTGAAGCAATCGTGAAGGAATACCGCAGATACGGAATCAGTGTGGAGAACCTGCGCAAGCGTGTGAATTCCCTTGCCATGAAGGGAACTCCCGCAGAGAAGCGGATCCAGCCCAAATCAGGAGACCCGGCAGTCCGGAAGAAGGAAAGTGCAGGGGAAAAATCCCAGAAGCTGATGCTTACTTGGCTTGTCACCTATCCGGGAATTTTTGAGACAGTAGAGAAATATCTGACGCCTTCGGATTTCGTGGTTCCTCTTTATAAAGAAGTGGCAGAGATGCTCTGGAATCAGCGAAAGGAAGGGGATGTGAATCCAGCCAGACTTTTGAATGCATTTACAGACAGCGACGAACAAAAAGAAGTGGCGTCCCTGTTTAATGCCACTATCCATCTTGAGACCAGGGAAGAGCAGGAGAGAGCTTTCTCAGACGCTCTTCTTCGAATCAAGCAGGAGAGCCTGGCTAAGAAAAATGAAAACTGGGATCCGACAGACATGGCAGCCCTGCAGGAGCTTGTGCAGGCCAAGAAAAATCTGGAGGATCTTGGAAGAAAAAGGCAGCAATTGCATATTTCTTTTGAATAAGGATAAAATATTAACACTATATGGAGGTTAGAGTACCTATGGAAATGAATATGGGCAAATTCAGTGAGAAACTGGTGGAGCTTCTGGAACTTGCAAAAAAGAAGAAAAATGTACTGGAATATCAGGAGATCAGTGACTTCTTCAAGGACCAGCCCCTGGATGCGGAACAGATGGACAAGATTTTTGACTTTCTGGAAGCAAGCGGCGTGGATGTGCTTCGAATCACAGACAATGGCGCAGACGATCTGATGCTGGATGATGATATGGATATTGATGGCCTGGACGATGAGGAAGAGGTAGAACTGGACAAGATCGACCTTTCCGTTCCGGAAGGCGTAAGCATTGAAGACCCGGTTCGTATGTATCTGAAAGAGATCGGTAAGGTTCCCCTTCTTTCCGCTGAGGAGGAGATTGAGCTTGCCAAGAGAATGGAGCAGGGAGATGAGAATGCCAAGAAACGTCTGGCAGAGGCCAACCTTCGTCTTGTTGTCAGCATTGCAAAGCGTTATGTAGGACGCGGAATGCTGTTCCTGGATCTGATCCAGGAAGGTAACCTTGGCCTGATCAAGGCAGTTGAGAAATTTGATTACCGCAAGGGATACAAGTTCAGTACCTATGCAACATGGTGGATCCGTCAGGCCATCACAAGAGCCATCGCAGACCAGGCACGTACCATCCGTATTCCGGTGCATATGGTTGAGACCATCAACAAGCTGATCCGCGTTTCCAGACAGCTGCTCCAGGAGCTTGGACGTGAACCTACCCCGGAGGAAATTGCAGAGGAGATGGACATGCCGGTTGACCGTGTGCGTGAGATCCTGAAGATTTCCCAGGAGCCGGTTTCCCTTGAGACCCCTATCGGTGAGGAAGAGGACAGCCATCTTGGCGATTTCATCCAGGATGACAATGTTCCAGTTCCGGCTGACGCAGCTGCCTTCACACTTCTGAAGGAACAGCTTGTGGAAGTTCTTGGAACTCTTACCGAGAGAGAGCAGAAGGTGCTTCGTCTTCGTTTCGGACTGGACGACGGACGTGCCAGAACCCTTGAGGAAGTTGGTAAGGAATTCAACGTTACCAGAGAGCGTATCCGCCAGATCGAGGCAAAGGCCCTTCGTAAGCTCCGTCACCCAAGCCGCAGCCGCAAGCTGAAGGATTATCTGGATTAAGGAGAGGGACATGCAGTTATCCTTACGGTTGTCTGCAATCGCAGATATGGTAACAACAGGGAACAGGCTGGTAGATGTGGGATGCGACCACGGATATCTGCCAGTGTACCTGATACAGCAGAAAAAAATTCCATCGGCCATTGCAATGGATGTACGAAAAGGCCCTCTTTCCAGGGCGAAGGAGCATATCCGGCAGTATGGTCTGGAGGAGTACATACAGGCCCGGCTGTCAGATGGGCTTGAGAATCTGAAGGCCGGGGAGGGGGACACTCTTGTAATCGCAGGAATGGGAGGTCCTCTTATGGAAAGAATTCTCACGGACGGCCAGTCTGTGAGAGATTCTTTTTCTGAGATGATTTTGCAGCCCCAGTCGGATATTCCCCATTTTCGCAGATTTATCCAGTCACAGGGGTTTCAGATCGTGGAAGAAAAAATGGTGGAGGAAGAGGGTAAATTTTATCCTATGATGCGTGTGGTGAGGACATGTCCGGAAGGTGATGGGAATGAGAATCTGGTTTCGGAAGCGGCGCCCTACACCTTGGAGGAAGCTTTTGGGAAATTTCTTTTGAAGGAGCATAATCCAGTTCTTTACCGCTATCTTTTAAGAGAGGAACGAATCCGTGCAGATATTTTAAAGCAGCTTCAGGCTGCGCCTCAGGCGGAGGCAGTGACGGCACGCATCCGGGAAGTAAAGGAGGAAGCGCAGCTGATTAAGGCAGCGCTGGCAGAATATGAAAGTAAATGAACTGACAGGCTGGCTGGATGAACATTTTCCGGCAGCTGCGGCAGAGGACTGGGACAATGTGGGACTTCTTACAGGGGATGATGAAAGGGAAGTGCACCATGTTTTTCTGGCCCTCGACCTGACAGATGAAACGCTTGAGGAAGCCATAGAGGCAGGGGCAGACATGATCGTCACCCACCATCCTATGATTTTTTCAGGCATTAAGAAAATCAACAACCACAGCTTTACAGGACGCAGGATCCTAAAGCTGGTGCGTGAGGGAATCTCCTATTATGCCATGCATACCAACTATGACATTCTTGGAATGGCTGATTTAAGTGCCGGATATCTGGAATTATCAGAGACAAAGGTGCTCTCTGCCACCGGTGAGATGGATGGGGAGACCATTGGATTTGGCCGCGTTGGCAAAATTCCTGCGAAGATGACGCTGAAGGAATATGCGCTTCTGGTGAAAAAGAATCTGAAACTGGCAGATGTGAAGGTATACGGCAATCTGGATCAGATGGTGGAGACTGCAGCAGTTTGTACCGGATCCGGGAAAAGCATGATTTCCGATGTGCTGGCTGCCGGGGCTGATGTGTATGTGACCGGGGATATTGACCACCATACCGGAATTGATACCGTTGCCCAGGGGCTTTGCATCATTGATGCGGGGCATTACGGCACAGAATACATTTTCATGGAAGACATGAAGGAACGGCTTGAGAAGGCCTTTCCGGAACTGAAATTCACCTGCGCGAAGGTGAAGAGTCCTTATACAATATTGTAACGAGATTGCGGGAGCCGCATAGCGGCGGAGCAATCCGGGGTATCAATGAGTGGCATGTCATACCGGATAAGGAGGGCTTATGGATCAGACAGTAAGGCTTACGATAAACGGAGAAATAAAGGAGTTTCCTGTTGGAATTTCCTATAAAGAAGTAATAAAAGATTATGAGAAAACTACAGATGCCCCTGTTATTCTGGTAATCGCAGGAGGCAAGATCCGGGAGCTTCACAAAAAGGCGAACCGGGACTGTGAAGTGAAGCTGATCACAACCAGGGACAGCATTGGAAACAAAACCTACAAGCGTACCGCCTGCCTGGTGCTTCTAAAAGCCATCTATGATCTTGCAGGCAAGGAAAAGATAGAGAAAGTGGTGCTTCACTATTCTGTTGGAAGCGGCTTTTATTTTACCATGGAAGGAAAACAGGAGCTGGATCAGGCATTTCTTGACCAGGTGAAGACAAGAATGACAGAGCTGGTAAAGGCACAGATTCCGGTGAAAAAGCGAAGCGTAAATACCGATGAAGCCATCGCTCTTTTCCACCATCACGGCATGTATGACAAAGAGAAGCTGTTTCGCTACCGCAGGGTTTCCAGGGTAAATATTTACAGCATAGAGAACTTCGAGGATTATTTCTATGGGGCAATGGCCTATGATACAGGCTATGTGCCATATTTTGACCTGCGGCTTTATGATGAGGGATTTGTGCTTATGCTTCCCGATGCGAAAGCACCTGATGAGATCCCGGAATTTTTGCCCCAGGATAAAATCTTTCAGGTTCAGAAGGAATCGGAGGAGTGGGGGAAGAAGCTGGATATTTCCACAGTTGGGGAGCTGAATGACCAGATTACCAGCCAGGGAATCCAGAAAATCCTTCTTATGCAGGAGGCAATTCAGGAGTCTCAGATTTCCAGAATCGCGGAGCAGATCGCCCAGGCTGGAAATAAGAAGTTTGTAATGATTGCAGGCCCATCTTCTTCTGGCAAGACTACCTTTTCACACAGGCTGTCTATACAGCTGGCGGCTCACGGACTGAAGCCTCATCCTATTGCAGTGGACAATTATTTCGTGAACCGGGAGCATACCCCTCTTGATGAATTCGGGGAAAAGGATTATGAATGCCTGGAAGCCATTGATGTAGAGCAGTTTAACAAAGACATGCTGGCACTCCTTAAAGGGGAGCGCGTGGAGCTTCCGGTGTTTAATTTCAAGACAGGACAGAGGGAATATAAAGGGGATTTCCTTCAGCTTGGAAAAGAAGATATCCTGGTAATTGAGGGAATCCATGGGCTGAATGACAGGTTAAGCTATGCGCTTCCGAAGGAGAGCAAGTTTAAGATTTATATCAGCGCCCTGACCCAGTTGAATATTGACGAGCACAACCGGATTCCGACTACAGACGGCAGGCTGATCCGCAGGATTGTGCGGGATGCAAGAACAAGAGGTACTTCTGCCAAGGAGACCATTGCAAGGTGGCCTTCTGTGAGACGAGGAGAAGAGAAAAACATTTTCCCGTATCAGGAAGAGGCGGATGTAATGTTTAATTCTGCCCTGATTTATGAGCTGGCGTGCCTGAAAGTGTATGCGGAGCCGCTGCTCTTTGGAATTGCCAAGGAGGATCCGGAGTATCTGGAGGCCAACAGGCTTCTGAAATTCTTCGATTACTTTGTTCCGGTGCCAAGCGAGGAAGTGCCGAATAATTCCCTGCTTCGGGAATTTATTGGAGGAAGCTGCTTCAATACCTGATCGGTCACGGTTCAATATTTTAAAATTTAGGCTTTACAGAGCAAAGGAATAATGTTAGAATAGCAGTTGCGCAAGCAAGCCAGGTGATCGCGGCTGGACAGACGAAAGGGTTCAGACGAGGAAAGTCCGGGCTTCACAGGGCAGGATGCCGGATAACGTCCGGTGGAGGTGACTCCCAGACCAGTGCAACAGAAATAAACCGCCATGGCTTCCATGGTAAGGGTGGAAAGGCAGTGTAAGAGACTACCGCCGTCCTGGTAACAGGCCGGGCACATGTAAACTCCATTCGAAGCAAGACCGAGAAGAAAGCGATACGGCTGCCCGTCGTGCTTTCAGGTGGGTCGCTTGAGCCTTCTGGCAACGGAAGGCCTAGACAGATGATCACTCAACGACATAACCCGGCTTATCGGTTTGCTTGTGCAGCAAAAAAGAAATTCTGAGAAGATTTTGTGTATGCAGAGTCTTCTCATTTTTTTATTCCGTTTGCTGTCAGAAAATAAAAAAGTTCTCGCAGAAGCACTTTCATACTTCTACGGGAACTTTGTTAGTATTGTTATTAAATTGCGCAAATATAATCAAAAATTACTTATTTCTGTGACCTCTGTATTTCTCTTCGCAATATTTGCATCTGTAAACTTCGTTCTCCTCATCGGCAAGAACAAATACCTGGTCAAGGCCCTGCTCGATGGAAGTGATGCAGCGCGGGTTCTTGCATTTGATCACGTTGACAACCTGCTTCGGAAGACGAAGGTCTTTCTTCTCAACAATCTGCTCGTCCTTGATGATGTTTACGGTGATGTTGTGATCGATGAAGCCAAGGATGTCAAGATCCAGGTCTTCGATCGGGCATTCTACTTTGATAATGTCCTTTTTGCCCATCTTATTGCTGCGGGCGTTCTTGATGATCGCAACGGTACAGTCAAGCTTGTCCAGCTTCAGATCATGATAAATAGTCATGGCCTTTCCAGCTTTGATATGGTCTAATACGTAACCTTCACGAAGTGCTCCAACATTTAACATGGCAGTTCCACCTCCAATAATGTAAGAATCAGGGCCATACGTACATATACGCCGTACTGAGCCTGTTTGAAATATGCAGCTCTCGGATCATTGTCCACTTCAACGGCAATCTCGTTGACACGTGGAAGCGGATGAAGAATGTACATATCGTCTTTTGCAAGGGAAAGCTTCTGTTTGTCCAGTATGTAGAAGTCTTTCATGCGAACGTAATCCTCTTCGTTGAAGAAACGCTCCTTCTGAACACGGGTCATGTAAAGGATATCAAGATCCGGGATGGCATCCTCAAGACGCTCTTCCTCTACGAACTCGATGTTGTTTTTCTTCAGCACGTCCTCACGGATGTAGCTTGGGATGCGAAGCTCTTCCGGTGAGATCAGCACGAATTTTACATTCGGGTAGCGTACCAGCGCCTCGATCAGGGAGTGAACGGTACGGCCGAATTTCAGATCTCCGCACAGACCGATGGTAAGGTTGTCAAGACGGCCTTTTAAAGAACGGATAGTAAGTAAGTCTGTAAGAGTCTGAGTGGGATGCTGATGACCGCCGTCTCCGGCGTTGATAACAGGAATATTGGAAACCATAGAAGCTACTAACGGAGCACCCTCCTTCGGATGACGCATAGCACAGATATCTGCGTAACAGGAAACGACACGAATGGTATCGGAAACAGTTTCGCCTTTGGCTGCGGAACTGGAATCTGCGGATGAGAAACCAAGAACCTTGCCGCCAAGGTTCATCATAGCAGCTTCAAAACTGAGACGGGTACGGGTACTTGGCTCATAGAAAAGAGTGGCAAGACGTTTGTCGTCGCAGGTATGGGCGTATTTTTTGGGGTTTTTCTCAATATCGCTGGCAAGGTCCAGAAGCTTCTCAAGTTCCGGAACACTTAAGTCCAGCGGACTCATTAAGTGTCTCATGATCTACCTCCATTTGTAATCATTATTTTATAGTTCAAAATCTCTTCGACCTATCATATACTACTTGGGATGATTTTTCAAGAAGATTTTGTAAGTATTTTTTCAAAAAATAATCCGGTGAGAAACCACACGGGAAGATAGTCCAGACGGATGATTCCCCGGTACTGGTGAGGAGCACCGGAATAGTCCCAGGGGCACATGTGAAAAGCCTGCAAAATAGAGCCGCTGGTAAATTCCCCGAAGTAAAAACCGGCAGTATACAGGCATCCGCGAAGAAAAATGGGAAGATTTTTGATCCTGCGGTAAGCAGGGATGATCAGCGCCGCACAGCCGTAAATGGGGAACATAAGAAGGGATGTGGTGCCTTTCATGGCAGCATCTCCCCGAAGCAGGGAATGAAGTCCCGTCCAAAGTATTTCCAGACACCATCCGGTGAATCCGCAGAAGAGAAATGGATGTTTGTTCATTGGTAAGCCTCCCTCGTAAAAAGTTAAAATTAACATTCCCATTCTTGCCAATTTTATACGGTAAGGGTATAATGAAGGAAATATGCGAGGCGTAGCATCGGATATTTCCGCTACGCAAACGGAGCGAAGCGGAGTTCGCGGTTCCCGAAAAGCGAGGCGTAGCATCGGATATTTCCGCTACGCAAACGGAGCGAAGCGGAGTTCGCGGTTCCCGAAAAGCGAGGCGCAGCATCGCATATTTCCGACAGGAGGACTTTTTTATGAACTATCAGGAGTGCCGGGCATATATTGACGATTCGGCGAAATACGGTTCCGTACTGGGACTTGACAACATGCGGGAAATGTTAGGCAGACTGGGAAATCCTCAGGATGATGTTCCCTTTGTGCATGTAGCCGGAACAAATGGCAAAGGCTCGGTAATCGCATATTTATATACCACCCTTACAAGGGCAGGCTACCGCGTGGGCAGATACATATCCCCCACCTTATATTCCTACAGGGAACGTCTGGAGGTGGCAGGGGAGCGGATCTCCAGAGAGAAATTCGCCGGGCATGTTGCCAGGATCTCCCAGGTCATCACCCAGATGACAGACGCAGGCCTGAACCATCCCACCCCATTTGAAATCGAGACAGCGGCAGCATTTTTATATTTTAAAGAAGAAAATTGTGATCTTGTCCTTCTTGAGACAGGCATGGGCGGCAATCTGGATGCCACCAATATTATAAAAAACACCAAGCTTGCCGTACTGGTTTCCATCAGTATGGACCACATGTCATTTCTTGGAAATACCCTGGAAGAAATTGCACAGAAAAAAGCCGGCATTATCAAGCCAGGCTGCAGGACGGTAACCACCAGACAGGAGTCGGAAGCTATAAAGGTCATTACGAAAACCTGTGAGCAGCTGGGCGTTTCCTGTACAATAGCAGACCCGGACGAGGCAGTTCTGGGGCAGGAGAGCGTGTTCGGGCAGAGCTTTACTTATGAGGGACAAAAATTTGACATTTCCCTTGCGGGAGTTTACCAGAAGGAGAACGCGGTGCTGGCTCTTAAGGCACTTGAAATTCTGGAGGAGCTGGGATGGCATACTACCATGGAACAGCGAAAGGATGGACTTTCCCATACAAGCTGGAAGGGAAGATTTACAGTGATCTGCCGGAAGCCTTTGTTTATTGTGGATGGTGCCCACAATGCCGGGGCAGCGGATAAGATGGAAGAATCCATCCGCCATTACTTCAATGGGAAAAAGCTGATCTACATTATGGGCGTTTTTGCAGACAAGGAGTACCGCACCGTTCTTGAGAAAACCGCTCATTTTGCAGAAAAAATCTACACCATAGAGACACCGGACAATCCCCGTGCACTGCCGGCGGAAGAACTGGCAAAAGCAGCAAGGGAATTCAATCCCGGCGCAGAGAGCACGAAGAGCATTGCAGACGCAGTGGAGAAGGCATTTGCTTATGCGGGGGATGATGAGAACAGCGTGATTCTGGCTTTTGGTTCCCTGTCCTTTATCGGGGATCTGACAAGAGCGGTAGAAGAGAGAATTTCATAAGAAACTGCCGTGTGCGTGCGGCGTATTACAACAGAAATTGAGAGGACACAACATGACAGATTTGCAGGAATGCAGACGGAAAATAGATGAGATCGACAACCAGATGGTAGAGCTTTTTGAGAAGCGGATGAAGGTCTGCGAGGAAGTGGCAGAGTACAAAATCCACACAGGAAAGAAAGTGCTGGATCCGGAAAGAGAGTATGCCAAATTAGAAGAAATTCGGAAAAAAGCCCACGGAGAGTTCAATGAGCTTGGCGCTCAGGAGCTTTTTCAGCAGATCATGGCCATCAGCCGGAAGCGTCAGTACCAGCTTCTTACTGAGCATGGTCCTAAGGAAGAGGAAGATTTTCAAATGGTAGAGGAGCTTCCCAGAAACAATGTGACCGTGGTTTTCCAGGGGGTAGAGGGGGCTTACAGTTATGGTGCTATGCGGGCTTATTTTGAGGAAGATATTAAGAGCTATCACGTGAAGCTGTTCCGGGATGCAATGGAAGAGGTGGCAGCCGGAAGGGCAGATTACGCGGTTCTTCCCATTGAGAACTCCACTGCTGGAATTGTAGCAGATATTTATGATCTTTTAACCGAATATAACCTGTTTATCGTTGGGGAGCAGGTACTGAAGGTAGAACATGTACTTCTTGGATTGCCGGAAGCAGAGCTTTCTGATATTTCCTGCGTTTACTCTCATCCTCAGGGACTGGCACAGTGCAAGGAATATCTGGAGGAGCACAGAAGCTGGAAACAGACGGCTGTGAGCAACACCGCTGCTGCGGCGAAGAAGGTCAGCGAAGAAAAAGACAGAACCCACGCAGCCATTGCAAGCAGGGATGCGGGAGAATTTTATAATCTGAAGGTACTGGCAGAGAACATCTGCAAAAATGACAGCAACGTAACCAGATTTATTATCCTGGCGAAAAAGCCTGTGTACGAGAACAACAGCTCCAAGATCAGCGTCTGCTTTGAGGCACGCCATGAAAGCGGAACCCTTTATAATGTGCTTTCCCACATGATCTACAACGGGCTGAACATGACCAAGATCGAGTCCCGCCCCATCCCCGGCAAAACCTGGGAATACCGGTTCTTCGTGGATTTCGAGGGAAATCTTCGGGACAGTGCTGTGAAAAACGCACTGCGGGGAATGGAAGCAGAGACAAGTTATTTGAAGATTCTTGGAAATTATTAGGGAAAAAGATACAGAGAATTTAAGAAGATTTTATCTGTTTTTAATATAACAAAAGTAAAATAGAAAAACGGCTGCAGAGGAAGGCTCTTTTTGAAGTGACAGATCGAGCCGTATCTGCACCATGAAATTGAGAGGAAACAAAAATGGCAAGAACACAGGAATGTATCCTTTACCGTGATTTTGAAAACGGTGAGATACTGGACACAATGACATCACTGATGAACAGCTATGAGGCAAAAGAAGAAGGCTTTGAAAACCGGAAGGAAGAATTTTTCCATATGGCAGGAAGCCTGGTGGAGATGGCTGGAATGTACGGATTTTCCGGGAATCTGTGGCACAATTACCTGACACAGCTTCTGGTAAACCACGAAAACGCATTCAGCACCGCTTCTGAGATCAGAGGCGCGGTGAAGGGCAGCATCAACCATCTGGCTATGCATGACTTTGAGATTTTCAAGGAACTTTACGATTATGATCTTGCTGTTTTTGACAAAGCTTTTGGAACAGACTGCACCGATTTTCTCTGCAATTATGTGAATACAGGATGCAACAGTAAGGTGTATAACCAGAGAATCTGCGACCGCATCTGTGACACGAGTAAACGTCTGGCAGAGGCTTCCACTGTGGAAGAATTTATGGCAGATATGGTGCAGTTTTATAAGGATTTCGGGGTTGGAAAGCTGGGCCTTAACAAGGCATTCCGCATTGAGCATGGCAAAGACGGGAAGCCGGTGATCGCGCCTATTACCAGAATCGCGCATGTGAACCTGGACGATCTGGTTGGCTACGAGATTCCCAAGCAGAAGCTGATCGAGAATACAGAAGCCTTTGTAAGAGGAAGAAAAGCCAACAACTGTCTGCTTTTCGGCGATGCGGGAACCGGTAAATCATCCAGTATTAAGGGAATTCTGAACCGCTACTATGACGAGGGACTTCGTATTATCGAGGTGTATAAGCATCAGTTCCAGGATCTGAATGATGTGATCGCCCAGATCAAGAACCGCAACTACAAATTTATTCTTTACATGGATGATCTTTCCTTTGAGGAATTTGAAATCGAATATAAATATCTGAAGGCTGTGATCGAGGGTGGCCTGGAGAAAAAGCCGGACAACATTCTGATCTATGCAACCAGCAACCGGCGTCATCTTGTGCGCGAGAAATCCGGAGACAAGCTTGAGGTAGCAGATGATGAAGATCTGCATTCCTCCGATACCGTACAGGAGAAGCTTTCCCTGGTTTACCGCTTTGGCGTGCGCATCTATTTCGGGGCGCCAAACAAGAAGGAATTCCAGAACATTGTTACGACTTTGGCAGAGCGTTACGGAGTCACGATGCCGACAGAGGAGCTTCTTATGAAAGCCAATGCCTGGGAACTTTCCCATGGCGGCCTGACGGGAAGAACCGCACAGCAGTTTATCGATCATATACTTGGTACCAGCGAAGAACAGTAATCCATATGTCAGACAAAGGCTGGCGGGGGAGTCGTGACCGGCAGCCAAGAAATAACCCTTGCAGGAGGAAATAAGGTATGGCAGTAACCACATTTGCGGCAATTGATATCAGTTCATACGAGATCAGTATGAAGATTTTTGAGTTTTCCAGGAAGGGCGGGTTCCGGACCGTTGACGATATCCGGTACCGCCTGAATCTTGGCGTGGGAGTATATTCTGGCGGAACCATGGAAGTAGACAAGGTAGATACCATCTGCGAAGTGTTAGGAGATTTTAAGCGGATCATGGCGGAGTACGGGGTAAAAGAATACCGCGCCTGCACCACCAGCGTTTTCCGGGAAATGAAAAATCCCATCATCATCATCGAGCAGATCTACAGAAGAACCGGAATCCACGTAGAGGTTTTAAGCAATGCGGAACAGCATTTCCTTGGCTACAAATCTATTGCAGCCATCGAAAACGGCTTCAAGAAAATGATCCAGAAAGGAACTGCCATCCTGGATGTAGGCGGAGGAAACCTGCAGATTTCCCTGTTTGACAAGGATGCCCTTGTGACTACCCAGAGCCTGAAAATGGGAAGCGTGCGTATCCGCCAGAGACTGAAAGAGCTGGAGAAAACCAACACCAACTACGCACAGCTGGTGGAAGAATTTATCCGCAACGACCTGACCGGATTCAAGCGGCTTTATCTGAAGGACCGGGACATTAAGAACGTGATTCTGATGGGAGATTTCCTTACCGAGACTCTTTTCAAAGAGGAACGGCAGGACAACATTATCACAAAGGCGGAGTTTTTAAACCGCTATGAAAAGACGGTTTACAAAACTGAGGAGGCACTGGCGGAGGAGATGGACATTGATCCGGAATATGCGGCTCTGATCGTGCCTACCATGGTCATCTGCAAGGACTTTATTGACCTGTTCAATGCAGAAGCCCTTTGGATGCCCGGTGTTTCCCTTCTGGACGGAATCGCCTATGATTTTGGGGAAAAGAAGAATTTCATCAAGAGTGTGCACAATTTTGAAAATGATATTCTGGTGGCAGCGCATAACATTGCAAAGCGCTATTCCACCGGAAAAGATCATATCAAAGGAACTACAGAACTGGCGCTGGCTATTTTTGACAGCATGAAGAAGGTACATGGAATGGGCGACCGGGAGCGGCTGCTTCTGCAGATTGCCGTACAGCTTCATGACTGCGGAAAATACATCAGCATGGGAGATGTGGCGGAGTGCTCCTATCGGATCATTATGGCAACAGAAATCATCGGACTATCCACAGAGGAGCGGCAGATCATTGCAAATGCAGTGCGCTACAACACAACGGAATTTGTTTACTACCAGGAGATTGCAGGGGAGATCGGAATGGACCGCTCTGTTTACCTGCTGATCGCCAAGCTGACTGCCATCCTTCGCATTGCCAATGCCATGGACCGCAGCCATTACCAGAAGGTCAAGAATATGAAAGCTGTGCTGAAGGACAGAACACTGCTTCTTACGGTTGATTCTGAGCAGGATATTTCCCTTGAGCTTGGACTTCTGATGGATAAAGTTGAATTTTTTGAAGAAGTATTTGGTATCCGCCTGGTATTCAGGCGGAAGAGAAAAGTGTGAGGAGGGGCACCATGGATCTGAAAAATTTTGAAAAACCGGAATATTTTGTGAACAGGGAGTTAAGCTGGCTGAAGTTTGACGACCGTGTTCTCTCAGAAGCAAGAGATAAAAGCCTGCCTTTGTTTGAAAGGCTGAAATTCACCAGTATTGTGTCTTCCAATCTGGATGAGTTTTATATGGTCCGTGTAGCGTCTTTGAAGGATCAGGTGCATGCAGGCTACGCCAAAACAGACATTGCAGGCATGAGCCCGAAGGAGCAGTTAAAGGAGATCAGCGCACAGACCCATGAGCTGGTGCGTTCCCAGTACAGCACCCTGAACCGTTCCCTTCTGCCTGCTCTTGAGAAGGTAGGGCTTCACCTTGTGATGGAGCATGAGAAACTGAATGAGGAGCAGCAGGCGTATGTGGACCGTTATTTTGAGGATAATGTGTATCCGGTGCTTACCCCTATGGCAATGGATTCTTCCAGACCGTTTCCGCTGATCCGAAATAAGACTTTGAACATCGGAGCTCTGATTTCCAAAAAGGATAAGAAAAAAGGCAAGGAGGTTCTGGTGTTTGCCACCGTTCAGGTACCTTCTGTGCTGCCCCGTGTGATCGTGATTCCTTCTGCAAAGAAAGAGGATACTACCGTGATCCTTCTGGAGGAAATCATTGAGCGGAATATTGACAAGCTTTTCCTGGGTTATGATGTAGTCTGCGCGCATCCTTACCGTATTATGCGAAATGCGGACCTTTCCATTGACGAGGACGGAGCTGAGGATCTTCTGGTGGAGATCCAGAAGCAGTTGAAAAAGCGCCAGTGGGGCGAGGTGATCCGCCTGGAAGTGGAGGATAAGATCGATTCCAGACTTCTTGGCATTCTGAAAAAGGAATTTGACATTAAGGAAGAGGATATTTTCTACATCAACGGGCCTCTGGATCTGACTATGCTGATGAAGGTGTACGGCCAGGATGGCTTCGACCAGTATAAAGAGCCGAAATATACCCCTGCTGTAGTTCCTGCATTTGCGGATGCCGGCAAGGACATTTTCCAGGTGATCCGGGAGGGAGATGTGTTCCTTCACCATCCATACATGAGCTTTGATCCGGTTGTAAATTTCGTGCGCCAGGCTGCCAAGGATCCGGATGTTCTGGCCATCAAGCAGACTCTGTACCGTGTCAGCGGCAATTCCCCTATTATTGCGGCTCTTGCACAGGCAGCAGAGAACGGCAAGCAGGTTTCTGTTCTGGTGGAACTGAAGGCCCGTTTTGATGAGGAGCACAACATTGTGTGGGCAAAAATGCTGGAAAAAGCAGGCTGCCATGTTATTTACGGTCTGGTTGGCCTGAAGACCCACAGCAAGATTACCCTGGTAGTGCGCCGTGAGGATACGGGAATCCGCCGTTATGTGCATCTTGCAACCGGTAACTACAATGATTCTACAGCCAAGCTGTATACAGACTGCGGTATTTTCACCTGCGATGAGCGGTTCGGGGAAGACGCAACTGCTGTATTCAACATGCTTTCCGGATATTCTGAGCCGAAGAGCTGGAACCGTCTGATCGTGGCGCCGATCTGGATGAAGGACCGTTTCCTGAAAATGATCGAAAGAGAAGCGGAGCATGCCAAGAAGGGAATGCCTGCCCTGATCGTGGCGAAGATGAACTCCCTTTGTGATCCCAAGATCATTGCGGCACTGTATCATGCATCCTCCTGCGGCGTGCAGATCTATCTTCTGATCCGTGGAATCTGCTGTTTGCGAGTGGGAATTCCAGGAGTCAGCGAGAACATTCACGTGCGCTCCATTGTAGGAAATTTCCTGGAACACAGCCGTATTTTCTACTTCAAAAACGGCGAGAGTGATGAGATTTACATGGGAAGTGCAGACTGGATGCCCCGTAACCTGGACCGTCGTGTGGAGATTGTTTTCCCGGTTGAGGACGAGCGGATCAAGGACGAGATCAAGCATGTTCTGGATCTGGAGTTCAGGGATAATGTGAAGGCTCATATTCTGCAGCCAGATGGAACTTATGAGAAGACAGACAGACGCGGAAAGGTGCAGATCAATTCCCAGATGGAATTTTGCAGGGAGGCCACAGAAAAAGCACGTGCCCTGAAGAAAAAGGAGAAGCATGAGAACTCCAGAGTGTTTATTCCGGCAGAGCCTGCAGAGGATATTGAGGAGTAAAAAATAGGTGGCTGCCGCGGAAAAATGAGCGGCAGCTAAGAATGTGAAACAGGGAGCAACGGTGAAGTGCGGGGATGATTTTTCAAACACGCTCTAATGACGGTTGTTCCCTTGTTTTGTTTCTAGGAAAATATTCGCAGAGCAAGAAACTGTCCGATGGAGCGTAAGTACGGCGTCCGCATATCTTTTTATACAACAAAAAAACTTCCGAATCACTTCGGAAGTTCCTAGCAGCCAGTACGAGAATCGAACTCGTGTTTTCGCCGTGAGAGGGCGACGTCTTAACCCCTTGACCAACTGGCCATGTAAGCAGTTTGCTTAACATCTGTATTCAATTTGTAGGAAAATGGAGCAGCCAGTACGAGAATCGAACTCGTGTTTTCGCCGTGAGAGGGCGACGTCTTAACCCCTTGACCAACTGGCCATGTAAGCGGTTTGCTTAACATCTGTATCAATTTGTCGGAAAATAAAGCAGCCAGTACGAGAATCGAACTCGTGTTTTCGCCGTGAGAGGGCGACGTCTTAACCCCTTGACCAACTGGCCTTGTCAACCGACTTGCATAGTATAGCCTACTTTCCGGAAGAATGCAAGTACTTTTTTCAAATTTTTTTAAATTTTTTCAAAAACTACGAAAAAACCCGGGAAACATGCGGGTTTCCGGGCACAAAAATTTTTCAAAAATTTCTTTCAAAAGACAAAAAAGCACTGTGGGCGGCCTGGAAAATTTTCTGCTTGCAAAATTACCATAAAGTGGGGTATTATATAGAACGAATGTTTGAACATAAGATAAGACCAGAAGAAGCGGACAGTTGTGTCCGCTTTTCATAACCATTGAAATGATGATGATATCAGGGGCCAAAGGTCTTTTGTCCCTAATTTGAAATCTATGCTGTCAAAGCAAAGAAAGGAAATAACACCATGGCAAAGAAAGACACTTACGACGCGGGGAGTATTTCCGTCCTGGAAGGACTGGAGGCTGTCCGGAAACGTCCGGGAATGTACATCGGAAGTGTATCCCGGAAGGGTCTGAACCATCTGATTTATGAGATTGTGGACAATGCGGTAGATGAGCATCTGGCTGGTTACTGCTCCAATATAGAAGTAACCCTGGAGAAGGACGGCTCCTGTACCGTAAAGGATAACGGACGAGGAATCCCTGTTGATATGCATGCAAAAGGCGTATCCGCAGAGCGTCTTGTATTTACCACGCTTCACGCTGGAGGCAAATTCGACAATTCTGCATACAAGACAAGCGGCGGTCTTCACGGCGTTGGATCTTCTGTTGTAAACGCCCTGTCTACCTATCTTGACATTAAGATCAGCCGTGACGGCTATGTGCATCACGACCACTATGAGAGAGGCGTTCCGACCATCGAGCTGGAGGAGGGACTTCTCCCCAAGCTTTCCAGAACCAGACAGACCGGAACCTGCGTCAATTTCCTTCCGGACCCGGAGATTTTTGAGAAAACAAGATTTTCCTCCACAGAGGTAAAAAGCCGTCTTCATGAGACTGCTTACCTGAACCCGGAGCTGACCATCCATTTTATGGATCTTCGCGGGAACACGCCGGAGGACATTACTTATCATGAGCCGGATGGAATCGTAGGCTATATTAAAGATCTGAACCATAATTCAGAAGCTCTTCACGAGCCAGTGTACCTGAAAGGGGAAGCGGACGGAATCCAGGTGGAAGCTGCATTTCAGTACACCAATGAATTCCGTGAGAATGTACTGGGCTTTTGCAACAATATTTACAATGCAGAGGGCGGCACCCATCTTACTGGATTTAAGACAACCTTTACCACCGTTATGAACAGCTACGCCCGTGAGATCGGCGTCCTGAAGGAAAAAGATGCCAACTTTACAGGTGCGGATATCCGTAACGGGATGACTGCCGTAGTTTCCATCAAGCACCCGGAACCCCGCTTTGAGGGACAGACCAAGACCAAGCTTGACAACCAGGACGCTGCCCGTGCAACAGGAAAAGTGATGTCAGAGCAGCTGGTGCTTTATTTCGACCGTAATCTGGAAACCCTTAAGACCATTTTGTCCTGCGCAGAGAAGGCTGCCAAGATCCGCAAAACAGAGGAGCGTGCCAAGACCAATCTTCTCACCAAGCAGAAATATTCTTTCGACTCCAACGGCAAGCTGGCCAACTGTGAGAAAAAGGATCCTTCCCTTTGCGAGATTTTCATTGTAGAGGGAGATTCCGCAGGCGGCTCCGCCAAAACAGCCAGAGACCGTAACTACCAGGCCATTCTTCCCATTAGGGGAAAAATCCTGAATGTTGAGAAGGCAACCATTGACAAGGTGCTGGCCAATGCGGAGATCAAGACCATGATCAATGCCTTTGGATGCGGATTTTCCGAAGGATACGGAAATGACTTTGATATCACCAAGCTTCGCTATGACAAGATCGTGATCATGGCAGATGCGGACGTGGACGGTGCCCATATTTCCACCCTTCTTCTGACTTTGTTCTACCGGTTTATGCCGGAGCTGATCTATGAGGGACATGTCTATATTGCTATGCCGCCTCTTTACAAGGTTATGCCAAAGAAGGGCGCGGAGGAGTACCTGTACGATGACAAGGCGCTGGAAAAATACCGCCGCAGCCACAAGCCGGGAAGCTTTACCCTTCAGAGATACAAAGGTCTTGGAGAGATGGATGCCCAGCAGCTCTGGGAGACCACACTGAACCCAGAGACCAGAAGAATGAAGCGTGTGGAAATTGAGGATGCCCGTATGGCATCCAGCGTTACAGAGATTCTTATGGGAAGCGATGTACCGCCGCGAAAAGCATTTATTTATGAGCATGCCACAGACGCAGAACTGGATATATAAAGAAGCGCACGCCTGGGAGGCCCAAAATGCCTGCAGGCTGCATCAGAGAGGAATATAAGCGATGGAAACAAAACAGGAAAATGTAATTGCCACGGACTATGCGGACGTGATGCAGAAATCCTATATTGATTATGCCATGAGCGTTATCATTTCCAGGGCACTTCCGGATGTGCGGGACGGCCTGAAGCCGGTACAGAGAAGAACCCTGTATGATATGTATGAGCTTGGAATCCGTTATGACCGACCCTACCGTAAATGCGCCCGTATTGTGGGAGATACCATGGGTAAATATCATCCACACGGCGACAGCTCTATTTACGAGGCACTGGTGGTGATGGCCCAGGATTTTAAGAAAGGCAAGATCCTGGTAGACGGCCACGGAAACTTCGGCTCTATTGAAGGCGACGGTGCCGCTGCCATGCGATATACAGAAGCAAGGCTGGAGAAGCTGACCCAGGAGGTTTTTTTGACTGATCTGGACAAAAACGTGGTAGACTTTATGCCAAACTTCGATGAGACAGAGAAGGAGCCTGTGGTGCTTCCGGTAAAGGTTCCCAATCTTCTGGTAAACGGAGCAGACGGCATTGCAGTTGGTATGGCAACCAGCATTCCCCCTCACAATCTGGGAGAGGTTGTGGATGCGGTGAAAGCTTACATCAAGAATAATGACATCAGCGTCAAAGGCTTGATGCGTTATCTGAAGGGACCGGATTTCCCAACAGGAGGCCTTGTGGTTAATAAGGACGACCTTCTGAATATTTACGAGACCGGTTCCGGCAAGCTCCGTCTTCGCGGAAAAGTAGAAGTGGAGAAATTAAAGGGCGGCCGCCAGCAGCTGGTGATCACCGAGATCCCTTATACCATGATCGGAGCCAACATTGGAAAATTCTTAAATGATGTGGCATCCCTTGTGGAGACTAAGAAAACTACAGATATTGTGGATATTTCCAACCAGTCCTCCAAAGAGGGAATCCGCATTGTGCTGGAACTGAAAAGGGACGCAGATGTAGAGAACCTTACCAACATGCTCTACAAGAAAACCAGACTTGAGGATACCTTCGGGGTAAACATGCTGGCTGTTGCAAACGGCCGGCCGGAGACATTAAGCCTGAAGCAGATCATCGAGCATCATGTGGATTTTGTGTTTGAGGTAACCACCCGCAAATACAAAACCCTTCTTGGGAAAGAACTGGAGAAAAAAGAGATTCAGGAAGGTCTGATCAAGGCCTGCGATGTGATCGACCTGATCATCGAAATCCTTCGTGGAAGCAAGAACCGGGAGCAGGTAAAGAAATGCCTGGTGGAGGGCATCACAGAGGGAATCAAATTCAAGTCCAAGGCAAGCGAGAAGGCTGCGAAGAATCTGAAATTTACAGAGAACCAGGCAACTGCCATTCTGGAGATGCGTCTGTACCGTCTTATCGGACTGGAGATTGAAGCGCTTCAGGCGGAGTATGATCAGACCATGAAGAACATTGCTTCTTATGAAGATATTCTGAACAACTATGATTCCATGTGCAATGTGATCATCGAGGAACTGGATGGAATCAAAAAAGAGTATGGCACAAAGAGACGCACCGTTATTGAGAACGCAGAGGAAGCTGTATACGAAGAGAAGAAAATGGAAGAGACAGAAGTCTGCTTCCTTATGGACCGCTTCGGCTATATGCGTGTTATTGACAGGAATGCCTATGAGCGCAACAAAGAGGCAGCCCATGCAGAGAACAAATTCGTATTCACCTGCATGAATACAGATAAGATCTGTATTTTCACAGATATGGGTCGGATGCATTCCATTAAGGTTGTGGATATTCCGCTGGTACGCTTCCGGGATAAGGGAACTCCGGTTGATAATCTGAGCAACTATGACAGCACCCAGGAGCAGATCCTTTATGTGGTCCCTGTGGGACAGGTGAAGCTTTCCAGCCTTCTGTTTGTCACAAAGACTTCCATGTGCAAGCTTGTGGCTGGAAGCGAGTTTGATGTTTCCAAGAGAACCATTGCTTCCACAAAGCTTGGGGAAGAGGATGCGCTGATCTTTGTAGGACCTGCAGATGAGATGGAGCAGATCGTTTTCCAGAGCCAGGGCGGCTATTTCCTTCGCATTCTGAAAAACGATGTATCTGCAATGAAGAAAACCTCCGTGGGTGTAAGAGGCATGAAGCTTGCAGAAGGGGATGTGCTGGAGCACGCTTACCTCATCGAGCCCCGCCAGGAATACACCATCACCTATCACGACAAGCCTTACTCTCTGAATAAGGTAAAGCTTGCCAAGCGTGACACCAAGGGCACAAAACCCAGAATTTGAAAATAGCCCTTGCAATTTGGATATAAAGGTGTTAGAATGAAGAAAATCAGAACTTGTTGACAGAGGAGTGGGCGTGAGCCCACTCCTTTTGCTGATAAGGATCGCTGTGCGGCACGAAAAGCGTTACTGGTCAGGAGTGAACAGTAATGTTTGCTGCGGGCTACAGCCACTGACATGGAAAGGCAGGTGGGAAAAATGAGCAGAAAAGAAGAGTACGAACAGAAAGCAGAAGCAATGCTGGCACCCATCGTTGAGAGCAACGGATTCGAGTTGGTCGATGTAGAATATGTGAAGGAAGCAGGAACCTGGTACCTGCGAGGCTACATTGACAAACCCGGCGGAATCACAGTGAATGACTGCGAGACAGTAAGCAGAGCTTTCAGCGACAAGCTGGACGAGGATGATTTCATCGAAGACAGCTACATTATGGAGATCAGCTCTCCGGGACTTGACAGACCGCTGAAGAAAGAAAAGGATTTTGCCAGAAGCATTGGCAAACTGGTAGAAATCAGAACCTACCGGCCAATCGAAAAGCAAAAAGAATTTTGCGGTGAACTAGCAGCATATGATAATAACAGTGTGACCATCGACGAGGAAGGAACTCCCCGCACCTTTGACAAGAAGGACATTGCACTGGTACGTCTGGCAATTGATTTCTAAAAGGACCTGTCGCTTTTGCGGCAGTCTGATGAGCGATTAAACTGGAAAGCAAAAAGGAGGAAATAAGAAAAATGAACAAGGAGTTAATGGGTGCTCTGGATGAACTGGAACGCGACAAAAACATCAGCAAGGAAACTCTGCTGGATGCCATTGAGCAGTCCCTGATCCAGGCATACAAGAATCATTTTGGAAAAGCTGACAATGTACACGTAACCATCAACAGAGAGACCGGTGATTTCAGCGTATTTGCAGACCGTACCGTTGTGGAGTTTGTAGACGATCCTGCAGAAGAGATTTCCCTGGTGGAAGCACAGAAGCAGAACACCAATGCTGAGATCGGCGACATTATTAAGGTTCCGATCCATTCTGACAAATTCGGCCGTATCGCCACACAGAATGCGAAGAACGTTATCCTTCAGAAGATCCGCGAGGAAGAGCGCAAGGTTCTCTTTGACCAGTACCACGGCAATGAGAAAGAGGTTGTAACCGGTATCGTGCAGCGTGTGGTTGGACACAATGTGAGCGTAAACCTTGGAAAAGCAGACGCTATCCTTGGTGAGAACGAGCAGGTAAAGGGTGAGACCTTCAAGCCTACTGAGAGAATCAAAGTGTACATTCTGGAAGTGAAGGATACCCCGAAAGGACCGCGCATCCTGGTATCCAGAACACATCCGGGCCTTGTAAAACGTCTTTTTGAATCCGAAGTAGCAGAGGTAAAGGACGGAACTGTTGAGATCAAGAGCATTGCACGTGAGGCTGGATCCCGTACCAAGCTTGCTGTATGGAGCAACGATCCTGACGTAGATCCGGTTGGAGCATGCGTTGGTGTAAACGGAGCCCGTGTCAGCGCCATCGTAAACGAGCTTCGCGGCGAGAAGATCGACATCATCAACTGGGATGAGAACCCGGCCATTCTCATTGAGAACGCATTAAGCCCGGCGAAGGTAATCGCTGTTATGGCGGATCCGGATGAGAAGACTGCACTGGTTGTAGTACCGGATTACCAGCTTTCCCTTGCAATCGGCAAGGAAGGACAGAATGCCCGCCTTGCAGCCCGCCTGACAGGCTTTAAGATTGATATCAAGAGTGAGACTCAGGCAAGAGAATCCGGCGACTTCTATGATTATGATGAGGAAGATGACGAGTACTACGATGAGGATGAGTACGAGGAAGCCTCCGAAGAAGCAGCTGCAGATGAGGAGGCAGAAGCTCCTGCCCAGGATGAGTCTGAGGTAACTGAGGACGCAGCAGAGAATGAAGACGAAGAATAAGATTCCCATGCGCCAGTGTACTGGCTGCAGAGAAATGAAAAATAAAAAAGAAATGATCAGGGTATTAAAAACCGCTGAGGATGAGATCGTTCTGGATGTTACAGGCAAGAAAAACGGTCGGGGAGCCTACATCTGCTTTTCCCGGGAATGCCTGGAAAAAGCAAGAAAGAACCACGGACTGGAGCGTTCTTTGAAGGCGTCTATTCCGGAAGAGGTTTATGAAAGCCTTGAGAAGGAGTTTGATAGTATTGGAGAACAATAAAGCATTATCCCTGATCGGACTGGCAACGAAGGCGGGGAAAACCGTCAGCGGAGAATTTTCCACCGAGAAATCCGTGAAGACAGGCAAAGGATACCTGGCCATTGTAGCAGGGGATTCTTCCGAGAATACAAAGAAGAAGTTCCGGAATATGTGTACCTACTACGAAGTGCCTTTATACATCCTTTCTGACAAAGAGGCCCTTGGCCATGCCATGGGCAAAGAATTTCGTGCCAGCCTTGCCGTGCAGGATGCCAATTTTGCACAGGCTATCATGAAAGTTCTGGGAAAAGAAGGCAGAGAGTGCTGAAAACCTGACACCAAAGAGGAAAAAGTATTCCCGGGAATGCTTTTAAGAGTTCCTGGTGAATAGTTTGGATTCTGGTGAAAGGGAGGCATGGCAGATGACCATCAAAAGGAGCATGTCTGCACAGGACGAAAGACCATTAAAACGAGTAGATAAGAAAAACAGACCTAAAAAAGAGATAGATACGGGAAAGGAGAAAGGAATAACATTGGAGACTCCTAAGACAGAAGAGCAGAAAGTATCAGTAAAGAAAGAAGGCGACGGTGCAGAGGCACCGAAGAAGAAAAAGAATATTATCCGCGTATACCATGCACAGAATGCAAGTGACGGCGGAAAGAACAGAAAGAAACCGGCAGGAGAGAAGAAGGCCCGTCCACAGGGCGCCCGTCCTGCAGCACAGGCAGGCACACCAGCCAAAGCTGAAGCACCTGCAAAGCCAGTGGCACAGACAAGCGCACCAAAGGCAGAGCAGCCTGTAAAGGCCCAGAGTGCACCAGCTAAGACTGAGGCTCCAAAAGCTGTAGCACAGGCAAGCGCACCAAAGGCAGAGCAGCCTGCAAAGACTCAGAATGCACAGCCGGCCAAAGCGCAGAATGAAGCATCTGCAAAACCGGCAGGCCAGCAGAACAGAAATGAGAATGGATCACGCCAGGGCGGCCAGAATTCTGATAACAGAAACGGCCAGCAGGGCGGACGAGGTTTCCGTCAGGGAGAGAACCGCGACAACAACCGTGACAACCGAGGCGGAAACGGCGGCAGATTCGGTCAGGGAAGATCCCAGGGCGGCCAGGGACAGTTCCGCGGAAACAGAAACGGTGACGGCCAGGGAAGACCTGCAAGACAGGGCGATTCCCAGAACAGAGGCCCGCGTCAGGGTGATGGAAACGGACGTAATTTCCGTCAGGGAGATAATCGTGACAACCGTAATGGAAATGGCGGCAGATTTGGCCAGGGAAGGCCACAGGGCGGCCAGGGACGTTTCGGAGGCAAGGACGAAGGACGCAGTGAGGGACGCTTCGGCGGACAGAACCACCAGGGCGGCCAGCGTTCCGGCGGCGCAAGAAGAAGCGGAGGATCCGATGCCATCTTCACACCGGAGCTGACCAAGACATCCAAGGACAGCAAGCGTGAGCGCGACAGAGAGAATAAGAACAAGAAGAAAGATTTTGATAAGACCTCAGGCGGCGGACACAGACCGAACCAGGGCGGAAGAAATCAGATGTCCAGAATTCCGAAAGCCCTTCAGAAGCCAGCTCCGCAGCCAAAGCAGGAAGAGAAGAAGCCGGAGATCAAGGAGATCACAATTCCGGAGAAGCTTACCATCCGCGAGCTTGCTGAGGCTATGAAGATGCAGCCATCTGCAATCGTGAAGAAGTTGTTTATGGAAGGCCAGATGGTAACTGTAAACCATGAGATCGATTTCGAGCAGGCAGAGGAGATCGCTCTTGGATTTGATATTATTGCAGAGAAAGAGGAGAAGGTAGACGTTATCGAGGAGCTTCTGAAAGAGGAAGAGGAAGATGAGTCCACAATGGTTTCCAGACCGCCTGTAGTCTGCGTTATGGGTCATGTTGACCATGGTAAAACCTCCCTTCTGGATGCAATCCGTAAGACAAATGTAACAAGAGGCGAGGCCGGCGGAATCACACAGCACATCGGTGCTTATGTAGTTGACATCAACGGCCAGAAGATCACCTTCCTTGATACACCTGGACATGAGGCATTTACTGCCATGCGTATGCGTGGAGCAAACTCCACAGATATCGCAGTCCTTGTAGTAGCAGCAGACGATGGTGTCATGCCTCAGACTGTAGAGGCGATCAGCCATGCAAAGGCAGCTGGCGTAGAGATCATCGTTGCCATCAACAAGATCGATAAGCCAAGCGCAAACATCGAGCGTGTAAAACAGGAGCTTTCCGAGTATGAGCTGATTCCGGAAGACTGGGGCGGAACTACCCCGTTCGTACCGGTATCTGCAAAGACTGGTGAGGGAATCGATGACCTTCTTGAGATGATCCTGTTAACTGCAGAGGTTTCCGAGCTGAAAGCCAACCCGAACCGTGCAGCAAGAGGTCTTGTCATTGAGGCTCAGCTGGATAAGGGTAAAGGACCGGTTGCCACCATCCTTGTACAGAAGGGTACCCTTCATGTAGGAGATTTTATTGCAGCAGGCGCATGCAGCGGTAAAGTACGTGCCATGATGGATGATAAGGGACGCCGTGTAAAACAGGCTGGCCCGTCTACTCCGGTAGAGATCCTTGGCCTTGGCGATGTGCCAAACGCAGGTGAGGTTCTCATGTCCTTTGAGAACGATAAAGAAGCAAAGAACTTTGCAGCAGCATTTGTTTCCGAGAACAAGAACCGTCTTCTTGAGGAAACCAAAGGCAAGCTTTCCCTGGATAATCTGTTTGACCAGATCCAGGCAAGCGATCTGAAAGAGCTTCCGATCATTGTCAAAGCCGATGTTCAGGGTTCTGTAGAGGCTGTTAAGCAGAGTCTTGTGAAGCTTTCCAATGAGGAAGTTGTAGTAAGAGTGATCCATGGCGGTGTTGGTGCCATCAATGAGTCCGATGTCAGCCTTGCTGCTACCTCAAATGCCATCATCATCGGATTTAACGTACGTCCGGATACCACAGCGAAGCAGCTTGCTGAGCAGGAGGGCGTAGACCTTCGTCTGTACAAGGTTATCTACCAGGCAATCGAGGATGTGGAAGCTGCCATGAAGGGTATGCTGGATCCGGTATTCGAGGAGAAGGTAATCGGCCATGCAGAGGTTCGTCAGCTGTTCAAGGCTTCCGGTGTCGGAACCATCGCAGGAAGCTATGTGCTTGACGGTACCTTCCAGAGAGGCTGCAAGGTCCGCATCAGCAGAGGAGAGGACCAGATTTACGAAGGCGAGCTGGCTTCCCTTAAGAGATTTAAAGATGATGTCAAGGAAGTTCGTGCGGGATATGAGTGCGGTCTTGTATTCCAGGATTTCAACGACGTAAAAGAAGAAGACAAAGTAGAAGCATATATTATGGTTGAGGTGCCGCGCTAGAGCCTGTTTGAAAAATAAAAATTGGGGGCAATGGGTATTTGCTCCCAATTTTTCATATGCTACGGGCGCACCTGTATAGGAGAGACCAATCATGAGAAAAAACAGTATCAAAAATACCAGGATCAATGCAGAGGTTCAAAAAGAACTGAGCAATATCATCCGCGGTGAGATCAAGGACCCGCGCATCCATCCCATGACATCTGTGATGGCTGTGGAGGTTGCACCGGACCTTAAGACCTGCAAGGCTTTTATCAGCGTGCTTGGCAGTGAGGAATCCAAGAAATCCACCATCAGCGGCCTGAAAAGCGCAGAAGGCTACATCCGCCGTCAGCTTGCAAAGAACCTGAATCTTCGCAACACTCCGGAGATCCGTTTTATCCTGGACGAGTCCATTGAGTACGGCGTAAATATGTCCAAGCTGATCGATGATGTGATTGAGCATGATCACTTAAGAAGCGGCGAGGAAGAAGCAGCAGACGCAAACGAGGAATAGTTCAGCAGAAGAGTGTGAAACTACAGTGTGCATGATTTTTGTGCATCGTGAAACGGCGGCCAGCGGTCAAGTGGCTGGCCGCCGCGATGAGAATAATGAGGTGAAGGAATGGAAAGAATCGAAGAAATCCTGGATGGTGTGAAGACTATGGGAATCGGCGGACATGTGCGCCCGGACGGCGACTGCGTAGGTTCCTGCATGGCACTTTATCTGTATATCAAAAAGTGGTATCCGAAGATTCACGCAGACATTTATCTGGAGAAGCCAAAGCCGGTATTCGGACATATTGCCTGCATGGATGAAGTGAAATATGAGGCAGGGGAAGAGAAGGAATATGATCTTTTTGTAACCTGCGACGTAAGTGCACTGGACCGTCTGGCTGTGGCAAGGGAGCATTTTGCCCATGCGAAAAAGACAGTCTGCATTGACCATCATATCAGCAATCCGGGCTTTGCAGATACCAATCATGTAAAGGGCGAGATCAGCTCCGCAAGTGAGGTACTGTACAGCCTTCTGGACAAAGAGAAGATCGACCTGGACATTGCAACTGCCATCTATACGGGAATGATCCACGACACAGGCGTGTTCCAGTATTCTTCCACATCCCCGGACACCATGCGCATTGCAGGTGACCTGATGGCAAAAGGTGTGGATTTCTCCAACATTATCGACCAGTCCTTTTACCAGAAGAGCTATATCCAGAACCAGGTTATGGGACGTGTGCTGGCAGAGAGCATTATGCTTCTGGACGGCAAATGCATTGTGGGCTACATGAAAATGCGTGATATGGAGTTCTACGGCGTACAGCCTGCTGACCTGGACGGAATCGTAAGCCAGCTTCGCCTGACAAAGGGCGTGGAAGTGGCAATGTTTATCTATGAGCATGCAAGCCAGCTGTTCAAGGTGTCACTTCGTTCCAATGGAAAAGTGGATGTAAGCAAGATCGCATCCTACTTTGGCGGCGGCGGCCATATCAGGGCTGCAGGCTGCGACCTGGCTGGCTCCATGTATGATGTAATCAACAATATTTCAGAACAGATCGAAAAACAGCTTTTAGGACAGGATGAGTAATGGCAGAATTTCAGGGAATTATTGTAATTCATAAAGAAAAAGGCTTCACCTCTCACGACGTGGTTGCCAAGCTTCGGGGAATCCTCCATATGAAGAAGATCGGCCATACAGGCACTCTGGACCCGGATGCAACAGGAGTGCTTCCGGTGGCTCTTGGAAAAGGAACCAAGCTGGTGGATCTTCTTACAGACAAGGAGAAAACCTATGAGGCTGTGCTTCATCTTGGCATCACCACAGACACCCAGGACATGTCGGGGGCAGTCCTGAAGGAAAGGGAGGTGTCTGTCACAGAGGAAGAAGTAAAAGAAGTGCTGAGAAGCTTTGTAGGGGAGCAGATGCAGGTTCCGCCTATGTATTCCGCCCTGAAGGTGGATGGAAAGAAGCTTTATGAGCTGGCAAGAGAAGGCAAAACCGTAGAGAGAAAGGCACGTCCGGTGTGCTTTTATGAGATAGAGCCGCTGGAAATCCATCTTCCCCTGGTGAAAATCCGGGTAACCTGCAGCAAAGGAACCTACATCCGCACCCTGTGCCATGATGTGGGGGAGAAGCTTGGCTGCGGCGGCTGCATGGAAGAGCTGCTCCGCACAAAGGTGGGCAGATTTTCCCTGGAAGAGAGCCACACCCTTTCAGAGGTACAGGCAGCTATGGAAGAAGGAACCATCCAGGATCAGATCTATCCGGTGGAACAGGTTCTGGCGGATTATCCCGCAGTTTATGCGGATTCCTACGGGGACAGGCTTTTGTTAAACGGCAATCCGCTGTCTGAGAATCTGGTAAGTCCCCAGCACAAAGAGGGCTGGGTGCGCATGTATGCCAGTGACAAAACATTTACAGGTATTTTTCAGTGGGATAAGGGGAAAAAGAAATATTATCCGGTAAAGATGTTTTGACAGGAGGATATATGGAATACCTGAAGATAGAGGGTGAGTTTCCGAAACTTGCCAACTGTGCAGTAACAATGGGAAAATTTGACGGGATCCACCGCGGGCACCGCAAGCTGGTAGAGAAGATCAAGGAGCGAAAGGCACTTGGGGAGCAGGCAGTCCTGTTTGCCATCGATGCTTCCAGCAACATGATCCTGACCAGTGCGGAGCGGGCTTCCCTTCTTGAAAAGCTTGGCGTGGATGTGCTGGTGGAATGTCAGCTGGATGACAGGATCCGGCATATGAAGGCTGAGAATTTTATAAAAGAGATTTTGATGGGAGATCTGGGGGCTTCCTATGTGGTAGTCGGGGAAGACAACCGTTTCGGCTTTGAGCGCAAAGGCACCCCAAAGCTTCTGGAAGAATTTGGAAGCAAATATGGCTTCCAGGTGGAAATCCTCTCCAAGGAGATGGACGGCCGCCGGAAAATCAGCAGTACCTTTATCAGGGAAGAACTGAAAAAGGGAAATATGGAAAAAGTAAGCTCTCTGATGGGAGCGGATTATTTTGTGGAGGGCCAGGTAGTCCACGGGCGTGGGATGGGGCATAAAGTCCTTCTTCCCACCACCAATCTTGTTCCCCCAAAGAGTAAGATCCTGCCGCCAAACGGCGTGTACGTGACAAGCTCCTATTTCGGGGAAAAGGTTTACCACGGAATCACCAACATTGGCTATAAGCCTACGGTAGGTGAGAGCTTTGTTGGTGTGGAGACTTATCTTTTTGACTGCGAGGAAGACCTCTACGGAGAAAACTGCCGTGTTGATTTTAAAAAGTTCCTGCGTCCTGAGAGGAAATTTTCCTCTCTCGAGGCGTTAAAAGCCAGACTTCTGGCAGATGCCGAAGATGGCAGGGCTTATTTTAATGAGGGAGATCATAATTAATGGCAGAAATCATACTTGGATTAATGGGCGGACTGGGACTTTTCCTGTATGGAATGCGCCTGATGAGCGACAGCCTGGAAAAGGCCGCAGGAGCCAAAATGCGAAGTATTCTGGAATTTTTTACCAAGACTCCCCTTCGTGGGATCCTGGTAGGAACCTTTTTTACCGCAATTATCCAGTCCTCAAGTGCAGCCACGGTTATGGCAGTGAGCTTCGTCAACTCGGGGCTTATGAACCTGTATCAGGCTGCGGGCGTGATTATGGGAGCCAACATCGGTACGACCATTACCTCCCAGCTGATCGCCTTTAACTTATCGGAGCTGGCGCCTGTGATCATTATGGCAGGAATCTTCATGCTGATGTTTTCCAGGAAGACCAGGGTTCAGAGAGCCGGCGAGGTGCTGGTGGGCTTTGGCATTTTGTTCATGGGGCTTACCTCCATGTCCTCTGCCATGAGTGTTCTGAAGGAATCCCCGCAGGTGGTAAATGCCATGGGTTCCCTGAACAGCCATTCCCTGGCACTTGTTACAGGCATGGCAGTAACTGCAGTACTGCAGAGCTCTTCTGCAACTGTGGGAATTATCCTGCTGCTTGCTAACCAGGGACTTCTGGATATGCGGATCTGCTTCTTTATTATCCTGGGCTGCAACATTGGAGCCTGCGTGTCTGCCTTGATCGCGGGACTTAGCGGGAAACGGGATGCCAAGAGGGCAGCTCTGATCCATCTGTTTTTTAATATCATCGGCACTGCCATCATGTATGTGGTGATTTCCATTGGGCTGGAGCCCATCACTCATTTCATAGAAACCATTTCCGGACACAATCCGGGACGTGAGGTGGCAAATGCCCATACCTTGATCAAGATCGTGGAGGTGCTGATGCTGGCACCCTTTACCAGACAGATCGTAAAGCTTACCGGCTTCTTTGTAAAAAAGGAAGAGACAAAGAACCAGGATGGCTTCTGCCTGCAGTATATTGGGGAAAAATCCGTTTATTCTCCCACAACGGCAGTGTTTGATGCTATTCAGGAGATGAGCCGCATGGGACAGCTGGCCGTTACCAATCTGGAACGCGCTATGAATGCCCTGATCACCCTGGACGAGGCGGATATCGGGGAAGTTTATGTGGTGGAAAAGCAGATTGATTTTCTCAACCATGAGATTACCAGCTATCTGGTCAAGGTGAACCAGACCACCCTTCCGGCAGAGGATGCCAAAAGCATTGGCGGCCTGTTTCATATTGTAAATGATATTGAGCGCATCGGAGACCATGCGGAAAACGTTGCAGATGCGGCAAAAGTGAGGCTGAATCAGAAAATTGAGTTCAGTCCCCAGGCAAGGGCAGAGCTTTCCGCCATGCTGGATCTGGTTATTAAGGTCACGACTTATTCACTGGATATGTTTGCACATAACAATCTGACCCATATGCAGGATATTCTGGATCTGGAGGATCAGGTGGACCAGATGGAAAAGGATCTGCAGGAGTCCCATGTTCTGCGTCTGACAAGGGGAGAATGCACGGCAGAGGCGGGAATGATCTTTTCGGATATTATTTCCGGCCTGGAAAGAGTCTCAGACCATGCCACAAATATTGCCTTTTACCTTTTGGATGAGGATCATGTGGAACGGCAGAAGGAGAAGCGGGAAGACCGCTGGAAAGATTTCTGAGTAATTTTGTGAAAAAGTGGTTTACAGAAGTTTTTTGGTATGCTATACTAGGCAAGGTGTGAACAGGAATTTTTTTGTTCACCATACAAGAGAACAGCCCATATTCAGGGGTTGGAGACTCCGACCGTCTCTTAATATGCGGCGATTACGTCCCCGCAGGAATACCTGCATGGGAGACCACTAAAATATAAGGAGGAAATCAAAATGATTTCAAAAGAAAAGAAAGCAGCAATCATGAAAGAGTATGCAAGATGTGAGGGAGATACTGGTTCACCAGAGGTACAGGTAGCTGTTCTTACTGCAAGAATCCAGGAGCTTACTGAGCATTTACAGAACAACCACAAGGATCATCATTCCAGACGTGGTCTGCTGAAAATGGTAGGTCAGAGACGTGGACTGTTAGCTTACTTAAAGAAAACAGACATCGAAAGATACCGTGCACTGATTGAGAAATTAGGCTTAAGAAAATAATTAGTATGCGGAAGGGGCGGATTTCCATCCGCCCCATTTTAAGATGTAAAGCCAGAATTTCCGAGACTTCTGAAAAGGACATTTGGTCTGAAGTGTGTTTTTCAGTCGTTTCGGACTTGTGTTCTGGCAGATGAAGATTTTATATTGAAAAGGAGAGAAGACATGTACAAAAGTTATTCCATGGAATTAGCTGGAAGAACACTTACCGTAGATATCGGACGTGTTGCGAAACAGGCCAATGGCGCAGCACTGATGCATTATGGTGATACCACCGTACTTGCTACAGCAACTGCTTCCAAGGAGCCAAGAGAGGGAATCGACTTTTTCCCGTTAAGCGTTGAATATGAAGAGAAAATGTACGCCGTAGGAAAGATCCCGGGCGGTTTCAATAAGAGAGAGGGAAAGGCAAGCGAGCATGCGATCCTTACCTCTCGTGTTATCGACAGACCGATGCGTCCTCTGTTCCCGAAGGATTACAGAAATGACGTCACACTGGTAGACATGGTTATGTCCGTTGATCCGGAGTGCAATCCGGAGATCCCGGCTATGCTTGGTTCTTCCCTTGCAACCTGCATTTCCGATATTCCGTTTGATGGTCCATGCGCAACTACACAGATCGGTCTTATTAATGGAGAGTTCATTGTGAACCCTACACTGGCACAGAAGGATGTTTCTGACCTTCAGCTGACCGTTGCTTCCACAAGAGACAAGGTTATCATGATCGAGGCTGGTGCCAATGAGGTTCCGGAGGATCAGATGATCGAAGCCATCTATAAGGCACACGAAGTAAACCAGGAAATCATCAAATTCTTCGACCAGATCATTGCTGAGTGCGGCAAAGAGAAGCACAGCTATGAGTCCTGCGCAGTTCCGCAGGAGCTGTTTGACGCCATCAAAGAGATTGTTCCTCCGGAAGAGATGGAGGTTGCGGTATTCTCCGATGACAAGCAGACAAGAGAGAACAACATCGCACAGATCACAGACAAGCTGAAAGAGGCTTTCGCAGAAAAAGAAGAGTGGCTTGCAGTTCTTGGCGAGGCGGTTTACCAGTATCAGAAAAAGACCGTTCGCAAGATGATCCTCAAGGATCACAAGCGTCCGGACGGCCGTGCCATCACACAGATCCGTCCTCTGGCTGCAGAGGTTGACATCATTCCGAGAGTACATGGCTCTGCTATGTTTACCCGTGGACAGACTCAAATCTGCACCATCACGACTCTGGCACCTCTTGCAGAGGCTCAGAGACTTGACGGACTTGACGAGTTCGAGACAACCAAGAGATATATGCATCATTACAACTTCCCGTCCTACTCTGTAGGTGAGACCAAGCCGTCCAGAGGACCGGGACGCCGTGAGATCGGACATGGAGCACTGGCTGAGAGAGCACTTGTTCCGGTACTTCCAAGCGTAGAGGAATTCCCATATGCGATTCGTACAGTATCCGAGACTTTTGAGTCCAACGGATCTACTTCCCAGGCAAGTATCTGTGCGTCCACTATGTCCCTTGAGGCAGCCGGCGTACCGATCAAGAAACCGGTTGCAGGTATTTCCTGCGGTCTGGTTACAGGTGATACAGATGATGACTATATCGTTCTTACCGATATCCAGGGTCTTGAGGACTTCTTCGGCGACATGGACTTCAAGGTAGCCGGAACTCATGACGGTATCACTGCAATCCAGATGGATATTAAGATCCACGGTCTTACAAGACAGATCGTAGAGGAAGCAATCAGACGTACCAAGGAAGCAAGAGAGTATATCCTCAATGAGGTTATTGAGAAATGCATTCCTGCACCTCGTACTTCTGTTGGCAAATTTGCTCCGAAGATCATCCAGATCCAGATCGATCCTCAGAAGATCGGTGATGTGGTTGGTCAGAGAGGAAAGACAATCAACACCATTATCGAGCGCACAGGCGTGAAGATCGACATCACAGACGAGGGTGCTGTATCTATCTGCGGTGTAGACGATAAGAATATGCAGGAAGCAAAGCGCATGGTTGAGATCATCGCTTCTGACTTCGAGCAGGGACAGATCCTTACCGGACAGGTTGTAAGCATCAAAGAGTTCGGTGCATTTGTTGAGTTTGCACCTGGCAAAGAGGGAATGGTTCACATTTCCAAGATCTGCAAGGAGAGAATCAACCGTGTAGAGGATGTTCTCACACTTGGTGATAAAGTGACTGTAATCTGCCTTGGAAAAGACAAGATGGGAAGAATGAGCTTCAGCATCAAGGATGTTCCGGCAGATGCCAAATAAGAATAAGATTTCACATTGCTGAGAGAATTTTAAGCAGCGATAATTTTAGAATGCCGGACAAAATGCCCGGCATTCTTTATATCTTGTAGGCATCATCCTGATACGAGAGATAAAAACGCGTTTAGGGCATGCACTGAATGAAATAAGGTAGGTGCAGCATAGGGCCTGCACAGCATGAATTATGTGATTTACAGGAGGAATTATGAAGAGAATCGGGAAATTTCATAAAGTAAGTAAAGAGCGCTTCGTGGCAGACTGGATGGATGCTTTTGAGGGTGCCACTGTGGAGGAAGCAGAGAAGATTTACGAGGGAATCCGTCTGCCAAGACGTGCCACAGCAGGAAGTGCGGGTTATGATTTCTTTTCCCCGGTGGATTTTACTATCAAGCCGGGTGAGACAGTCAAGTTCCCAACAGGAATCCGTGTGGAGATGGATCAGGAGTGGGTGCTGAAATGCTATCCAAGAAGCGGTCTTGGATTCAAATACCGCCTGCAGCTGAACAATACCGTTGGAATTATTGACAGCGATTATTTCTATTCTGACAACGAAGGCCATATTTTCGCCAAGCTGACCAATGACACCAATGAGAATAAGGTGGTGGAGTTAAAGGCGGACACCGGATTCATGCAGGGAATCTTTGTGGAGTATGGAATCACAGTGGATGATGATGTGACAGATGTGAGAAACGGCGGATTCGGAAGTACTACGAAGTAAGAAAAATCAGTGAGCAAAGTCCGCGGGAAATGTGAGTAAATCAGCGGATTTCGAATATTATAAACCATAAAAGCAGGCAATGTGAAAGAGTTATCAATCACAGAGCCTGCTTTTTGATTGCTTAAAAATTTTTGAAAAAGAAAATCCGGGAAATTACTCTAACGGTATTCCGGCAGCCTCTGCCTCTTTCGCATTCTGCAGTACTGTGTCAAATGCGATGGCAGCCTTATTGTACTCCTCGTCGCTCTCGATATTGGAAAGCATAGGAGCGCCTGTCTCGGTGCGGGCGAAGGAATACAGATAAACCTCGCCGTCGTGGTTCTGTCCGTTCTCATCAAGTGGAAGAAGGGCAATATACTCCTTGGCATCTACCGGGAAAATGGTCAGGATGGCGCATTCTACCTCGGTGTCGTCCTCCATGGTCAGGGTAATGGTGCTGTGCTGGTTCGGATCTGTGCTGCAGCCGCCGCAGGTGGAGCAGTCAGAACCGCCGCAGGATGCGCTGCTTCCACAGCTTCCGCAGGAATTATTCACATCTAAATCACTCATTTGAAATACCTCGCTTTATTTTTGATCAAACTGCCCAAGGCGCCTTAGAGCCTGTTTGAAAAATCATTCCTGCAGAAAGCCTTTTTCAAACACGCTCTAGGGCAGGGCAATTCGTGAATATTAAGATTGTACCAGAAAAATAAGGTTTTGTGAATAGGGAAAACTGTGTTATAATGAAGAAAGTGTTAGAATATAATTATTGTTCACAGACAATAACGGACAAAGAGTGTGATTGTGAAATATGTGAGCAATAACCATAATTTTTACAGATTGGAGAATAACATGAAGCTTGTATCATGGAACGTAAATGGAATCCGCGCATGTATCACCAAGGGCTTTGAGGAGAGCTTTGCAAAGCTGGACGCAGATATTTTCTGTCTGCAGGAGACCAAATGCCAGGAGAATCAGGTGAAGCTGGAACTTCCGGGCTATCATCAGTACTGGAACTATGCCAACCGCAAAGGCTATTCCGGAACCGCCGTATTCACGAAGAAGGAGCCGCTGTCCGTGACCTACGGACTTGGAATAGAAGAGCATGACAAGGAAGGCCGTGTGATCACCGCCGAGATGGAGGATTTTTATCTGGTGACCGTGTACACGCCCAATTCCCAGTCCGAGCTTCGCAGGCTGGAATACCGCATGGAATGGGAGCGGGATTTCCTTGCCTATCTTCTGAAGCTGCAGGAGAAGAAGCCTGTGATCTGCTGCGGGGACATGAATGTGGCACACCAGGAAATCGACCTGAAGAACCCCAAGACCAATCGGATGAATGCCGGCTTCACAGACGAGGAGCGTGCCTGCTTTACCAAAGTGCTGGAAGCTGGATTTATCGATACCTTCCGCTATTTTTACCCGGATCTGGAGGGCGCGTATTCCTGGTGGTCTTATCGTTTCAAGGCTAGGGAGAAGAACGCCGGATGGAGAATCGACTATTTTATTACGTCTCCATCGCTGAAAGAAAAGCTGGAAGATGCGAAGATCCACAGCGACATTATGGGATCTGATCATTGCCCGGTGGAACTGGATCTGAAATTTTAGATTCAAACAAGCTCTGGCAGGAAAAAAGCCTGAAACATTTAGCCGGGACGGGACATCAGACAAAGACAGGAGGGCATTAAAAGTGGCAATACCGGGAAATAAGAGCGTGGTTGTAACATCCGGTTCTCCCCTTTTACTTGGGGCAAGCCAGATGATCGATGGATATAATTTTGCAGTGGAAGCAGATGAGGACGCCAAGGTCTTTTTGCTTCTTTACAGAAAGAATGGAAAGGAGCCATTTTACGAGCTTCTTCTGGATGAGAAATACCGGACAGGACGTATTTTTTCTGTCTTTATGAAAAAATTAAATGTAAACAGCCTGGAATACAATTTTAGGATCAACGGGGAAATCTGCCTGGATCCCTGTGCCAGCAGAATCAGCGGAAGAGAGCACTTCGGGGCTCCCTGGGATACCGATCCCCACAAGGTACGCTGCGGATTCTGGTCCGGGGAAGGGTACGACTGGGAGGATGAGAAATCACCGGAAACGGATTTCGGGGACATGATCCTTTACAAGGTCCACGTCCGGGGTTATACCAAGCAGTCCAAGCTTCCTGCGAAGCTTCGGGGAACCTTTGAAGGCCTGATCCAGATGATCCCATACTGGCAGGAACTTGGAATTAACACCGTAGAGCTGATGCCTGCCTATGAATTTATGGAAATCAGCCGGCAAAAGGAGCCGGAGGGGCTGGTTTCCACAAAGGGCAAGAAGGATGAAGTAAACTACTGGGGCTATGGAAATGGACTCTATTTTGCGCCAAAGCGCTCTTACTGCGCAACGAAAGATCCCCACAGGGAATTCTGCGATATGATCAAGGCTTTCCATAAGGCGGGAATCAGCTGTATGATGGAAATGTATTTCCCGGCGGAGGCCAATCCTCTGATGGCTCTTCGGGCGCTGCAGTTCTGGAAACAGAATTACCATGTGGACGGCTTCCATGTGTTAGGCGCGGGGGCACCGCTTGCTCTGATCATGAAGGATGGCCTGCTTGCAGGAACCAAAATTCTGGCAGACGGAATGGACACAGCTACTCTTTATAAGAACCAGAAACAGAAGAAACGCTGCTTTGCAGAGTACAATCTGGGCTTTTTGCAGGATATGAGAAGATTCCTAAAAAGCGATGAGGATATGGTCCCGGCGGTGCAGTACCGGATCCGTCACAATCCGGATGACCACGGGGTGATCAATTACATTACCTGCCAGGACGGTTTTACTTTGAATGACCTTGTTTCCTATAATTACAAGCACAATGAGGCAAACGGAGAGGGCAATAACGACGGCTGCAGCTATAATTATTCCTGGAACTGCGGCATAGAAGGGCCAAGCCGGAAGCAGTGGATCCGTCAGATGCGGGAGCGCCAGATGCGGGCTGCCTTTGCAATGCTGCTGTTTTCCCAGGGGGTTCCCATGATTTACGGCGGCGACGAGATCGGCAATTCCCAGGAGGGCAATAACAATGCCTACTGCCAGGACAATCCCATTGGCTGGATCGACTGGCGGGGCCTTCGGAAAAATGCCAGCATGCTTGCCTTTGTGAAAAAGACAGTGGCTCTTCGAAAAGCCCATCCGGTTCTCCATATGAACGAGAGCATGAAAGAGGCAGATTATCTGGGCAAAGGTTTCCCGGACCTGTCCTTCCACGGTGAGCGGGCATGGTTCTGCAATATGGAAAACACCAGCCGCATGATCGGCATGATGCTGTGCGGGGAGTATGCACGGCAGGCAGATGGAACTGGAGATGACTTCCTCTATGTAGGCTTTAATTTCCACTGGGAGACAAGAAGCATGGCCCTTCCCAATCTTCCGGAGGGAATGGAGTGGAAGAAAGTAATGGATACCGGAGATCTGACCTGCGATGGCTTTTACGGGGAAAATGGCCAGGTTTATGAAAGAAGCGTGGAAATTGGCCCCCGTACTGTGGTGGTGCTTCAGGGCGTGAAGAAACCGGAACCGGAGAAGAAACATAAGGGAAAAGGAAAGAAAAGCGAAAATCCGGTATTATCAGATGCTGGAAAAGGAGCGCTGCCTGGGAATTTCGTGAAAGAAGAAAGTGTGGAAATCCCGGCAGCAGATGAGGCGAAACCAGAAAAGCCTGCAGATTCAGCTGAAAATGTAAATGGAAAGGAGGCTGGATGAGGATGCATCCGTGGCTTCACTTTAAAACAATTACCAAGCATAAGCTTATGGTCATGAGATACTGCTTCCGCATCGGGCTTTACAAGCAGGGACTGCTTCACGACCTTTCCAAGTATTCCCCGGCAGAGTTCCTGGTGGGCTGCAAATATTATCAGGGGACAAGAAGCCCAAATAACGCGGAGCGGGAGGACATCGGCGTGTCCACTGCGTGGCTGCATCATAAGGGCCGTAACAAGCACCACTATGAGCATTGGGTGGACTATGCCATAAACGATCCGGAGCACGTGATCATGGGGGCCAGGATGCCCCGCAGATATGTGGCAGAGATGGTGATGGACCGGATCAGCGCCTCCAGAACTTATCTTGGAGATGCCTATGACAATCACCAGCCGCTTGAATATTTCCTCAAAAGCAAGCCTAAGCTGTGGTTCGTCCATCCCCAGACAAAGAAGGAATTAGAAGGGCTTCTTCGCATCCTTTCTGACAAGGGCGAAGACAAGGCTCTGTGGTACATCAAAAATGTGTATCTCAAAAAAGGAAAAAAATAAATAATATAGCTTGCGCTTTTATACTCTTCTGTGGTAAAGTAGTAAATATGTAATTTGGCTGTCTGCAGACAGCAGCAACAGAGGAGGAGAAAAAGTGGTTACTACAACAGCAATAATTTTGACAGCTTTTGTGTTTTACCTGGCAATGATGATCGTCATTGGCGCGGTTTACATGAAAAAGACCTCCAGCTCAGAGGATTATTTCCTTGGAGGAAGAGGACTGAACGGATGGGTGGCAGCACTTTCCGCACAGGCCTCTGATATGAGCGGGTGGCTTCTGATGGGGCTTCCGGGAGCAATTTATTCTCTGGGATCCGGGCAGATCTGGATTGCGGTGGGACTGTTTATCGGCACCGTTCTGAACTGGGTATGCATTTCAGGAAGACTTCGTAAATACACCATCGTGGCTAATAATTCCATGACTATCCCGGCATTTTTTGAGAATCGGTACCGTGATAAGAAAAAGATTCTGCTTCTGATCTCATCTATTGTTATCGTAGTCTTTTTTCTGGTATATACAGCATCTGCCCTGGCAGCAGGCGGAAAACTGTTTAACACCGTATTCGGACTGGATTACCATGTGGCACTTGCCATTGGAGCAGCAGTTATCCTCTGCTACACCTTTATGGGAGGATTTATGGCAGTGTGCGTCACAGACTTTGTACAGGGTACTCTGATGCTTATTGGCCTTCTGGTCGTACCATTGGTAGCATATTTCCTGCTTCCTGGCAATCTGACAGATCTGATCACACAAAGTGGTGTCACTGGGGGCGCAAATGCTTACCTGAATCCTTTTATAAATGGAGACAGACCATATACCTTTGTGGAAATCTTTTCCCAGCTGGCATGGGGCTTCGGATACTGCGGAATGCCTCATGTTCTGGTAAGATTTATGGCAGTCAGAAGTGAGAAAGAGCTGAAGAAGTCTTGGGTGATCGCCATTATATGGGATTTACTTTCTCTGACAGCTGCATTTGCCATTGCGGTCATCGGCAGAGCTTACCTGCTTCCAACCATTCTTGGTGAAAATGGAGCTGCTTCTTCTGAAAGCGTATTTATTGAAATGATTCGCAAGGTATTTACTTCTCAGCTGGCACTGCCATTTATCGGCGGACTGTTCCTTTGCGGAATTCTGGCAGCAATTATGTCTACCGCAGATTCCCAGCTTCTGGTAACGGCGTCTGCAGTGTCTGAGGATCTGTATCATAACTTTATCAAGAAGGATGCAGATTCTAAGGAGATTTTAAGGGTAAGCCGTATTACGGTTATTGTGATCGCAATAATTGCTTTTGCAATCGCATGGGATCCTAACAGCAGCATTATGGGACTGGTGTCCAATGCATGGGCAGGTCTTGGAGCCGCATTTGGACCGATTGTGGTAATGTCTCTGTTCTGGAGAAGAACCAACCTTCAGGGTGCCATTGCAGGAATGGTGACAGGCGGTCTTACCGTTATCATCTGGGACTATATCCCGCTGGTGGGTGGACAGACACTTGGAACCTATACAGGGCTTTATTCTCTGGCAGTAGGTTTCCTTCTTAGCCTTGTGGTGATCGTGATAGTCAGTCTTCTTACAAAAGCGCCTTCCAAAGAAATTACAGATGAGTTTGATAAGGTTGCTGCGAAATAATAAAGTTCAAATCTAAAACTTTTATAAAAAAAGGTAGTCCTGACAGTAAAGGGCTACCTTTTTTTCTGAAAATTTGTTATAATGATATTATCTTTAGTCGGAAAGGGGCAACACAAGATGAAAAAATATGACTATTTGATCGTAGGAGCCGGACTGTTTGGAGCTGTATTTGCCCATGAGGCCACCAAAAAGGGAAAGACCTGTCTGGTAATCGACAAGCGTGATCATATCGGAGGCAACATTTACACAGAGGATGTGGAGGGAATCCAGGTGCACAGATACGGCGCACATATTTTCCACACCTCCAAGAAGGAAATCTGGGACTATGTGAACCAGTTTACAGAGTTTAACCATTTCGTGAATTCACCTATCGCAGTGTATAAGGACGAGCTGTATAACCTTCCGTTTAACATGAACACCTTCCATCAGCTGTGGGGTGTGAAGACACCTGCACAGGCCAAGGCGAAGATCCAGGAGCAGATCAGCCGCATGCACATCACGCATCCGAAGAACCTGGAGGAGCAGGCTCTGGCGCTGGTAGGACAGGATGTGTATGAGAAGCTGGTAGAGGGCTACACAAGAAAGCAGTGGGGAAGAGAGTGCAAGGATCTTCCTGCATTTATCATTAAGAGACTGCCGCTTCGCTACACCTATGACAACAACTATTTCAAAGATCCTTACCAGGGTATCCCCAAGGGCGGATACACACGCATTATCAAGAAGCTTCTTGAGGGCGTACAGGTATGCTTAAAGACCGATTTCTTTGACAACAGGGAAGAGCTTAGCGCACAGGCAGACAAGATCCTGTTTACCGGAATGATCGATGAGTTCTACAACTACTGCTATGGCGAGCTGGAATACCGTTCCCTGCGCTTTGAGACCGAGGTTCTGGATATGGGCAATTATCAGGGCAATGCGGTTGTGAATTATACCGATTATGAGGTGCCGTACACCAGAATTATTGAGCACAAGCACTTTGAGTTCGGCACACAGCCGAAGACCGTGATCACCAGAGAATATCCGGCAGCATGGGAGAAGGGCAAGGAGCCTTATTATCCGATCAACGACCCCAAGAATGACGAGCTGTTTGATAAATATGAGCGCCTGGCACTGGAAGAGAAGAATGTGCTGTTTGGCGGACGCCTTGGCATGTACCGCTATATGGACATGGATAAGGTCATTGAGGAGGCTCTGAATATGGCTGAGACAGAGCTGACCTACGAAGAGGCATAAAGGAGAGAATTATGGATACCCCAACTATCACACAATATTACAGAGAAGCAGACCCGGCGAAGCGTCTGGCGCTTTTAAATATGTCCATTGAGGCAGGAGAGGAGCCAGAGCTGAATAAGATCCGCAGGGAGCTTTGGGACATCCGTTATCAGGACAAATCCGAGCTTGGAGGGGATACCCGTGCAGACGGCCTGATCGCGCTGTGGATGCTTATGGAGTTTAACCGGGACAGCGCCAAGCGTTTTATGGGCGTGCGCGGCGGCCGCAAGGAGATCTTAAAGCAGATGGATAAGATGAAATTTCAGGAGATCCGCGCCAAAGGCAAGGATTACGAGGATATGCTTTACCGGGAGTGCTGCCATATGGTGAAGACTTATATGGAGTTAAGTGAGTCTGACAAGGCATACAACAGCACGTTGTTCGGTATTCTCAAGATGAGCAGCGAGCAGGCGAAGGACAAGCTGAAAGCTGACATTTACCACACCGCAGTGGAGCTTCCCCAGACACTGAAGCTGGAGGAAGAATTGGGTATGATTACACGGGCTGCCCGTGAGATGTATGAGCTTCATTTCCCGGGAGAGGGAAGCCTGAGAGCCTGAAAGATTCCTGCATCTGTATGCCGCAGGAATCTGAATATGAATAAGTATCTGATTAATACCGCAGCAGTCTCCGGATCTGGAGCTGGCTGCGGTATTTATTATGCAGTTCCAGGCCAAGGCTGGCTTCGCAGGCTGCAAGAAGAGAATCATAGTAGGTGAACTGATAAATGTTGCCGGCGATCTGCATGCAGTTGTAGTTCAGAAGGGACGATATGATCTGATCCCTGGAAAAGGTGAAATCCAACTTTGCCTCAAGGAGGCGCAGAATGGTAAAGGCAGTAAAGCTGATGATAACCTGGGCGCTGACTGCCTGTCCAACCTCTTCAGAAGAAGCTGCCGGCATAGTGCTTTTGGAAATGGCAAGGGCAGATTCCATGTATGTATAAAATTCTGAGGCGGTATCTTCCACGGATGGCCGGAAGACAAATTCCTCAGGGCTCTGCCCACTTAGATGATCCCGGCTGATGCGCCTTGCCGCGTTGGAAATCGACTGGTTCAACATAGTACCACGGATAGAAAGGTCATATGCAAGAGGAATTCCCTGCTGATCTGTGAGAAACTCCATGTGGATGGCAGAGGCACTTTGCCGGGAAACTGATTTTCTCGCAGAAGCACTGCCGGTTTGGCGTGAAAATGCATAATCTGCTTCTTCATGGTGTATTCTGCTGAAATTACGGGAAATTACATTGGCAGAATGGTCATACAGCCATTTCTGAATGTCTCTTTGGTATTTCTGGATGAGCTGGAGTGCCTTTAAGAGGTCTTCCTCCTGAAATGGCGTCAGATTCTCGAAATAAGGCACCTGATTTATGGCGTCCTTCCATGGAAGCTGCGGATAGAGGATCTGGGAAATGATCAGCAGGCGGAAGATTTCTTCTATATTGTAGGAAAGGGAGAGATTCCATGTTTTGGTGCGCCAGAAAATATCAAGCTGCAGTTCCTTGTAAATGTGCTCCAAAACGCCGTAGCCTGCATTTTTCAAAGTGCGCTCGCCTGGGGAGAGGGCAGCAGTAAGGTCTACGTAAACCACAGAATTCTTCTTCTCTTCCCGTTCCTGGTTCATGTCTGCCACAACCTTTTCAAAGTGGGCAATGGGATCTGGAAATTCCTTCCGAAGCTCCTCCAGATAACCAAGGCCCATAATGGTTTTTTGTCTGGTGGCTTTTTTCTCTTTATCATAATAGGACTCTGTGATGGCCAGATAAGTGCCTTTTGGCTTTGGGGTTTTCTTTAGAAACATATGTGCGGCCTCCTTTTTTCTTTTATTTTACCATGAATTCGAAAATACAACAAGATACATCATAGAAAATGCAATAATTTTTTAGAAAAAGGCATTTCCAGGCAGGCAAGGTAAATTTAAGGGATTTGCTATTTAACATATTCTGTGAAAAAAGTCGATTGACAACCAGCTATTTGTATGTTATACATAATGTACTGACGTTAGGAAAGACTAATCAAATGGAAGCAAAAAGAGGGGATTCGTTCCCCCCTTTTTTTACTGCCTGTATTAGAATTAGCTAACTAAAGTTGCAGAACAAGAAAAAGAGTTCGGGGGAACAAGTATGATTGATAAAGACTTGCTAAGACTTCTGGGTGATAAGAAGAAGTACATTGTATATACGGTCATCAGTATGGTGATCGGGCTATGTGCCAATCTGGGAATCACCATGTGTATCTGCCAGGCAATCCGTCTGATGCTGGAACACGCAGCACCGGGGGACTATGTGCCGACGCTGCTGATCGGCATCGCGGCTTTGGTAATCCGCTATGTCTGCACCAGATGCACAGCCCGTCTGAAGGATAGTATCGGACGTGAGGTAAAACGGGATCTGCGTGCCAGCACCTACAACAAAATAATCTGTCTGGGTATGAAAAGCACCAGTGAAATGAGTATGGCAGGTCTGACCCAGGTAAGTATGGAAGGCATCGAGCAGTTGGATCTGTATTTTTCCAATTACATTCCTCAATTTTTTTATGCCATGCTGGCCCCGGTAATCTTATTTATTGTAACCGTAAGGCTGGATGCAAAAGTAGCTATTGTGCTGCTGTGCTGCGTGCCGTTGATTCCGGTGTCTATTATTGCGGTGTCCAAGTGGGCAAAGAAAATCTTTGCCAAATACTGGGACAAGTATACTGCCATGGGAGATTACTTCCTGGACAGCGTACAGGGCTTAAAAGAACTGAAGATTTTTAAGGCAGATGCCAGACAGCATGAAAAAATGAATCAGAATGCAGAAGAGTTCCGTGAGATTACCATGAAGGTTCTTACCATGCAGCTAGCCAGCACCACCATTATGGATCTGGTGGCTTACGGCGGAGCGGGAACCGGAATTGCATTTGCAGTAAGAGACCTGGCAGACGGAAAGATCACCGTGATGTCTGCAGTATTTCTGATGCTGGTAGCTGTAGACTTTTTCCTTCCCCTTCGTGCCTTCGGAAGTGCCTTCCATGTGGCCATGAACGGTGTAAGTGCAGGGAAGAAGATTATTTCCCTGTTGGAAATGGAAGAACCCAAGTGGGGAAGCGAATCCGTAACCGGAAATGAGGTTGTGCTGGATCACGTAAGCTTTTCTTATGATGGAAAAAGAGAAGTATTAAAAGATGTGAACATGACTTTCCCGGAAAAAGGAATGACTGCGATCGTAGGTGAGTCCGGTTGCGGCAAATCCACCATTGTAGGATTGATGAATGAAAACCTGATACCGCAAAAAGGCTCTGTATCAGTGGGAAACACAAAACTTGGCCAGCTGTCACGGGCAGACTATTATAGCCATCTGGCTGTGGTCAGCTGTAATACCTATATTTTTAATGATACTGTGCGAAACAACTTCTGTCTGGCATCTCCATGGGCTACGGACGAGCAGATGGAAGCTGCCTTAAAGAAAGTGAATCTGTGGAAATTCATAGAAGAAAACGGTGGGCTGGACAAGAGCATTTCCGAGGATGCAGCCAATATCTCCGGCGGACAGAAGCAAAGACTGGCACTGGCTGTAAATCTTGTGGCAGATAAAGACATTTACATCTTCGATGAAGCCACCAGCAACATCGACATCGAAAGTGAAGAGATCATTATGAAAAACATCAAGGCACTTTCCAAAGAAAAGAATGTGATCGTCATTTCCCACCGTCTGGAAAATATCGTACCTGCTGACCGGATCTATTATCTGGAAAGCGGAAAAGTAAAAGAATGTGGAAATCACCAGTCCCTGATGGAGGCAAAGGGTGGCTATGCAGTGCTTTACCGCAGACAGAAAGAACTGGAAAAGGGATATGTGGAGGTGAGCGCATGAATCAGGTAAAACAGACACTTCGAAGAAGTGGAATCAGTATTATGGCCCATCTGATCAGTCTTCTGGGAAGCTTTGCGGCAGTCCTGATCCTGGCTGTCATAAACGGAAGCATCGGTTATCTTTGCGCCATGAGCGTAACACTGTTCGGCGCACTGGGCGTAGCCAAGGCACTGGGGGAACCTATCTGGCTTTCTTATGAATGGATCATCGCTCTTGCAGTAGGATGCGGAATTCTTCGCGGACTGCTTCGCTATATTGAGCAGTACAGCAACCATTACATTGCCTTTCATCTGCTGGCCATTTTGAGAGACAAAATTTTCGGCGTACTTCGAAAGCTCTGTCCGGCCAAGCTGGAAAGCAAGCAAAAGGGAAGCATCATTGCCATGCTCACATCTGATATTGAAACACTGGAAGTATTTTATGCCCATACCCTGTCACCAATCTGCATTGCCATTCTTGTATCTTTTAGCGTATGTTTGTTTACCTGGCTTGCGGCAAGCCCGTGGCTGGCACTGGTGGCATTGATTGGTTATCTGGTGATCGGCATTGTGGTGCCTATGATTTCTTCCGCAGCATTAAAAGAGCCTGGTGTTACCTATCGAAGAGAGTTTGCTTCTTTTAATGCCTATTATCTGGATAGTATTAAGGGAATTAAAGATATTTTATTCCACAATGCAGGAGAAAATAGAGAGCAGGAAGTTAACCGCAGATCAGAATGCCTTCTGGAAGAGACAAGAAAAATGAAAGAGGAAACCGGAAAAGCGTCAGCAATCACAGAACTGGCTGTTTCCGTTTTTGTAATGCTCACATTGATCGCAGGAATCGTTCTGGTCTATACCGGCAATTTGACTTCTGGAAAAATGATCATTGGCGTGGTTGCCATATTTGGAAGCTTCGGACCGGTAGTGGCCATCTCCGCTCTGCCTGGTAATCTGACCCAGACCTTTGCCAGTGGCGACCGTGTCCTGAATCTTCTGGAGGAGGCACCTGCTGTAGAAGAAATCACAGATGGAAAAAATATTACATACGAAAATCTGGAAGTGAGGAAGCTTTCCTTTGCCTACCAGAAAAATGAACCTGTCTTAAAAGATGTGTGTATGCAGGCACAAAAAGGCGAGATCGTAGGAATCATCGGAGAAAGCGGCTGCGGAAAATCCACACTGTTAAAGCTTTTGCTTCGTTTCTGGTCAAAAGACAGCGGGGAAATCCTGTTTAACGGAACCGACATCGAAAAGATCAACAGTGACAATCTTCTGGACAATGTGACCATGGTAAGCCAGGTGACCTATCTGTTTGACGATACCATCGAAGAAAACTTAAGGATTGCAAAGCCGGATGCTACCCAGGTGGAAATGGAACAGGCCTGCCGTCTGGCATCGGTGCATGACTTTGTTATGAGTCTTCCAAATGGCTATCAGACGAGAGTGGGAGCCATGGGAGATGCCTTATCCTCCGGTGAAAAACAAAGACTGGGACTGGCAAGAGCATTCCTTAGCGGACGGCAGCTGATTCTGCTGGACGAGCCAACCAGCAACGTGGACAGTATCAATGAGGGAATCATTCTCAAGGCACTGGCACAGCAGAAGAGCAAAAAGAGCATTATTCTGGTTTCACACCGGGAATCCACAATGGCTATTGCAGACCGGATTTATAAAGTGGAAAACGGTTATATGACAGAAGCTACAAAATAAAAAAGAGAGGAACCTAAAATGAAGAACAGCGCATTTAGAACCATGATAGTAACAGGAGTACTGTGATGTCCGGCGGAAGCGGCCAGACAATGGAAGGAAAGATCACAGGCGTTCAGGCAGTATCTGTAACACGTAAGGTGTGCGGAATGGCAATGTCCAATGTAGAACTGTCCTTAACCTATGGCCTTACCCCAGCTGTACAGATGGACGCTGCAGCAGAAGAAGCAAAAGTGGAAACAGAAGAAGCTACAGAAGAAGCTACAGAAGAAGCTGCAGAAGAAAAAGCTGAGCCAGAAACAACCTCTGCAGAAAAAGAGCAGTAAAGAAATTTAACCAACCATATGGCGGCTGTCCGATTACATCGTGCAGCCTGCCATACTTTTTATTCTTGCGCCTGAAATTTTAAATATAAGATGGAAGAAAACAGGAAAGTATGATATATTAGTAGAAAAGGAGAAATATGTGACATTGAGGTTTGAATGGGACGAAGAAAAGAATCAGATTAATCAGAAAAAACATAAGATATCCTTTGAAACAGCAGCATACGTATTTGAAGATGAAAATTACATTGAAATGTACGATTTCGAACATAGTATAGAGGAAGACCGTTATATAGCAATTGGGTGTGTCGGTGATGTATTATTTGTTGTTTTTACTGAGAGAAAAGACAATATCCGGCTAATATCCGCAAGGCTTGCGACAGAGACTGAAAGGAGGCTTTATTATGACCAGAACATTTACTATTGAAAAAGGACAGAAACCAACACAGGAACAGCTGAAAGAGGTTATGGAAGCCAAAAAGTATCCAATCGTAGCAGATGAAGATGCCCCGGAATTATCTCCTGCAATGTATAAAGCTTTAAAAAGCTGTGTGATACAACGCAACAGAAAGAAAAATGCATAGCCAAAATGACAGGGATCCGGCATTGCCGGGTCCCCAATTATTTATATTGCGCTTATCAGCGCGAAGATGGTATAATATACCTTATGAATAAAGTCCGGGCATAGTTTTTGCAGGCCTGGATAAGATATGATAGAAAATAAAACCGATCTGGCGGCATTGTCTCCAGACTGGACTTTCGGAGGAAAAAATGAAAACAGAAAACATTCCTGCATACGAAGTTGTAAAACAAGAAAATCTTACAGACATCCATTCCACAGGCTATCTGCTCCGCCACAAGAAAACCGGAGCAAGACTGATCCTGATCGAGAACGATGATGAGAACAAGGTATTTTCTATTGCGTTCCGCACCCCTCCTGCCAACAGCACGGGAGTTCCCCACATTCTGGAGCACAGCGTACTCTGCGGTTCCCGCGAGTTCCCGCTGAAGGATCCATTTGTAGAATTGGTAAAGGGTTCTTTGAACACCTTTTTAAATGCCATGACCTACCCGGACAAGACCTGCTATCCGGTAGCAAGCTGCAATGACCAGGATTTCCAGAACCTGATGCATGTGTATCTGGATGCTGTTTTTTATCCCAATATCTATAAGAAAGAAGAAATCTTCCGTCAGGAAGGCTGGAGCTATCATCTTGAGAATAAAGAAGGTCCTTTGACCTACAATGGCGTTGTATACAATGAGATGAAGGGAGCATTTTCTTCCCCTGACGAGGTTCTGGACAGGCAGATTAAGAGCAGCCTTTTCCCGGATAATACTTATGGCGTGGAATCCGGAGGCGACCCGGAGAATATTCCAGAGCTTTCCTATGAGGAGTTCCTGAATTTCCACCGCACGTATTATCATCCTTCCAACAGCTATATATATCTTTACGGAAATATGGATATGGAGGAGAAGCTGCGTTTTATCGATGAAAAATATCTTTCCGCTTTTGATGCCCTTGCTGTGGATTCCCGCATTTTGGAGCAGGCTCCATTTTCTCAGGTGAAGGATCTTGAGGAAGAGTATCCTGTGGCTGAGAATGAGGAAGAAGAGGATAATACTTATCTTTCCTTTAATATGGTTGTGGGAAATGCTATGGACAGCATGCTTGGAGTAGCATTTGATGTGCTGGATTATGCACTTCTTAGCGCTCCGGGAGCTCCGCTGAAGAAAGCACTTCTGGATGCACAGATTGGTAAGGATATTTATGGCTCTTATGACGATGGAGTTTTGCAGCCATTCTTCTCTATTGTGGCAAAAGGTGCCAAGACCAGCCAGAAAGAAGAATTTGTATCCACTATCCGAAAATGTCTTCAGGACATTGTGAAGAATGGAGTTGACAAAAAAGCGATTCTTGCGGGAATCAATTATATGGAATTCCGTTACCGCGAGGCTGATTTCGGTTCCTATCCAAAAGGACTGATGTACGGTCTTGATATTTTGGGAAACTGGCTCTATGATGATGAAAATCCTTTTGCCCAGGTGAAGCTTCTTGCCATTTATGACAGACTGAAGGAAGCAGTTAACGAGGGATACTTTGAAGAAATTATCCGGAAATGGCTTCTTGATAATACCCACGGCACCATCCTTACCCTGATTCCAAAGCGTGGCCTTGCTGCCAAAAGAGAGAAGAATCTGGAGGAGATGCTTGAGAAGTACAGAAGCAGCCTTTCTGATGCAGAGCTGGAGGAACTGGTAAGAAAAACAAAAGCTCTTGAAGCATATCAGGAATCTGAGGAGAATCCGGAGGATCTGGAATGCATCCCTATGCTTAAACGCTCCGATATCCGAAGAGAGGTTGAGGGATTTTCCAACGAAGAGCTTGCAGTGGACGACAGCCTGTTTTTGTATCAGGATGTATGTACCAATGGAATCGGCTATGTGAATGTGATGTTCGAAATCCGGGATATGGAAGTGGAGAAGGTGCATTACCTTGGTCTTCTGAAATCCGTTCTTGGCTATGTGGACACCAAGGACTACACCTACGGACAGCTGTTCAATGAAATCAATGCCAGAACAGGTGGAATCCAGTGCGGTGTCGATGTTTTTGACAAGGCAAATGATCCGGAAGTATTCCGCACCATGTTCACTATCCGAGGCAAAGCGCTTTATTCCCAGATGGATTTTCTTTTCCAGATGATGGGAGAGATCTTAAATACATCCAGGCTTACGGATATCAAACGTCTCCGTGAGATCATCGGAGAACTCAAGTCCAGAGGACAGGCTTCCCTGATCGGCGCAGGCCATCAGACTGCTGTGCTCCGCGGCAGCTCCTACGCATCTCCTATGGCGAAATTCCAGGACGAGATGGCTGGAGTGGGCTATTACAAATTTGTGGAGGATCTGGATAAGAACTTCCAGGAGAAAAAAGACGAGATCGTGGCAGGACTTCTGAATGCAGTGGAGGAGATCATCCGCCCGGACAGCTTTATGGTAAGCTACACAGGAGAAAGAGAATCTGTGGAGCAGATCCAGAAGCTTTGCGGGGAACTGAAAAAGAGCCTTCCACAGCGTACCAGCCAGGTTCCTTCCGTTTCCATTACCTGTGAGAAAAAGAATGAGGGCTTCAAGACCTCCGGCCAGGTGCAGTACGTGGCAAAATGCGGAAACTTTGTAAAGAAGGGCTACGCTTATACCGGTGCCCTTGAGATTCTGAAGGTGGCTTTAAGCTACGATTATCTCTGGATCAACCTTCGCGTGAAGGGCGGCGCATACGGCTGCATGAGCGGATTCAGAAGAAGCGGTGAGAGCTATTTCGTGTCCTACAGAGATCCTCACCTTCGCCGTACTCTGGAAGTTTATCAGGGCGTACCGGAGTATGTCCGCACCTTCCAGGCAGATGAGCGTGAACTGACCAAATACATTATCGGAACCATCAGCGGCAAGGATGTTCCAAGAACACCGCAGTCCCAGGGGGCACTTGGCAGAATGGCATATTTCCGCGGCCTGACTGTAGAGATGCTGCAGAAGGAAAGAGATCAGATCTTAGACGCCACAGTGGAGGACATCCATGCACTGGCACCGCTGATCGAAGCCATTCTTGCAGACGACCAAATCTGCGTTGTGGGAAGCGAGAGCGCAGTGGAGAAGGCGAAAGACGTATTTATGGAGACAAAGCCGCTGGTAAGCTGCTAAGTACAGCGCAGCAGATAAAAGGTACCTTTTGCCTGCTGCGTCCATTTGTTAAGAAAGAAGAGGATATATTTTCATGACACCAGATTTTAAATCCGGATTTGTAGCAATTATCGGGCGTCCGAATGTGGGCAAGTCTACCCTGATGAACCATCTCATCGGGCAGAAGATCGCCATCACATCCAAGAAGCCCCAGACCACAAGGAACCGTATCCAGACCGTTTACACCTGCGACAAGGGACAGATCGTTTTCCTGGATACTCCTGGTATCCATAAGGCGAAAAACAAGCTTGGGGAGTATATGGTAGCAGTGGCAGAGCGCACCTTGAAGGAAGTGGATGCCATTATGTGGCTGGTAGAGCCTTCTACCTTTATAGGAGCAGGTGAGCGCCACATTGCAGAGCAGCTTCAGAGTGTTGGCGTGCCTGTTATACTGATCATCAACAAAATTGATACAGTAAAGAAGGAGGAAATCCTTCCTGCAATTGATACTTACCGCAAAATCTGTGATTTTGCAGAAATCATTCCATGCTCTGCATTGCGTGGGCAAAATACAGATGACATTATTGACAGCATTCTGAAATATCTTCCCTACGGACCGATGTTTTATGATGAGGATACAGTAACAGACCAGCCTCAGCGCCAGATCGTGGCAGAGGTGATCCGTGAGAAGGCACTCCATGCTCTGGATGCAGAGATTCCTCACGGAATTGCAGTGGCAATCGATAAGATGAAGGAGCGTCCTGGCAAAAATCCTATAGTGGACATTGAAGCCACTATTATCTGCGAAAGAGATTCCCATAAAGGAATCATTATCGGAAAAGGTGGTGCCATGCTGAAAAAAATCGGCAGCAATGCAAGATTTGAGCTGGAACGCATGCTGGATTCAAAGGTAAACCTGAAGCTTTGGGTAAAAGTGAAGAAGGACTGGCGTGACAGTGACTTTATGATTAAAAACTTTGGATATGACAAGAAGGAAATCTGAATATGAGTGATCTGATCACAGTGCAGGGAGTTGTATTATCTGCCCAGCCTGTGGGAGAATATGACAAAAGAATTGTACTCCTTACCAGGGAACGGGGGAAGATTTCTGCCTTTGCAAAGGGGGCAAGAAGACAGAACAGCCCCTTTATGGCAGCGGCCAACCCTTTTGTGTTCGGGAATTTTACTCTCTTTGAGGGGCGAAGCAGCTACAATCTGAATCAGGTAACCGTGACCCATCATTTTGTAGAACTGGCATCCAGGCAGCCTGGGATTTACTATGGCTATTATTTCCTGGAGCTTGCAGATTATTTCGGAAGAGAGGGTACGGATGAGAAGAATATGATGAATCTTCTCTATCTGACTGTGAAAGCACTTTTGAATCCGGAACTGGATGACAGGCTGGTGCGGTGCGTTTTTGAATTGCGGACCATGGCAGAGCAAGGACTGATGCCGGAGCTTTTTCACTGTGTGAACTGTGCAGAGGAACTTGCAGGAAAGGAGAAGCTTTTCTTTTCTTTGGCAGCTCACGGGATCTTGGATGAAGATTGTCTGAGACGGGCAGATGCTGCTGAGGCAAGAAGCGCAAGCAGGATTTCTCAGGCAGCACTTTATACGATGCAGTATATTGTCAGCAGCCCCATGACCAAGCTGTATAGTTTTACTGTGACGGAGGAGGTATTGCGGGAATTGGAGCGCCATATACGCGCCTATGTAGCTGCAAATACAGATAAAAAATTTAAAAGTCTTCAGATTCTTGAGGTTATGATATAATCTCAGAAATTTGAAGGAATAATGGAAGTACGCGTTATAACTTTACAAAAGAGAAAGTTGCGAGTATAATAACAACATCATCTATCAAACAATGAGGAGAGATATCATGGAAAAAACAATGGACAAGATTATTGCTCTGGCGAAAGCAAGAGGATTTGTTTACCCGGGTTCTGAGATTTATGGCGGCCTTGCCAATACATGGGACTACGGAAACCTTGGCGTAGAGCTTAAAAATAACGTAAAGCGTGCATGGTGGCAGAAATTCATTCAGGAATCTCCATACAATGTAGGTGTTGACTGTGCCATTCTGATGAACCCGCAGACCTGGATCGCTTCCGGACATCTTGGCAGCTTCTCCGATCCTCTTATGGACTGTAAAGAATGCCACGAGCGTTTCCGTGCAGACAAGATTATCGAGGACTACAGCCAGGAGAACGACATTACACTTGAGAGCTCTGTAGACGGCTGGTCCCAGGAAGAGATGAAGAATTTCATCGAGAAACACAATGTTCCATGTCCTTCCTGCGGAAAACACAATTTCACAGATATCCGTCAGTTCAACCTGATGTTCAAGACCTTCCAGGGTGTAACAGAGGATGCTAAGAATACTGTATATTTAAGACCGGAAACAGCTCAGGGTATTTTCGTAAACTTCAAGAACGTACAGAGAACCTCCCGTAAGAAGATTCCGTTTGGTATCGGCCAGATCGGTAAATCCTTCCGTAACGAGATTACACCTGGAAACTTCACCTTCCGTACCCGTGAGTTCGAGCAGATGGAGCTTGAATTCTTCTGCGAGCCAGACACAGACCTTGAGTGGTTTGCATACTGGAAGAGCTTCTGCCTGAACTGGCTGCATTCTCTTGGCCTGAAGGATGAGGAAGTTCGTTACCGTGACCATGACAAAGAGGAGCTGAGCTTCTACAGCAAGGCTACCACAGACGTTGAGTTCCTTTTCCCATTTGGATGGGGCGAGCTCTGGGGAATCGCTGACAGAACAGACTATGACCTGACTCAGCATCAGAACGTATCCGGACAGGATCTTACTTATTTCGATGATGAGAAGAAGCAGAAATATATTCCATATGTAATCGAGCCGTCACTTGGAGCAGACCGTGTGGTTCTGGCATTCCTTTGCAGTGCATATGATGAGGAAGTTCTGGATGCAGAGAAGAATGATGTTCGTACAGTTCTTCATTTCCACCCGGCACTTGCTCCGGTTAAAATCGGTGTACTTCCCCTTTCCAAGAAGCTGAATGAGGGTGCTGAGAAAATTTATGCTCAGTTATCCAAGAAATATAACTGTGAGTTTGATGATCGCGGAAACATCGGTAAACGTTACAGAAGACAGGACGAGATTGGTACTCCATTCTGTGTAACCTATGACTTTGATTCCGAGACAGATGGAATGGTTACTGTACGTGACCGTGATTCCATGGAGCAGGTTCGTATTAAGATCGACGAGCTGGATGCTTACTTCGCAGATAAATTTACATTCTAAGATGAGGAAAACCCATTTAGCTGCACTGTGAATTGTTTAATGCGGTCAGGCATTTTGTAATGCGCGGACGGACCAATAAAGTGAATAAAAGGGGGCTGACTTTCTATCTGTATGGGAGGTTAGTCCCTTTCATCTGTTATGAAATACCATGGATGAAACTTAGCTGGATATATTTATGGTGTTGTCCGTAGTGGCAGTTAAGTTCTTTGGATTTTGGGAGTTATGAGGAAATGAAGAAACAACGTTGGACGTGTATTGATATTTTGAAATGTCTTGCTGCTCTTGCTGTTGTGGAGATTCATAAGCCACTGAAGGTGCAAAGCGGAGCGGAACTTTTGATTCTGTGTCGGTTTGCAGTGCCGGTTTTCTTTATGATCACTGGTTTCTTTTACTCAGAAACAGTGGCACACAGGCGGGAGCTTAAGCAGATTGGAAAAATCCTTACGATTACCATAGGAGCTAATCTGTTTTACTTGATCTGGAAGGTTCTGTTGGCTCTGGAAAATGGAAATAATATAAAAGATGCACTGCTGGCCAGGTTTGAAGAAAGAATGCCAGAAGATTTCATTTTATGGAATTTTTCCCCACTGTCCCCACATTTGTGGTATTTACAGGCGCTTGTGTATGTGCTGGTGATCGCATTTATTGTAGAACATTTAGGCTTAAGGAAGCTTGCATATCTGGCAGTTCCGGTACTGTTGGCAGGAAACCTGATAAAGGGAAATTATTCTCTGCTCCTTCTGGGAAAAGATTATTGCCATGTTTATTATGCGAGAAATTTTCTGTATTGTGGCCTGCCCTTTTTCTGGCTGGGCTGCCTGTTTGGAGAGAGAAAAGAAGCTTTGGAGGGCTGTCTTGACAAAAAGAAAATGACATTGCTTTTGGGCGGTATTCTGGTTTTCTGGAACATGGCACTTATGGAGCAAAGATGGCTTACGAAAATGAATGCTCTTGGAACAGAAGAAGAGTATGGTGGAACCATTTTTCTGGCAGTCTGTATCTTCCTTCTTTTTATAGGATGGCAGAATTTTTATAAGGAAAATGTGGTAACCCGGATAATGGCAAAAATCGGGAAAGATTATTCTATGCTGATCTATGTTTTGCATTATGCGGTGCTGCAGGCGCTATCAAAGTGCTTTAAAGGCAGGCATACTATGCTGGCAAGAGGATACAGACAGTATGGGATGATGTTTGTTTTTGCGGCTACCGTGGTATTGGTGGCGGCTTATGGAGTTGCGAAGAGAAAATTGAGGGAGAATTCTACTGTTAAAGTAGGGAATGCTGTACTGGAGCGTGTTTGAAAAAACATTCCTGTAAGTAGACAATAAAAATATCCTGAACAAGTGATAAAATCTGTGTAATGGGCAGTGCACTTGTCAGGATATTTTGTATTTTTATATTGTTTGCAGGCTGCTTTGAACAACAGTATTTGCAGTTTGTGTGCAGAAGGCCTTTTTAAAACGGGTTTTAGAACACCTCAATGGTATACGCAGTCTCAAACATCTCGTCCATTTTCAGATGGTTGATAAATGGTTTTTCAGAAAGATCCCCTGTAAATCCACAGTCATCACAGCGGCCCATCCATGGCTCCAGGCATACAAAGGGTGCGTCCTGGGAAGCGGACCAGATGCCGAAGTTCGGGAAGCCCAAGCAGCGCATTTCCAGATAAGGAGTGCCGTCCGGAAGTGCAATTCCGGCCTTGGTGATCTGGTTGTCAAATACCAGCGCATCATGGTCAAACATATGGTCATCAATCTGACAGGTACCATTCTCCAGTTTGAGAGTGGCTTCTTCATCTGCCTTGGCTGTGCCGGTCTCAGGATCCAGAAGAAGGTAGGTAAGGCTGTCCTGTCCGTCAAAGGTCAGGCGGTAATCGCTTCTCTTGGTGTCTGGCAGAACCGGGACATTAAACGCCGGATGTCCGCCGATGGCGAAATACATGTCCCCTTCGCTGTTGTTTGCCACCTTCCAGCTGACGGTAAGAGTGCGGCCCTTCAGAATGTGGCGGATGCGCAGCACGAAGTCAAAAGGATAAACCTTACGGGTGTCTTCGGTAGAACGGATCTGATGGGTCACGGAATCCGGTGTGGAATCAATGCAGGTGAAATCCGTATCCCTGGCAAATCCGTGCTGCTTGGAAGCATATTCCTGTCCGTGAATGCGATAATGGTTGTTGTAATGCTTTCCTACATTAGGGAATAGAACCGGCGCATGACGTCCCCAGAATTTGGGATCTCCCTGCCAGATCACTTCCCTGTCTTTTTCTTTATCATAGATACTTACAAGCTCAGCGCCATGGTCGTCGATGGTCACTTTCAGAAAATCATTTTCGATAATTCGTTTCATGATGAAAAACCTCCGTGTGTGATGTTGGGTATATTATACTACGGCGGGTGAAATTTGTATATCCTATTTAAATATATATGTATTTTATATTTATGTGCAAAATGATAATATAATTGTATGGATACCTTGAAAAGAACGGAAACAAACTTTAATTGCGAAGCTATTCATTATCTGCTATATTTTATGGTAGAGATAACGGAGGAGAAACATGATACATATAGCTATTGTAGAAGATGAAGAGAAGTATAGAAAACAGCTGAGGGAATATATTGAACAGTATTGTGAGAAATCCGGTAAGCAGATACAGACTTCTTTTTTTCAGGACGGGGAAGACATAATCGAAAATTATACAGCGGATTTTGACCTGATTTTCATGGATATTCAGATGCGCTTTATGGATGGAATGACAGCTGCCCGTGAAATCCGAAAATTAGACAAAAAAGTAATTCTGATGTTTATTACCAGCATAGCAACCTACGCCATTGAAGGTTATGAAGTAGATGCTCTGGATTATATTCTGAAACCATTGTCCTACAATATGTTTGAGCAGAAGCTGAACCGTGCTCTTTTAAGAGTGGATGGACAGGAAGAACATTATTTTCTCATTCAGACAAGTGAGGAAACATTAAGGATTAAGGTAACGGAGATCCATTATATAGAAAGCCACAGCCACATTATGGCCTATCATCTTCCTGACAGAATCCTGGAAAGCAGGGGAAGATTAGATGATCTTGAAGAACAGCTTTCCCCCTATGGATTTTACCGCAGTAACCGGGGATATCTGATCAATCTTCATTATGTGACCGGGGTTTCAGACGGCTGTTGTATAATAGACGGAAACATGCTTCCGGTAAGCCGAAGGAAAAAGGCAGAGTTCATGGAGAAGCTGTCACAGATACTTTAATTTTACCCAGAGGAGGTCTTAGCATGGAAAAAATGCCGCTTCTTGGTGCGCCGGGGTATTATTGTGCCCTGGGTTACTGGATGGCAGCTGTATTATTTGGCTATGAGAATAAAAGGAAACATACAGCCGGCATCACCGTACTGCTGCAGATTGTATTTCTTGTCTGCATCATAATCTTTTCAGTTGTGACGGACACAAACCTTGCAATTTATTTTTTGCCCTGCTTTGCGTTTGCCATATTGCTGCTGTTTTTGATGCTGTATCTGACATGTGAGATGCCGCTGAATAATATATGCTATTTTACAATCCGGTCATTCATTCTCGGAGAATTTACATCGTCCCTGGAATGGCAGCTGGAAATCTATTTCCGTGAGAAAATCGCGCCGGGAAATACAATCCTTTTTAGCGCTGTTTTCTTGCTGGCAGTACATAGCGGTTCTGTGGTGATCGTAAATCTCTTCGAGAAGAGATACAAAGAGAGCAACTTCAGGCTGCACATCGGGAAAAAAGAACTGGCACATGCATCCCTGATCGCAGTATCCTTTTTTCTCTTCAGTAATATCAGTAATATATTTAAGAATACACCCTTCAGCAGCAGTGTCCTGTCGGAAATTCTTCTGATCCGGACGCTTGTAACCTTGGGAGGGGTTATTATGCTGTATGCCTATCATATGCAGCTGCAGGATATTAAGGATAAACTGGAGATTCAGATGCTTCGGCAGACTATGGATGCACAGTATGCCAATTATCAGATGTCCGAGCAGAGTGTTGCTCTGATCAATCAGAAATATCATGACCTGAAACATCAGATCGAATTTCTGAAATCTGATATTTCCTCCGATGAGAAAATGCAGTATCTGAATGAAATGGAACAGGATATCCAGGCTTTTGAAGCGCAGAACCATACGGGAAACCACATTCTTGACACAATCCTTACTGCCAAAAGCCTTCAGTGCCAGAACGAAAATATACAGCTCACCTGTGTGGCAAATGGAAAATATATTGAATTCATGAATCCCATGGATATCAGTGCGCTTTTTGGAAATATGCTTGATAATGCAATCGAAGGTGTTTCTAAAGTAGAAGAGAAAGACAAGCGCTGGATTCATGTAAGTATACGCAGAAAAATGGATTTTTTGGTCATTTGTGTAAGCAATAGCTATCAGGGGGACATTTCATTTTCTCATGGAATGCCGGTCACACAGAAAGAGGATAAACGTTACCATGGATATGGCACCAAGAGTATCCGGAATATTGTCAGTCAATATGGCGGGACAGTAGTTTTTCGCGCTGAAAAAGGATGGTTTGAAGTGAAAGCTACATATGATTTTAATTCACTGAATCAAGCAGGTCAGCTATAAACTGGTCTGCTTTTTTTGTCTTTATTTACCATTGGGGACACAAAGGATGCCATTGGGGTAATTTCCCGCAGGAGTACTTGAGATATGCTATAAAAGATACATAAAATATATTCCTGGGAAGAATTTTTTACATCAATTATTGAGGAGGAGAAAATAATGCCCCATGCAAAATTATGGAGAGGTATGGCAACCACAACTGCGTCACTTCTGATTCTTTCACTTGGAACATCAGCAATAGCTGACAGCAGAGCTGGTTTTTTGAATGCCCAGCTTGGTACTAGCAACTATAAAACAATTAAAACGGATACAAAAAGTGCTGGAGATGGTTCTTATTTTGATTCTGAGTTTTCAGAGCTTGAGGATCTGATTCAGGAAGAACAGAATGTGGCAGAACAAATCGGTCAGGAGGGATGCGTGCTCTTAAAAAACACAGATCAGGCATTACCCCTGAATGCGGAAAATGAAAAAGTGACACTTTGGGGACTGAACAGCACCAATCCTGTTCTGGGAGGCCTGATCGGTTCCTCCGCAGCAGTCAATCAGGATGCCGGACAGAAGTCCTATGGTCTAAAAGAAGCGCTTCAGGAAAAAGGCTTTGAACTGAATCCTGAAATGGAAGAATTTTATAACAGTTCTGCAATGGACAAATATAAAATGAAAGCTGCCTTTTTCGGAAATGAGGTTCCGGGGCATGCGCTGGTTCCAGCATTTATGCCAACCTATGAAAATCCGTCAGAATATTTCGTAGGTGAGGCACCAGTCAGTGTCTATACAGAGGATATATTAAAAACAGCAGATGATACAGCCGCGGTTGTTGTGATCTCCAGAGACAGCTCAGAAGCCGCGGATTACAGCACAGATATGAAATGTTCCTCTCCAGATGACAGTTTTGAACGTCCTCTTGCTTTATCACAAAATGAGAAAGATATGCTCTCATTGGCAAAGAGCCACAGCAAGAAGGTAATCGTGCATATCAATTCAGATAGTCCTATGGAAATCGACGAATTAAAAAATGATGCAGGAATAAACTCCATTCTTTGGACAGGAGAGCCTGGCATCAATGGATTTCTTGGAATCGCAGATGTAATAGCCGGAAATGTAAGCCCTTCCGGTCATTTGCCGGATACCTATGCAAAAAATGCCACATCTTCTCCGTCTATGGTGAATTTCGGAGTATATACCTATGAAAATAATTCACAGAACAGTAAGGAGTTAAAAGATACAGACCGAGGTGATTGGTATGTGGTTGAGTCAGAAGGCATTTATGTGGGATATAAATATTATGAAACACGCTATGAGGATTACATACTGAAACAGGGAAATGCAGATGCAACAGAAGGTTCTACTACAGGAGAAGCCTGGAAGTATGAGGATGAGGTAACATATCCGTTTGGATATGGTCTGTCTTACACTACTTTTGAGCAGACGCTGAAAAGTGTAGAGGTGAATCCGGGAAGCACAGGAACCGCTGTAGTCTCCGTAAAAAATACCGGTGCTTATGCAGGAAAATGTGTTGTACAGCTTTATGTGCAGGCTCCTTATACAGAGGGTGGTCTTGAAAAGGCTTCTGTACAGCTGCTTGATTTTGAAAAAACACCTGTTCTTGAGCCTGATGAAAGTACAGAAGTAACCATAAATTTTGATCCGCAGTATATGGCAAGTTATGACCAGAATGCAGAAAAGAATAATGGAACCAAAGGCGCGTGGGTTCTTGAAAATGGAGACTATTATTTCTCAGTAGGAAACGGTGCCCATGAAGCATTGAATAATATTCTTGCCAAAAAAACAGGCAGCACGGATGACCTTATTACAGCTACAGAGGAAGAAATAGTAAACAGTGACAATGCTTTTCTCTGGACTGTTGATGAGACAGATTCTGAAACCTATTCTGCAAATGTGGAAAATGCTCTTCAGAGTGCAGACCTTAATAATTTTATCGAAGATGCAGTTACCTATACCACAAGAGCCGACTGGAGCAAAGGATGGGAGACCGTAGAGGGTATTACAGCTACAGAAGAAATGCTAAAAGGACTTACCAACCATACCTATGAGCTTTCCGAAAATGGAGAAGGACTTGAGTGGGGAACAGAAGGTGCTCTGAAGGTTTGTGACTTTATTACCACAGATGAGGATGGAAATTATACAGGAGTGATTGATTTTAACGATCCGTCCTGGGACACTCTGGTGAATGAAATCTCTTTGGAAGAAGCAATTGCATTTATTGAAGGAAACGGAGACGGACTGCAGAGTATTTCTTCTGTCGGTTATCCAAGCAACGGAAGAAATGACGGACCGGTCGGCTTTGCATATGACCAGGTTCCCGGATATTCCCAGAAATGGAGTGCATCTGATTCCGGCGAAGCAACTTATGTATCAGATGAAAATCCATATGCTTCCTATTCTATGGCTGTCATGCCTACAGAACCGGTTGTTGCAGCAACCTTTAATAAAGAACTGACGGAGCGTGAAGGCGAGATTTTGGGTGAGATCAGTCTCTGGTCCAATATTCCTGCAATTATGGGACCGGGACTCTGCCTGCACAGAAATCCATATAATGCACGAAATCATGAATATTATTCAGAGGATGCCATGCTTACCAATCTTCTTGGAACAGCATTGTGTAAGGGTGGTGCTTCTAAGGGGCTTATGATGGAGCCAAAACATCTTGCTTTTAACCACCAGGAAATGAACCGTACCGGTGTTTCTACATTCCTCACAGAACAGGCCGGACGTGAAAATGAGCTTCGCGGATTCCAGGGGGCATTACAAAGCAATTATGCCATGGGAATCATGACTGCATTTAACAGAATCGGAACGATATACAGTGGAGCTTACGAAGGCGTTCTGGTACAGATCGTGAGAAATGAGTGGGGTTATACCGGATGGATTACCACAGACCTGATCAACGGCGCTGAATATCAGAACTGGCGTGATGTTATTTTTGGCGGAGGAAGCGATGTGTTATCAAATCATTCAACGTTTGCAGAAACATCGCTTGGAACAATGTCTGATAATACAAAGACGATCCAAAAAGACACAAGCTTCCAGGAAAAAATGAAGGCCGGTCTGAAATATTACCTGTATACCACAGCGCGCAGCAATGCCATGAATGGAATTACCAGTGATACAGAAACGGTTTATGTAAAAACCTGGTGGCAGAATACAATTCTGGGTGTGGAAATCGGACTGGGCATACTGACAACTGTATTTGGAATTTTATATGTTTTACAATTATGGAAAAAGAAAAAGGAGCAGGCGTAATTATGAGGGAACATCTTGCAAATCATACATTTGGATTTTATCTGTCAATATCAGCCGGTATTTTATCTGTTGTCAGCCTGCTGTTTTATCTTGGAGCCGACAATCAGGGAGCTGCTGTGCTGCCGCTGATCGTATGCTCAATTCTTGCAGAAGTGGCAGGAATTGCGATTAACAGATTTACCGGCAAAGCCGGAGTGCTTATGCTGATACCAACTGTGAATGCATTGCTTTTTTCGGCGGCTATTATTTTAAGTATCATTCCGCAGGTTGACAGTTTGGGATATCTGGTTTCAGGTTTATACAGTTTTGAAGATATGAAAGCATTTATCCTTTATGCAGTATTTGCGATTCTTACATGGCTGGGATATCTGGCGGCATCCTTTATGGATATGCAGAAATAAAATATTTGAAGGGGTTTGGCTTATGTTACGTATTAATGAATTTAAAATCGAAAATCTGTCATCAGATTGCTTTACAGACAATCCGGCACCTGTATTTTCTTTTTCCATGATAAGCTCAGAGAAAAATGTTTTACTGAAAAAGGCAATTCTGTCTGTGAATAACTGGATGGAAGTGTTTGAGAGACAAACCGGGCTTGTTTATGAAGGACCTGAGCTGACTCCCTTTACCAAATATCTGGCAATACTGGAAATTACGGACGATCATGGGGAAACTGCGAAAGCTTCCCTGGAATTTGAAACCGGTTTTATGGAAAGTAAGTGGAAGGCTGCCTGGATAACAGATGGTTCCTATCAGTTTAAAGAGCGGAAAAAATCGCCAAGACCGATGACCTTCAAAAAGGATTTTTCCATAAAAGGAGAAATTGAGCAGACGAGAATTTATTCTACAGCTCTTGGAATCTATGAACTGGAACTCAATGGGCGTAAAGTTGGTGATGAATATTTTGCACCTGGCTATACCTCCTATAAAAATCAGCTGCAGTATCAGATGTATGATATTACAGAATATCTTCAAAAGCAGAACCTGCTTATGGTAATTGTAGGTGGAGGCTGGGCTGTGGGTTCATACACCTACAAAAGAATGAACCGGATTTATGCAAAGCGTCAGGCATTTCTTGGGGAAATACATATCCGGTATAAGGACGGCAGCCATGAGATCATTGGCACAGATGAGACATGGAAGGTTACAGAAGAGGGAAATTTTCTGGAAGCAGAGTTTTATGACGGAGAAGTCTATGATGCAACTGTGAAGCTGGAAAACAGTTCTTTTCATAATGCCGATATTGAAAAAATGAAAATCGAACCACAGCTTCTGGTACAGTATGGAAGCCCGGTAAAAGCGCACGAGCAGTTTGAACCCGTATCCTGTGAGTTATCGCCATCCGGTATGCTGATCTATGATTTTGGCCAAAATATGGCGGGCGTGATTGAGGCTGACATACAGGGCAGGGCGGGGGAAAAAATAGTTTTTTATCATGCAGAGGTTCTTTTAAACGGAGAACTCTATACTAAGCCGCTGCGCAGTGCAAAGCAGCAAGCTGTCTATATCTGTAAAGAAGGCAGTCAGCAGTACTCTCCCCGTATGACCTATATGGGATTTAGGTATGTAGGAGTAAGTGGTATTTCGGCAGACAAAATAAAATTAAAGGCAACCGCGTTGTATTCTGACATTTCAAAAAACGGCAGTTTTTCCTGTTCCGAGCCGATGCTGAATAAGCTTCAGGACTGTATTGAATGGAGTGCAAAATCTAATTTTGTAGATATTCCGACGGATTGTCCGCAAAGGGATGAACGCCTTGGCTGGACCGGTGACATTGCGCTTTTTGCATCAACAGCCGCTTATAACTTTGATATGAGTCGTTTTTTTGATAAGTGGCTGAAGGATATGCGGGCAGAGCAGAATCCGGGAGGCGGGATTCCCATGATCATCCCTATGGTAAAAATTCCGGGGCAGCTTGAAATGCTGTTCCCGTTAGCTGTGGATCACTGGGGGGACGCCTGTATTCTTGTGCCGTGGGCCGAATATATGGCCCGGGGTGATATAGAGCTTTTGAGAAAAATGTATCCTTCTATGAAAAAATATATAAAAGCCTGTAAATTCTGGGCAGGACTTTTTTCTGCGCAGAAAAAGAAGAGGATATGGAGTCTGCTGTTTCATTATGGGGACTGGTGTGCACCGGATATGACCTATAAAGAGTGGATGAAGCGGGGGAAATGGACCGGAACTGCCTGTCTTGCACACTCATCTGCAATACTTTCGGAAATCGCAGGGATTTTGGGAGAAAAAGAGGATGAAGAGGCTTACCGGAAACTGAGCCTGGAAACGGCTCAGGCTTATCGGAATATTCTGATGAATGAAAATTGCCATATAAAAGGCGGCGATTTTCAAACCGGATTTGTTTTGCCGCTGCAGTATAATATGCTTTTTGAAAAAGATAAAAAGAGGGCAGCAGCAAATCTGGTAAAACTGATCCGTGATAATAACTATAACATAAAAACCGGATTTCCCGGAACGCCTTATGTACTTTTTGCCCTGGCAGACAATGGCTATCTGGAGGATGCATACAAAATGCTTCTTACAGATACCTGTCCATCCTGGCTCTATGAGGTGAAAGCAGGTGCGACAACTATGTGGGAACGGTGGGATGCACTCCGGGAGGATGGCAGCTGTAATCTGGGAGAGGACAACGGAAGCGGTGGAATGGTATCCTTCAACCATTATGCAAATGGCGCAGTGGGAGATTTCTTTTACAGGCGTATTCTGGGAATCGAAGCTGTCGAAGGCGGGTACAGAAGGTTTCGGATTGCCCCGCTGCCTGGTGGCGGTCTTGACTTTGCAAAAGGGGATGTGAATACTCCGTATGGATATATCCGATGCAGCTGGATTATAGAAGATGGAGGCTTTAAGCTGACAGCAGAGATTCCTGCCGGAACTCAGTGCGAGATCGTACTTCCGTCTGGCAGAAGTTTTACAGAAGGAAGCGGCAGTTATTGCTATGAGGAGAAGATAGGATGAAATTTTTTCAGGATAAAAAGAGCACACATAAATTTTCAGGCGTTTTCAGAAGCCGTATACAAGATGAGAATGTTACAATGCCGGAATTGGCACTGGGATATTTCCTTGGTCCATTTTGTGCACTGCTGGCAAATGCCATATTTGTATCATTCCTTAATCGTTTTTACACAGATATATTGGGAATGAAGGGGCTGTTTATTACAATGCTTCCTCTTGTGTCCACGGTTTTTGTGATCATTGGCAATCTGAAAATGGGAACCATGATCGATAAAACGCATACAAAAGCCGGAAAAGCAAGGCCATATCTGCTGATATCGGCACCGCTTATGCTGTTATCCATATTTTTGATCTTTTCTGTTCCGACAGGAAATGACTCAGGACAATTATGCTGGATCGCAATTTCCTATAATCTTTTCTTTGCTGTTGCATATCCTGCATATTTTGTGGCGCATAGCATGATGATCCCTCTTTCTACCAGAAAGTCCAATCAGAGGGGAAAGCTTTCTATTGCGTCTCAGGTTGCAAACCTTGGGTCTACCGGATTGTTTGCAACCATGCTTTTCCCCATGCTTTTGTATCCGCTCTTGAAGAATCAGAAGGCATGGCTGATTTGTATGGGAACGATCGGTGTTATTGCCTGTGTGGGAATCATGCTTGAATTCCTTTTTACCAGAGAACGGGTTACGGAAGAACTTAATGTGGAAAATGAGGAAAAAGCAGGAAAAACGGTGTCCATAAAGAAACAGCTGAAGGCTGTGGTGTCTGACAGGTACTGGTGGATGATTATTTTGTTTTATCTGTTTTTTAACATGGCTGCTGCCTTTAAAAATTTATCCATGAGCTATTACTGCGATTATATCCTTGGAAGCTATCAGGATGGAATCACACAGACGGCAGTTGCGGCAATCAGCGGAATTCCCATTGCGGCAGGAGCATTGTTTGCATGGCCTCTTGCAAAGAAAATGGGGAAAAAGAATTCCATTGTTGCAGGGCTGATCCTGTCTGGTGTCGGCGGATTGTTTGCCATGACAGATATGAGTAATTTTAAGGTGGTGGTTTTGGGCGTTTTTGTCAAAACCCTTGGAACGATTCCTGCATGTTATGTTATGATGGCTCTTTTTGCGGACGTTCTGGATTACCTGGAGCAGAAAAACGGCTTCCGCTGTGACGGTCTGTCCATGTCAATTTATAGCATTATCATGGTGGGAATTTCCGGAGTTGTTACAGCGGTTTTTAATGGACTTATCTCTGCTTCCGGTTATATTCCTCCGGCATTGGTGAAGAATGCCATGGTTGCGGCAGAGCAAAACGGCATCACCAGGGGGATTTTTTCGTTGTGTTTTTTGGGGGCAGAAACTATTGTTAATTTATTGCTTGCGGTTATGCTCATTTTCTGTAATGTGGAAAAGAAAATGCAAAAATATGTTAGAAAATAAAACAAAAAAAGACACATTATACGCGAATTAGTCAAAAGGAATAAAGGATAATCACGCATATGCGAAAATATAGATATAAAAATGAGAATAAACAACAAATAAATATGCAAAATACACAATAATACATTGACTTTGCCATGCGCGTTTGGTAGACTATACAATTATAAGGCGCAAAAAAGAAAATATCCTGACGCCGATGATCAATTGGAATAGAGGAGGAATACCATAATGGCAAAGAAAAGAAATATTATTGTAGGACAGTCCGGAGGCCCCACATCTGTAATCAATTCCAGTCTTGCTGGCGTATACAAGAACGCAGTAGAGCGCGGCTTTGACAAGGTATATGGAATGCTTCACGGAATTCAGGGCCTTCTTGATGAACAGTATATCGACCTTTCTACTCAGATCCATTCCGAGCTCGATATCGAGCTTCTGAAGAGGACCCCGTCTGCTTTTCTTGGTTCCTGCCGCTATAAGCTTCCGGAGATCCACGAAGACAGAGCCATCTATGAGAAAATATTCGAGATCCTGAACAAACTGGAAATCTACGCATTCATTTACATTGGCGGAAATGATTCCATGGACACCATCAAGAAGCTTTCCGATTACGCCATTATCACCGGACAGACCCAGAAATTCCTTGGCGTACCAAAGACCATTGACAACGACCTTGCACTTACCGACCACACCCCTGGCTTTGGAAGTGCAGCCAAATACATTGCAGCTTCCACCAAGGAAGTGATCCGCGACGCGGAAGGCCTTACCTATAAGAAAAACATGATCACCATCATGGAGATCATGGGAAGAAATGCCGGCTGGCTCACAGGTGCCACCGCCCTTTCCAAGTCTGAGGACTGCGAAGGACCGGATCTGATTTATCTGCCGGAGGTTCCTTTTGACATCGAGAAATTCCTTGCCAAGGTAAAAGATCTCCTGAAGAAAAAATCCTCTGTTGTCATCGCAGTATCCGAGGGAATCAAGCTGGCTGACGGACGCTACGTATGCGAGCTTGGAAGCGTAGGAGACTACGTGGACGCATTCGGCCACAAGCAGCTTCAGGGGACCGCCACCTATCTTGCCAACTTCCTGGCAGCAGAGTGCGGCTGCAAAACCCGTGCCGTAGAACTCTCCACCCTTCAGAGAAGCGCTTCCCACATGGCATCCCGGGTGGATATTGATGAGGCCATGATGGTTGGCGGTGCTGCAGTAAAGGCAGCAGACGAAGGGGATACCGGCAAGATGGTAGTTATCGACCGTGTATCCGATGATCCGTACATGGCAGCCACCGGAATTTACGATGTGCACCGCATTGCGAATGAAGAGAAGCTGGTTCCGAGGCACTGGATGAACAAAGAGGCCAATAATGTGACCAAGGACTTCATCGACTACATCAAGCCTCTGATCCAGGGGGATTATCAGCCGATCATGGTGAACGGCGTTCCCCGTCATCTGGTGCTGAATACTGGCAGAAAAAAGAAAAATTAACAAAATGAGAAAAAATTGACTGTTTTTTACCAGAATAACCTTGACGAATGACGAATAAGCCTATAAAATAACTATGTGCGTATAAAACATAGTTTTATGTTCAATGAACAAATATTTAGGAGGAAAATGTAAAATGGCAAAATGGGTTTACATGTTTACAGAAGGTAACGCTGATATGAGAAACCTTCTGGGTGGTAAAGGTGCCAACCTTGCTGAGATGACAAACCTTGGACTTCCTGTTCCGCAGGGATTTACAATCACTACTGAAGCTTGTACTCAGTACTATGAGGATGGAAGACAGATCAACGACGAGATCATGGGTCAGATCATGGAAGCAATCACCAAAATGGAAGGAGTTACCGGTAAGAAATTCGGTGATGTCGAGAATCCACTGCTTGTTTCCGTTCGTTCTGGCGCAAGAGCTTCCATGCCAGGTATGATGGATACTATCCTGAACCTTGGTTTAAATGAGGACGTTGTAGCTGTATTATCTGAGAAATCCGGCAACCCGCGTTGGGCTTGGGACTGCTACAGAAGATTTATCCAGATGTACTCTGACGTAGTTATGGAAGTTGGTAAGAAATATTTTGAAGAGCTTATCGACAAAATGAAAGCTGACAGAGGCGTTACTCTTGACGTTGAGCTTACAGCTGATGACCTTAAAGAACTTGCTATGCAGTTCAAGGCTGAATATAAAGAAAAAATCGGTTCTGATTTCCCATCTGACCCGAAGGAGCAGTTAGTTGGTGCAATCAAAGCCGTATTCCGTTCCTGGGACAACCCACGTGCCAACGTATATCGTCGTGACAACGATATCCCATATTCCTGGGGTACAGCTGTTAACGTACAGATGATGGCATTTGGTAACATGGGTGATGACTGTGGTACTGGTGTTGCATTTACAAGAGACCCAGCTACAGGAAACAAAGGTCTGTTCGGTGAGTTCCTTACCAATGCACAGGGCGAGGACGTAGTTGCTGGTGTTCGTACACCTATGCACATCGCTGAGATGGAGCAGAAGTTCCCGGAAGCATTCAAGAAATTTACAGAAGTTTGCCATACTCTGGAGACACACTACAGAGATATGCAGGATATGGAGTTCACTGTTGAGCATGGCCAGTTATACATGCTGCAGACACGTAACGGTAAGAGAACCGCTCAGGCTGCTCTGAAGATCGCTTGTGACCTTGTTGATGAGGGAATGAGAACAGAGGAAGAAGCAGTAGCTATGATCGATCCTCGTAACCTTGATACACTTCTTCATCCTCAGTTCGACGCTAAGGCTCTGAAAGCTGCTACACCAATGGGCAAAGGTCTTGGAGCTTCTCCAGGAGCTGCTTGCGGTAAGATCGTATTCACAGCTGATGACGCTGTAGAGTGGGCTGAGAGAGGCGAGAAGGTTGTTCTTGTTCGTCTTGAGACATCCCCAGAGGATATCACAGGTATGAAATCTGCACAGGGTATCCTGACAGTTCGTGGCGGTATGACATCTCACGCAGCAGTTGTTGCTCGTGGTATGGGTGAGTGCTGCGTTTCCGGATGCGGCGACATCGCTATGGACGAAGAGAATAAGAAATTCACACTTGGCGGAAAAGAGTTCCATGAGGGAGACTTCATTTCCATCGATGGTACAACAGGTAACATCTACGACGGAATCATCCCGACTGTAGACGCTACAATCGCTGGTGAGTTCGGACGTATCATGTCCTGGGCTGACAAGTACAGAACAATGAAAGTTCGTACAAACGCTGATACTCCTGCTGACGCTAAGAAAGCAGTTGAGCTCGGTGCTGAAGGTATCGGTCTTTGCCGTACAGAGCATATGTTCTTCGGTGAGGGACGTATCGATGCATTCCGTGAGATGATCTGCTCCACAACAGCTGAGGAGAGAGAAGCAGCACTTGCTAAGGTTCTTCCATATCAGCAGGAAGACTTCGAAGGTCTGTTCGAGGCTCTCGAGGGCAACCCTGTAACAATCCGTTTCCTGGATCCGCCGCTTCATGAGTTCGTTCCTACAGAAGAGGAAGACATCAAGAAGCTTGCTGATGCTCAGGGCAAGACTGTAGAGGAAATCAAGACAATCATTAGCTCTCTTCATGAGTTCAACCCAATGATGGGACATCGTGGATGCCGTCTGGCAGTTACCTATCCTGAGATCGCTAAGATGCAGACAACAGCAGTTATCCGTGCAGCTATCAATGTAAAGAAAGCTCACGCTGACTGGAATATCTGCCCAGAGATCATGATCCCGTTAGTAGGCGATATCAAAGAGCTTAAATATGTTAAGAAGTTTGTTGTTGAGACAGCTGACGCTGAGATCGCAGCAGCAGGCGTAGATCTGAAATATGAAGTAGGTACTATGATCGAGATCCCACGTGCAGCTCTTACAGCTGATGAGATCGCAAAAGAAGCTGACTTCTTCTGCTTCGGTACCAACGACTTAACTCAGATGACATACGGATTCTCCCGTGATGATGCTGGTAAATTCCTTAACGCATACTATGACGCTAAGATCTTCGAGAACGACCCATTTGCAAAACTGGATCAGGTTGGCGTTGGTAAGCTTATGGATATGGCTATCAAACTTGGTAAGCCGGTTAACCCGAACCTTCACATCGGAATCTGTGGAGAGCACGGTGGAGATCCGTCTTCTGTAGAGTTCTGCAACAAGATCGGTCTTGACTATGTATCCTGCTCACCATTCCGTGTACCGGTAGCTCGTCTGGCAGCAGCTCAGGCAGCAATTGCTCAGAAGAACAAATAATTCATTCTTGTGAGAGGGTAAAGTGATCTATCCTGTAAAAGGGTAAATCGCCCAACCAACTAAATAAATTTGTCCAAGCGTAAAAATTGACCTTGATGGACTGGAATTTCCAGCCCGTCAGGGTCTTTTTTGATTTATAGAGTGGTGGAAATCTTGACTTAAGTGATTTTTTTCAGTAAAATTTGTATTTTAATTTTGGGAAAACCGCAATATAATACAAGAGGTGCTTATGCGTAAAATTGGCTACAAAGATCGGTGCGAGAAAAAAACATTGTTCGAATGCAAAGAAGTATGCAGAGCTATTAGAAAGACTGTCAGAAATGGATTCACATTCTTGAGGGCGTAAAAAATCTTGTGTCTTTGGAAAGTAAATCTTTTTGATAAGAATTAGATATGTAAAATTTTGCTGTCGACTTTAAGATTTTAGTGTTGTCGAATCTGTCTTTCTATTTATAGTATAACCATGTGAGAAGGTTTTATACACATTTTTTGATTTTTTTGTATGACAAATAAGACATTGTATTGATTGCTTTTTTCGTGGGCGCTGCCCACACCCGACCTCTGGAATAGAGTAGGGAAATTCTGGCAATAATACAAATGCCGACGGAATAGAAAGGAAGCGGGAATGGTCAGCTTTGGAGCAAATCCATTCCTGCTTTTCTTTTCTCTACAGATAGTTGGTAAGCCGTTCTCCATACAAGACAATCAACTAATTCAACACCTGATCCCAGTTCCGATATCTCTGTATCCATTTCCTGACTACGTTTTCGCTGGCAAGATACAGCATCTTTTCCAGTGCTGTATCGCTTGGAAATAAACTCTTGGTTTTTGTGACTTTCCGGTATTGACGGTTCAATCCCTCTATGATGTTAGTTGTGTACATAATACGTCTGATACCATTTGAAAACTGGAAAAAGGAACTTACATCTTCCCAATTATTTTCCCAGTTGCTGACAGCATAGGGATATTTCTTTCCCCATTTCTCCTTAATGTTCTCCAGTTCTGATAAAGCTGCTGTTTCATTTGGAGCATTATATACTGCTTTGAAATCTGAGGAAAACTTTTTCAGATCATTGAGCATTCCAAGCCAGAACTTGCTGGTTTCATTGGCTCCTACTGTGATGCTGAGGATATCTTTGTACCCTTCCACTGTAACACCGAGAACAACATAAGCAGCACAGCTTAAGATCCTGCCATCCTCCCGGACTTTATAATGAATACAGTCCATAAAGACAAACGGATAAACCGGATTCAGAGGACGTGACTGCCACTCCTTGACCTGAGGAAGGATCTTATCGGTGATCTTGCTGACCATTTCTTTTGTTGTCTGTCTGCAAATCTCCCTTATGATTTTTTTCATAACCGAGAGTTGCATCCAACTCTGCCTCCATCAGCACCTGCAGGATATCTTTGAAACTGTCTTTCAGAAGCGTGTATACATCTGCAACGCTACTAATGTTGCTTTCTGAGATAATCTGTCGAATTTGTTCCTTTGCAACTGCCATAAAAAATACTCCTTTTCGATAAGAATTGTCATATCTGAATTCTTACCAAAAAGGAGCCATTTTTTACCAGAAACACAAACTATTTTACACTACCCTTTGATATAGTTTCGCAGGCTAGAACCGAGAGGAACAGTTCACTCTCGACTTACCTCTGGGATTTATTTTGTTCATACCTTCATTGGTACTATTCGGACCTCCGGCTACCTGCATTTCTTTTGCCATCCTTCTTTTGGTTGTCAGGCATACTTTCTGTTTACACACTACAGAAGAAAATGCATGTTCTCTCCAGTTTATATATATTCCTTGTTGTATTTTTTTTAACACATTTTTCTTATAAATGCAAAACCGATGGGTTAAACTATAATTAGCTTAACCCATCGGTTTTGCATTTATAAATACCTGGTAAAAATTTAAGAGAAAATATATGTCATACACAGCTTTTCCTTCGTGTACATAAGCAGCTCTATTTTATTTTATATACCAACTTTATCAATCTCTATCCAAATAATACTTATCAATTATGCTTTCTACTTCTGAATCACCATAACCATGTTTTTCTCTTAACTGATCTGCAAGATTCTTTCCTCTTTCAACCCACTCATCATGTTCAGATCCATATGTATTACATTTTTTTCTATAAATCCGTTCTGCATGGTCATAAACTTTCCAATACTCATTTGAACCATTTACTAATGCCATTTCATTGCCCTCCATTGTTTACAATATTTAGAACTGTTTATTATACATCAATCTCTTAAATTTCTATTTAGTATTTAATCTTATTTAATTTTTTATCTCGTTTTTCCACACTTTCGCATTATATACCACCATATTCCTACTATAATAATTAATGCCGAAATAGCTTCAGAATTTTCAGTGCAGTAGTCGTTAAACATTACAGTAATTCCGTCGAGCCCGTATTTCATAATCATACTTGCTAAGCCCACACCAATGCCTCCCACAGTTGCAAGCATCCTTGACTTTTTTATAAACACATATACAAAAAAGAAAGGTATCAGAACCACTAATGCACTTGGACAATCGCTATAATTTAGCAACATACATACTACCAAATATAGCAAAATTCCCCACAAAATACGCAAATAAATCGTTTCCGCTTTTCTAAAAAAACCTAATATTTTATTCATTCCAAATCCCTCTTATCACTTTTTGCTTCTTCTATCAAAGATTGAATAAACACCACGCATACTCCTAAAATAAATACATATAAGTTCTTAAAAAACCTTTCTTCCAGACTTCTCTTGGAAAAATTATGTTTCAAGCTTATCCCTTCTCCCCCTCATCATTTGCCTTAGTCCATTTAGTACCCCAAATATATTGTGATAATTATATGACCTTTATATTCGTATGTCAAGTCGTATTTCCATTTTTAAATCAGTTTATTTTTTTCTGTTTTTCCGTACGATAGCGATTAAAGGAGGATTGTATGGATTTAGATTACAAAGAAATAGGTAAACGAATTGCCCGGAGGCGAAAAGAACTGGGCCTAAAGCAATCAGAGGTAGAAGAACGAGCTGATCTTAGTCAAAAATACCTCTCAAATATTGAACGAAGTATTTCAATTCCCTCTATAGAAGTAATTATGCGGCTCGCTGTTGCACTGGATACGACTCCTGATGAATTTCTTCTAGGGACACAGCATTATGATACTGATAATGAATGGAAAAATAGCAGTGAACTATTACGCAATATGTCACCCAAACAGCTTTCACTTGCAAAAAATTTTCTGGTATGGCTTTCTGAACAGGACTTATAAAGTAAGCACTTAAATCTTGGTTAGCTTTACTATCTGCGTTTTTAAACCCATAGTGATAGTAAATGAAAAGCCTAATCCCCCAGCTATGCTGGGGAGAATGGAGTAGGCGGAAGCGGTGAGGATAACAAAATAAAGCCTCCTGTGATAT
>NZ_JAOQJM010000013.1:0-116787 GCF_025566865.1 Blautia acetigignens
AATTTTCGAGAATCGTATGTGTTTCACTGTTTAGTTATCAAGGTTATTCGCTGTCAGCTCTTTGCGACAGCTTATTTAGATTATCACATTTGGAAGATCTTGTCAAGAACCTTTTTCAAAAGTTTTTCGAAGTGTTTTCCAAAGGATTTCGTCGCCGTCATTTTTCTTATCTGTTCAAGCGACTTGATTACTTTACCATAAGTTCAGTCGATTGTCAACAGTTAATTTGAATTTTCTGAAAACTGATTTCTTTTTCAGTATTCCAGAAGCAATTCCTTGCGACAGCTTGTTTAATATACCACTGCCGCAAGGAGAAGTCAAGCACTTTTTACAAATAATTACATATTTTTTGTGCAAGTCTTTTGTGTAGACGTTCATCCCTTCATAATATACCGAATCGCATCCTGAATCTGTCTTACATATACCAGCTGGATTCCCCGGGACTTCTCTTTTTCTACGGAGCCGCGGCACACTTCCGGCAGGATTACGGTTTCGAAGCCCAGCTTCTTTGCTTCCTGGACTCTCTGGCCGGCCATGCTTACGGCGCGGACTTCGCCGCTGAGGCCGATTTCCCCGAAGGCCATCAGCTTATCAGGAATCACAATGTCTTTGGTGCTGGATGCGATTGCAAGGCAGATTCCAAGGTCAATCGCCGGCTCTGTCATCTTCATGCCGCCGGCAATGTTTACATAGGCATCGGAAGATGCCAGATGAAGGCCCACCTTTTTCTCCAGAACAGCCATCAGAAGGTTCACGCGGTTAAAATCTGTGCCCACTGCAGTCCGCCTTGGAATGCCAAAATTGCTCTCACATACCAGCGCCTGGATTTCCACAAGGATTGGACGGGTTCCCTCCATAGAACACGCCACAACACACCCGGAAGCATTCTCCGGGCGTCCCTCCAGAAGGTACTCGGAAGGATTGGATACTTCCTCAAGGCCGGACTCCCGCATTTCAAAAACACCAATCTCATTGGTGGAGCCAAATCGGTTCTTGACGGCACGCAGGATCCGGTAGGAAGCATGCCTGTCTCCCTCAAAATAAAGCACGGTGTCCACCATATGCTCCAGCACCCTTGGTCCGGCTACATTTCCCTCTTTGGTCACATGGCCCACTATAAAAATAGTAATTCCAAGTCCCTTGGCAATCTGCATCAGCACGTTCGTAGACTCTCTTACCTGGGACACACTTCCAGGTGCTGAACCGATTTCTTCATCAAACATAGTCTGAATAGAGTCTATGATCGCCACATCCGGCTTCTTGCGCTCCATGACTTCCCGTACCTTATCCAGGTTGGTCTCACACAAAAGCTGTAGATTCTCATTGAAAGTTCCAATACGGTTTGCCCGCAGCTTGATCTGCCGCAGGGATTCCTCGCCGGATATATAAAGCACAGAGCTTCCGTTCTCTGTCAGGTTCCGGCACACCTGCAAAAGAAGGGTGGACTTTCCAATACCCGGATCTCCACCCACAAGAACCAAAGACCCGGGGACGATGCCGCCCCCGAGTACTCTGTCAAGTTCACCTATTTTCGTTGTCTGACGCTCGTCTTCCTTCAGGCTGATATCCTTCAGAATCACCGGTTCAGACTGCTGTCGTATGGACGCTTTGCCCCCTGCGGCAGATTTTTTCACTGTGGAAACTGGTTCCTCCACAAACGAATTCCATGCCTTGCATCCAGGACACTGGCCCATCCACTTGGCGGATTCATAGCCGCACTCCTGACAAAAATAGACTATTTTTTTATTTTTCAGCATTTTACAATTTTTACTTCAACAGCTGAGCCATTTCCAAGCTCTACGCTGAAAGAAAGCTTACCGCCCAGATTGGTTTCCATTTTGCCTGTGCTTGCGCCGTCAAGATATACCTCGTAAACAGCCTCAGCCTCAAGCTCTACTGTAATCTGCGCATCCTCCGGTCCTTCTACGCGAAAGCTCATCTGGCTTCCGTCCTGTGCAAGACCAAATACAGCGGTGCCCGGTACAGACTCATATACGAACATGCCGTTGCGCTCCAGCTTGGTGATCTCCTTGAATGTTTTTACTTTATACATATCTCCCTGATGCGGATAATCAGAGACCTTTGACTTCTGATTCTTCTCATAATCTCCAAAGCTGATAGTACCATTTTCCTCTGTACGGATCAGTTCCTTTACTACTGCCATGATGCTTGTCCTCCCTAAGACTCTTTCGTTATGTTCTCCGGCAAAAATACAGCTGCCGGATCTTCTTCATCAGGTTTCCCTGACGTTGTACATATTATATAATAAAACCTTTTTCTTTGCCAGTACCTTACATGAATTTATAAGTTTTTTAGAATTAACCTGACAAATTTTACGAAATCTTTAATCTTCCTTTTTATCTTTTACAATAAACCGGATTTCTTTATTGCGGTACTGAACCTGTACCTGATCTCCCCTTTTGATCTTGCCCTCCAGAAGCTCATTGGCCAGACGGTCCTCGATCTTGGACTGGATGGCGCGGCGAAGCGGTCTTGCCCCGTATTTGGCGTCAAATCCGGCTTCAGCCAGATAATCCACAGCAGAATTCGTCACATTCAAACGGATGTCCATCTGTTCCATGCAGCGCTCCTCTAAGGATTTCAAAAGCAGGGTGACGATCTTGCGGATTTCCTCTTTGTTCAAAGTATGGAATACCATGATCTCATCGATTCGGTTCAGGAATTCCGGCTTGAAAAGCCTGCGGACTTCTTCCATAACGCCGGATTTCATTTTTTCGTAATCTTTCTTCTCATCCTTTGTGGAAATAAAGCCAAGCTGTTTGGGTTCCACAATGGCCTGCGCCCCTGCATTGGAGGTCATAATGATAATGGTCTGCTTGAAGTCCACCTTTCTTCCGTGGGCATCTGTAATATGGCCGTCGTCCAGCACCTGCAGCAAAATATTGAACACATCCGTGTGAGCCTTCTCAATCTCATCAAAAAGGATCACGCTGTACGGGTTCCTGCGCACCTTCTCACTGAGCTGTCCGCCCTCATCATAGCCAACATACCCTGGCGGGGAACCGATCAGCTTGGAGACGCTGTGCTTCTCCATATATTCAGACATGTCCACACGGATCATTGCCTGCTCGCTTCCAAACACAGCCTGGGCAAGCGCCTTGGAAAGCTCGGTTTTACCAACGCCGGTGGGGCCAAGGAATAAGAAGGAGCCAATAGGGCGATTGGGATCCTTAAGGCCTACACGTCCGCGCTTTACAGCCTGGGAAACTGCATGTACCGCTTCCTCCTGGCCAATTACACGCTTGTGAAGCTCTTTCTCCAGCTGGGCAAGACGTCTGGTCTCCCCTTCGGTCAGCCTCTGTACCGGAATCTTGGTCCAGTCAGATACAATGGATGCCACTGCTTTCTCATCTACTTTTCCGGATCTTCTGCGGCTCTTCTTTTCTTCCTTTGCATGAAGCTGCTCAAGCTTTGCTTCTGCTTCTTTCTGCTTCTGCTGGTATTCTTTTGCAAGAGTCAGATTGCCGCTCTTGATCGCGCCCTCTTTCTCCTGAAGGATCTCCTGGATTTCCCTGCTCAGTTCTTCTGAATCTGTGGATGCCTGATAACCAGACAGCTGTACCTTGGAAGCTGCCTCATCGATCAGGTCGATGGCCTTGTCCGGAAGAAAACGGTCGTTAATGTAGCGCACAGACATTTTCACTGCGGCTTCCAGTGCCTCATCCAGAATCTCCACCTTATGATGGCGCTCGTAATAAGGACGAAGCCCTTTCAAAATCTCATAAGTCTCTTCCTCAGAAGGCTCTTCCACCGTAATCGGCTGGAAACGGCGCTCAAGTGCTGCATCCTTCTCAATATATTTGCGGTATTCCTCCAGGGTGGTAGCTCCAATGATCTGCAGCTCCCCTCTGGAAAGAGATGGCTTCAGAATGTTGGAAGCATCCAGTGCTCCCTCTGCCCCTCCTGCTCCGATAATGGTATGAAGCTCGTCAATAAACAGAAGGATTCCCTGATTCTCCCTTACTTCATCTACCACCTTGCGGATTCGCTCCTCGAACTCGCCTCTGTATTTGCTTCCAGCCACCATTCCGGAAAGATCCAGCACAACCAGTCTTTTGTCCCGGATGGTATCCGGCACGGTGCCTGCGATAATCCTCTGTGCCAGTCCCTCAGCAATGGCTGTTTTGCCCACGCCTGGCTCTCCCACCAGACAGGGATTGTTCTTGGTTCTGCGGCTTAAGATCTGGATCAGCCTGGTGATTTCCCGGTCTCTTCCCACTACAGGATCCAGTCTGCCCTCTGCCGCCATCTGGGTAAGGTCGCGGCTGTACTGGTCAAGTGCCGGGGTAACGCTGCCTTTTTGGCCCTGCTGCATTGCCCGGGCTGCCTGAAATTCTTCCTGGATGGACTCATTGTCATAGCCCATAGCACCAAGAACAGAGGCATAAAGCTTCTGGATGTTCACACCCATAGTGTACAAAAGCCTGGTTCCTACACAGTCCGTCTCTCTTAGCATAGCAAGAAGCAGATGCTCTGTTCCTGCCTTCTCGCAGCCTGTACTCTGTGCCTCTGCTTCTGCACTGTCCAGAACCTTCTGGGTCCTTGGGCTGTAGACCGGCTGCGTGTCTATCACTTCCACATTCCCGGCATCAACAGGGGTAACCAGCTTGTCGATCAGCTCCACAAGCTTCTTGCCATCCACCTGAAATTCCTCCAGCACTCTTCCTGCTGTACCTTCTGTCTCACTTAAAAGCCCCAGGAGAAGATGCTCTGTGCCGATATAGCCAAGCTCAAAGTCAACAGCTGCGGCTTTCGCCAGGGCCAGTGCATTCTGAGCCTGCTTCGTGAATTTATTGCGCATAAATCAGTTGTTCCTCCTTACTGCCCGTACTCATCCAGAATCTCATCGATCAGGCTGTGAACTTCCTCTCTTGTCACATTGTTGCAGCAGCCCCTTGCAAGGGCAATCTTAAGATTCTGCTTCAGTTCTTCCGTGGCTCTTATTTTGTCCACATCTAGGCATATCACTGCGCCTTTTCTTCTGTCAATGGATACAAAGCCCTCCTGGCGCAGCAATGAGTAGGCCTTGTTTACGGTATGCATATTGATTCCGATGGTATCTGCAAGCTGCCTGACAGATGGAAGAGGATCTCCTTCCTGCAGCCGTGATGTGGCAATTCCCAGGATGATCTGATTCATCAGCTGAGTGTACAGTGCCTCACCGCTCTGGAAATCTATTTCGATTACCATATTTCCCTCCCTGTGGCATCTGCCACTGTAAAAACAAAGGGACCGGAGTCTTGGGCCCCGGCCTCTTTGCATCTTTTGTTATCATAAAATTCTTGCTTATTCTTCGCTCTTAGCAGCATCCTCAGCTGGCTGTGCTGCTTCTTCAGCTGCCGGAGCGTTCTGTGTCTCTTCTGCCTTAGCTTCCTCAGGCTTCTCTGGCTGTGCTGCCGGCATCGGAACGGCTGCCGGAATCTTCACTCCAAGGATTCTTCCAAGCTGCTCTCTGTCAAGGATCAGGTTAAATCCCATAGGGTTGATCACAAATGCTTTCGCCTGGCTGATGATCAGTCCCGGCAGCTTCGCAAATGGAACCTTGGCTGCACGAAGCTTCTTGCCTCTTGCAAACTTGTCAAATTCCATAACATCGGTGAAAGCCGGCTGAAGAATATCGCCTTGCTTGTTCTTCAGGTATGGAATGTTCACCTTCTTCGGGTCTTCCGGATCAGTAGCCATTGCTACTAAGAATTCGGATTTCTTAAGGTTTACGATCAGTTCCTCTTCCATCTCACGCATGTTGGCTGTGCGCTCTTCTTTCTTAAGCGGACGGCGCAGCTCCTGCATGAAATAAATACCGGAAAGCTGAAGTGTGGAGTTGAAAAGAGGCTGCTTCTTCGGCTCTAACTGGCTGAAGTCTGCCTGTCTGGCGATCTTGGTCAGTTCCACCTCGATCTGGTTCTCTCCATCTACCCATACTACACTGTTTACGCCGATCGCATACAGAGTTCCGTAGAATCTTGGGTAGTCCTTCTTCTCATATTTCATTCCCATGAGAAGAACCTTCTCCTCCAGCTTCTTCTTGCCGAATGCCTTGATTTCTTCTTCTGTGGCAAATACCCACACCTGGTCATTAAAGCTTTCTTCGTCACAAATTACATATGGAAGCTTCGTAGCCTGTGAATACGCTACAAAGACTGCGTCTCTTGTCTGTAATTCCTTAATTGCGTCCTGTTCGCTGATTCCCATGTCTTTATCCTCTCAGTCCTGGTTTTCTTAATGGATGAAAGCTGGCTGCTGTGTGCCTGCGGCTGCAGTCCGTTATTTTCATCGTGAAAACCTGATATGTAAACTATTTTATAACAAAATCATAAAAAAGTAAAGCATAAGACTTGGTATTTTTATGCAATTTACTATGAAAATCCCGGACTTTCACAGGGCATCACTCTCAGGCGATTGTTTCTTTTGTCATAAAGTCTACGATCTGGTCAAGCTGCTCCAGCTGGTTTTCCTTCAGGGCAGACTTCACAGTTACCGTATTCTCACAGATCTCCATATTCTTCATAGAGGACAGGATTTCCTTCATCTGCTTGCCTGCTGTAGACGCCCAGGTACCGTTTTCCAGGACTGCCACCTTACGTTTCTGAAGGTTGTGTGCAGCCAGCTCATGAAGCAGTGTCTCCATTTTCGGGAAAAGGCCTGCATTGTAGGTGGGGCATGCAAATACGATTCTGTCGCAGCGGAATGCCTCAGCCACCAGATAGGAAGGATCTGTTACAGATACATCATAAACGGCAATATTTTTCTCTCCTGCATCTGCAAGCTTGCCTGCCAGAACGTCTGCTGCGTTCTCTGTATTTCCGTAAATGGAAGCGTAAAGGATCAGCACATTATGGTCTTCCGGTGTATAGGTGCTCCATTTCTGGTATTTCTCAATAAACCATCCAAGGTCCTCTCTCCAGATTGGTCCGTGAAGAGGGCAGATCATGGCAATGTCAAGAGTCAGGGCTTTCTTTAAGGCAGCCTGAACCTGTACGCCGTATTTGCCTACAATATTTACCAGATATCTTCTTGCGTCATCCAGCCACTCTTCCTTGAAATTTACCTCATCCGCAAACACATTTCCGTTTAATGCGCCAAAGGTTCCAAAAGCGTCTGCGCTGAACAGCACCTTGTCATATGCATCGTAGGTTACCATTGCCTCCGGCCAGTGAACCATAGGAATCATGGCAAATGCAAGGGTATGTTTTCCCGTGCTGATGGTGTCTCCCTCTTTAATTACAACTGCGTGTGCATCCACATCAAAGGTAAAGAACTGCTTCATCATAGTGAAGGTTTTGGCATTTCCCACAACCTTTACTTCCGGATATCTTCTTACCACTTCTTCTACGATGGCGCAGTGGTCCGGCTCCATGTGGTTCACGATGATGTAGTCCAGTTTCCTTTCCCCAAGGACATGCTCCAGATTCTCAAAAAACTGTCCGCTTACAGCCTTGTCAACGGTGTCCAGAAGCACGGTCTGCTCGTCCAGGATCACATAGGAGTTGTAGGATACCCCTCTTGGAATGGGGTAAATATTTTCAAACAGGGCAAGTCTTCTGTCACTTGCGCCGATCCAGTATAAATCTTCGTTTACTTTCTTTACATTGTACATAGCAAGCTCTCCTTTTTCTATGAACTTATTTCACTGCACTTTTGCGGTTGAGCCATGATCTTTTGAAAATGGCCTTTGCTTTTTCTGGATGAAAAAGGCAGAAAACCAGATCTATAGTCTCCTGCCTATTTTATACCACTTATTTATGCTTCGTCAATCGCTTTTCCAATATCGTGGCGCATATATTTATTTGCAAAAGTAATCCACTCAGTTGCCGCATAAGCATTCTTTCTGGCTTCCTTCAGGTTGCTTCCGGTTGCAGTGATTCCCACTACGCGGCCGCCGTTTGTGACGATCTGTCCGTCTTTAAATTTAGTTCCGGCGTGGAAGCAGTAGTATCCCTCTTTGTCCTTGAAATTCTCAAAGCCGTACATAGGGATCTCCTTCTCATATTTCACCGGATAGCCCTCGCTTGCAAGAACTACGCAGACAGCTGCATTATCCTCAAACTGCAGGTCGATCTGGTCAAGTGTGCCGTCGATGCAGGCTTCCATCACTTCCACAATGTCATTTTTCATACGCGGAAGAACTACCTGTGCTTCCGGATCTCCGAAGCGGGCATTGTATTCCAGAACCTTGGGGCCGTCCTTGGTCAGCATAAGGCCAAAGAAAATAATTCCCTTAAATTCTCTTCCCTCTGCTGCCATAGCATCCACGGTTGGCTGATACACATACTTCTGGCAGAATTCGTCCACTTCCTTAGTGTAGAAGGGGCTTGGGGAAAAGGTTCCCATACCGCCTGTATTCAGACCCTGGTCTCCGTCCATGGCACGCTTGTGATCCTGTGCGGAGGTCATGGTCTTGATGGTCTTGCCATCTACAAAGGACAAAACAGAAACCTCGCGTCCGGTCATAAACTCCTCAATGACCATCGTGTTTCCTGCATTTCCAAACTTCTTATCCTCCATGATCTCCTTGACGCCGTCCTCAGCTTCCTGAAGATCCTTGCAGATCAGAACGCCTTTTCCAAGTGCAAGTCCGTCTGCTTTGAGAACGATCGGGAATTTGGCTTCTGTGCGAAGATATGCAAGCGCTTTTTCGGGATCGTCAAAGTTCTCATATGCAGCAGTAGGAATGTTGTATTTCTTCATCAGATCCTTGGAAAAAGCCTTGGAGCCTTCCAGGATGGCTGCATTTTTGCGGGGTCCGAATACGCGCAGTCCCCGTGACTCAAATACATCTACAACGCCGCCAACCAGAGGATCATCCATACCGATAATGGTAAGATCTACCTGATTCTCCCGTGCAAAATCAGCCAGCTTCTCAAATTCCATGGCACCGATGTTCACGCACTGGGCATATTCTGCAATTCCTGCATTGCCTGGTGCACAGTAAATTTTATCTACCTTAGGGCTTCTTGAAACGCTCCATGCAATGGCATGCTCTCTTCCGCCGCTTCCTACGATCAGTACTTTCATAATATCCTCCTTAGTCGCTGATGGTCACAATGTGATCATCCACAGAAACCTTTCCATTGGCAATCAGATTGATGGCCTTTGGCAAAATTTTCCATTCAGCCTTTTCCATTACGCTTCTCTGAAGAGACTCCGGTGTATCATCCGGCTCAATCTTCACTGCTTTTTGCAGAATGATCGGACCTGTATCTGTGCCGGTATCCACAAAATGGACAGTGGCGCCGGTTACCTTCACGCCCCGCTTTAAGGCTGCCTCATGCACATGAAGTCCATAATATCCAACTCCGCAAAAAGACGGAATCAAAGACGGATGGATGTTAATGATCTTATTTGGAAATGCCTCCACGATCATCGGAGGAATTGCCACAAGATATCCGGCGAGAACGATCAGCTCTGCGCCGCTTTCCTGTAATTTTTTCAGAAGTGCCTCATGGAATTTCTCACGGCTCTCAAATTCCTTAGGGGAAATACAGACCGCCTCGATTCCATGATTCTTCGCTCTTGTAAGGGCATAGGCATTGGGATTGTTGCTGACTACCAGGGATACCTGGGCATTGGTGATCTTACCGGAGTCAACTGCATCCAGAATTGCCTGGAGGTTGGTACCGCCTCCTGATACCAGGACAGCAACCTTTAGCATAATGTCACTCCCTTTTCCCCTGCTTCAATGTGTCCTACCACATATGGAGTCTCGCCAGCTGCCTTGATTGCTTCCATAGTCTTATCCACATCCGCAGGATCAACAGCCAGAACCATTCCAAGCCCCATATTGTAAGTGTTGTACATCATCTTCTCTTCAATGTCTCCTGTTTTTGCAAGAAGCTTGAAGATTGGAAGTACCGGATAGCTGTCTTTCTCGATCACAGCTCTTGTGCCCTCTTTGAGCATACGGGGTACGTTCTCATAGAAGCCGCCGCCTGTAATATGGCTGCATGCATGGATCTTCACCCCTGCATCCTTAATGCTCTTAAGAGCCTTCACGTAAATCTTGGTAGGTGCGATCAGCGCCTCGCCAAGGGTCGTTCCAAGTTCATCATAATAAGTGTCAAGAGATTCCTTTGTCATCTCAAAAACCTTGCGGACAAGGGAGAAACCGTTGCTGTGTACGCCGGAGGATGCCATTCCAATGAGAACATCTCCTGCATTCAGGTTCTCTCCTGTGATCAGGTCCTTCTTATCCACTACGCCAACTGCGAAGCCAGCCAAGTCATACTCGTCTACCGGATAAAATCCAGGCATTTCTGCTGTCTCGCCGCCGATCAGTGCTGCGCTGGACTGGCTGCAGCCTTCTGCAACGCCTTTTACGATCTCAGCGATCTTCTCCGGATAGTTCTTTCCACAGGCAATATAGTCAAGGAAGAAAAGAGGCTCTCCGCCTGCACATGCAATATCATTTACACACATTGCAACACAGTCGATTCCCACAGTGTCATGCTTGTCCATAATAAATGCCAGCTTCAGCTTGGTTCCTACACCGTCTGTACCGGAAACCAGTGTTGGCTCCTCCATGTCCTTAAAGCTGTTCATGGAAAAAGCACCTGAGAATCCGCCGATTCCTCCAAGTACTTCCGGTCTCATTGTCTTTGCAATGTGCTGTTTCATTAACTCTACTGATTTGTATCCTGCCTCAATATCAACGCCCGCGTTCTTGTAATCCATGCCTTTATCCTCCCAGAATTTTTCTGTTTTTCACAGCTGCCTCTTATTTTGCAGCTGCCTCATTTCGGTAAAATCATCGGACAATCCCTATCCGTTTAAACCAGATTACTTATAATTTTTGTGTCCAACTTCCTGCAGTCTTGCATCCTTGGCTTCTACCTGTTCCTTTAACTCCTGGCTGTACGCCTTCAGACGTGCAAGAAGCTCCGGATCGGATGTTGCAAGGATCTTAGCTGCAAGAAGGCCTGCATTTGCACCGCCATTGATGGCAACCGTTGCTACCGGAATACCGGACGGCATCTGTACAATGGAGTACAGGGAATCTCTTCCTCCTAAGGAAGTGGTGTGCATCGGAATTCCGATCACAGGCATCGGGAAAATCGCTGCGCACATTCCCGGCAGATGTGCTGCCATTCCTGCACCTGCAATGATCACCTTAAAGCCTTTTTCCTCAGCTGTCTTCGCATACTCAAAGAACACATCCGGCTCTCTGTGTGCGGAGATAATACGCATTTCGTAATCAATTCCAAGCTTCTCCAGAATGTCTGCCGCCTTGCTCATAACCGGCATATCTGAATCGCTTCCCATTACAATTCCTACTTTTGGCATAATATTCTCCTCTTTTATAAAATGATGTAAGGGGGTAAAAATCCCCTTATATGGAACGACCATTCGGGTAAATTCTACTAAGAATCCTATTTTCTGTCAATACGAATGGCGCAAAGAAAAATTTTTGATGTGCTAATTATTTTTGTTTCCGAAAGGCTTATTCAGTTCCTCTGTTCCTGGAAGGACGAATCTTCCATCTTCAATAATAGAAGTCTCCTCCCCGTTCTTTCCAAGAACACGGATGCTTCCCAGCTCATCATAAGGAATGGTGATATCTGTATGGCAGCCAAAATATGCCTTGCTCATATCTTCCTTACGCAAAATGGAAACCTCGTTGTCCCTTGCGATGATCTCTTTTCCATCCGGGTTAAACACAAGGGTATCCTCGGACCAGCTGTAGCAGGTGTCACCTACTGCAAAATGGGGGCCCATTTTCTCTGCGATCAGAATCGGCAGCTTGTCTGCAATGCCGTATTTCTCCGCAGCCACATAAGCTGTGGTGTTGGTTCCAATGGCAAATTCACCCATAGGAAGAGTTGGATGGTGGAACAGAATGTTATCCTCAATGTATTTCTTATTTTCTTCCTCTGTCTCAAAGTTTCCGCAGGAGTAGGACGCAATCTTGCCGTCCTTAAATTCCAGCTTCAGGTCAACAAACTGCAGTCCCTCCAGATATACCTTGGATACATGAAGCAGTCCGTTTGTGCCAGCAAGAACCGGAGAGGTGAACACTTCTCCTACCGGAATGTTTACATCTGCCACGCAGTTTTCGAAATTGCTTTCCTTTTTCGGGTCACTTAACATATGAAGATGAATCTTCAGATTGGTCTCATTGTTTCCTTTTCCCTTTACCGCTACCCACTCACAGGTATCCAGGGTATCAATGATGGTCTGCTGGATCTTCTGGTACAGCTGGTAATCCAGAGTGTTGATCTTCACGATCTCGCGGAAAATCTCCTCATAATTGCCGCCAATCTCCGGTACCGGGTACGCGATAATGGTAAAGCTTCTCTCGTCGCCTCTGATGTAGCGGTTGGTGATCTGCCCCGCTTCATTTGACATCTCAATCTCCAGCTTCTGCTGTGCCTCAGAATATTCCCAGGCTTCCTTCACGCTCACCGGACTAAACGGCGCTTCTCCAAATACATCAATGCATGCAGGTCCGGCATGAACGGCTGCCAGCTCCTTATATTTCTCATAAGAGGTCTGAAGCGCACGAAGACGTCTCTGCACAAAATCTGCGTCCATGTAAAGGGCGCTGTCCTGGCGGTGGTCATAGTCAAACTGAGGATTGGCCACAGCTCCTGTGTAGCCGATTCTCAGCATTCCACGTCTGTTCACCGCATGAACTCCATAGCGGAAAATCACAGGCTTTAATCCCATTTCCTCAAACTGGAGAATGGCAGCCTTTACCATGCGCTCAAAGCCAAGGTTGTAGCGGATGTTCACCGTTTTCTTCTTGCTAAGATCCTTGCGTCCGTTGACAAATCCCATGCGGTAGCCCTCTGTGTAGGTTCTTGCGCAGGCATCAATCTCTTCCTGGGAAAGTCCGTTCAGGAAACGGGCTGCTCCAAGCTCATTTTCCGTGATATACTCTCCGAACTGATACAGGTATCGAAGATCCGTAAGGTCAGAATCCATAATAATCCTTGCGGCAAAATCCACCTGTGGATCCACGCTTGCCCGGGTGCGCTCCTCGATCATATCCTGGCAGTAGTCATTGATATAGGAGCAGAGAATTCCCTTAAGCTCTGCTTCTGTTGGAAGCTCTTCCTGGGAAAACGCCCCGTATACTTCCAGAAACAGTTCCAGAAGCACGGTCATATCCCACATTCTTTTTTCATGGGCAAAAACAACTGCACCTCTTAACTCTGCATAGAGGAAGGTAAGATCCTTTCCATATTCCCCAAGCTTCTCGCAGGCGTAAACCGGATTTCCGTAGCTGGTTTTGTAATTTTCCGGAAGAATGTCCTCATACAGCTGGTGATTCAGGTTTTTCCATTCCTCCATGGATAAATCTTTCCCGCTTCCGTTCATCACCTGTACGGTTTGGGAAAGAAAGGCTGCGGTTTTCCGGAAGAAATCCTGGTACGGCTCCGGCACCAGCTTCTCGTCCATCACTTCACGAACCCGCTCGCTGGCAAGGGTGTATCGCTCCACTAATAATTCGTCCAAATTTTCCCCTCACTTTCTCTTTATATATCTCCGATCACATGTCCTTTTTCCACATGCTTGTCGATTAGTTCCTGCATATATTCCCAGATCTTCGGTGCGCCCTCCCCTGTGCGGCTGTTGCGCTTGTAGATCTGGCTTTTCTTTACCCCATGCTCTACCCAGCTGATTCCGTCTGTAGCATCATTGAGGAAAAGCGGCTGGCTGTTGTCCAGCATGTGAGCATACTTAGCCTCCGGTGTCTCGTAGGCCTCGAATTCCTCCCAGAGATCATAGAGCCATTTGCCCTGATCCTCAGGAAGCAGTCCAAAAATACGGTCTGCCCCTTTTTTCTCACGGGCACGCTTTGTCTTTGCACCGTCATCATCATAGGCATAGGTATCCCCGGCATCAATTTCCACAAGGTCGTGGATCAGAACCATGGGAATTACCTTGGACAGATCCACTTCTTTCGGCGCATACTCCTTCAGAAGCACTGCCATCAGCGCCAGATGCCAGGAATGCTCCGCATCGTTCTCCTTGCGTTTCCCGTCTGCCAGATAGGTCTGCCGCATAATATTTTTCACCTTATCCACTTCCAAAATAAAGTCCATCTGTTTTTTCAAACGTTCGTCCATAGTACTCCTTTCAAACGCGCTCTCAGTCAAAGCCCTGTCAGGTAAATACCAAGCCATACCACCATGATCAGGCCGTTTGCGATGGAGCCGATCATACTGGTTTTGTGGCTTTTGCCCTCTTCTGAAAAGCTGAGAAGGCCCATAATAAATCCGTACACAGAAAGAAGAGTGGCAAAAAGGCCCACTCCTCCTACTAAAAAGCCCAGGCTGGTGTCCAGAAAATAGGCCAGTGCCACTGCCGTTATAAACAGCAAAAAGGACGCCGCTGCCAGGCCGGCAGACAGCTTCCCTTTTTTGGCTTCTTTTTTCTTTGTAAATGAATATCTATATCTTCTTGCCATAATGGAATTTTCTCCTAATATGATTGCAGATGAGAAACAGAACATATCCAAGGGCTGCCCCAAGGGTGTTCAGAATCATATCATCTACATCAAAACATCCGACCTTCGTGACAAGCTGGATCACTTCTACTGTCAGACTTAATATAAATCCTGATATGCAGATAAGAAAACCACTGTTCATTCTTCTGAAAATAACCGGAAGGATAAACCCGAAAGGTAGGAAGCCGATCACATTTCCGAAAATATTGGTAAATACCGCAAATGCGCCCAGCTGTTCCCGATATACCCAGAACCTTCTGATTTCCACAAAAGGCACCAGATTATACCGATACACCCGTTCCGCCTGTGCAACCCTGCCGTACTCCTCTGAAAAGAAGAGAAAGTAGATCAGCAGGATCACATAGACTGCAAACAACACGATTCCCATACGGCGAATCATCGTTTTCGTTTCCTTTTTCAAAACAATCCCCTTAAATCATCATATCGGATTTGCCCTTCAGAAGTCTGGCACCGTTCACGATCATGAGAACTCCGGTTGTGACGCCGGTTACCAGGGTAATGATTCCAAGGGCAATGCTTCCGGCTCCCACGCCTGATACGATCTTATAAAGCTTCTCGCTCATCAGCAATTTCCTCCTTTTACCATTATTCTGCGCCGTACTGGCTGTAATATGCATCAATGGCAGCTTTCAAAGTGTCGTCGATGATGACCTTTCCTTTATATTCTTTGTTATAAAGATGCTCTACCACCTCTGCCATGGTAACGATGGCTGTTGTCTTCAGACCATATTTCTCCTCGATTTCCTTAAGGGCACTCTTGGTTCCCTGGCCGCGCTCCATACGGTCTACAGATACTACAAGACCGATAGGGGAAACGTCTCCCTGTGCCTTGATGATAGGCAGAGTCTCCTGAATGGAGGTTCCAGCGGTGGTAACATCCTCAATGATCACTACCTTGTCGCCATCCTCGATCGGGCTTCCAAGAAGGATTCCCTTATCGCCATGGTCCTTTACCTCTTTACGGTTGGAGCAGTAGCGGATGTCCTTGCCATACTCTTCGCTGATTGCTATAGTTGCAGCAACCGTCAGCGGGATTCCCTTGTATGCAGGTCCGAAAAGCACATCAAAATCCAGTCCGAATTTACTCTCGATTGCTTTTGCATAATACTGGCCCAGTCTGCGAAGCTGTGCTCCTGTGCGATAGAATCCTGTATTTACGAAAAACGGGGTCTTTCTTCCTGATTTTGTAACGAAATCTCCGAATTTCAGCACATTGCAGTCGATCATAAACTCAATAAATTCCTGTTTATACTGTTCCATTTTTATGTCCTCCTTAGGTCTTATCCTGTTTTATCTGAATTATTTCACACAGCCGATGAGCTGGTTAATGTCTTCTACTTTCTGTTTCTCAAGGAATGCCTCCATGCCGTCCACAACCTCCTGGGTAGTGTATGGATTGATGAAGTTGGCAGTTCCCACAGAGACTGCGGTGGCACCTGCCATAATAAACTCCAGGGCATCCTCTGCGCTTGCGATTCCGCCCATTCCAATGATCGGGATCTTCACCGCATTTGCAACCTGGTATACCATGCGCACTGCAACAGGCTTCACAGCCGGACCGGACATTCCTCCGGTTTTGTTGGCAAGGGCAAAGGTTCTGCGGTTAATATCAATCTTCATTCCTGTGATGGTATTGATCAGGGAAACCACATCTGCTCCGCCGCTCTCTGCAGCACGGGCCATCTCTGTGATGTCGGTTACATTAGGGCTCAGCTTCATGATCACGGGCTGCTTGGCATATTTTTTCACTTCTTTTGTGATTGCCTCAAGTGCCTTTGGATTCTGGCCAAAAGCAATTCCTCCCTCTTTTACATTGGGGCAGGATACATTGATCTCCAGCATATCCACAGGCTCATTAGCCAGACGTTCTACTACCTCACAGTAATCCTCTGTGGTCTTTCCGCACACATTTACGATAATCTTTGTGTCGTATTTCAGAAGGAATGGGATGTCTCTTTCACAGAAAACATCGATTCCCGGATTCTGAAGTCCGATGGCATTGAGCATGCCTCCTGTGGTCTCGGCAACGCGAGGGGTAGGATTGCCCGGCCACGGCACATTTGCCACGCCCTTTGTCACTACTGCGCCAAGATGGTTCAGATCTACAAACTCACTGTATTCCGCACCGGAGCCAAAGGTTCCGGAAGCTGTCATTACCGGGTTCTTCAGGGTAACTCCGGCAAGATTTACGCTCATTTTACTCATAACTCCACCTCCGTACTAAGGAATACCGGACCATCCTTACATACTCGCTTATTGTGTACATGGGAGTGGGAATCCACCTCTGTGGACTGGCATACGCAGCCTAAACATGCACCGATTCCGCATGCCATGCGCTCTTCCATGGAGATCCAGCAGGGAATGCCTTTTTCAAGGGCATACGCCTTGATTGCACGAAGCATAGGCTTTGGTCCGCAGGCAAAGATCACGTCTGCTTCCAGAGCATTCTCACGGATGGCATCCATTACATTTCCCTTTGTTCCGGCAGAGCCGTCCTCTGTGGCAATGTATACGTCACCGTTTTTGGCAAATTCCTTATCAAGAAACAGCTCGTCGCGGTAGCCAAGAACTGCCATTTTCTGTGCATGCAGCTGCTTCATGGTCTCAAGCATAGGCGGTACACCGATGCCGCCGCCCATAAGGAATACTTTTTTGCCTTCTGCTTCCTCTAACGGAAAGCCGTTTCCAAGAGGTCCGAGAAGATCCAGCTGTGCGCCTGCGCCAAGTCTGGAAAATCCTTCTGTACCTGTATGTTTGCCTGTAACGCGGTAAACAAGACGCAGTGCGCCCTTCTCCTTATCGATTTCACACAGGCTGATAGGACGGGGAAGCAGCTTGCCCCCATCCTGTGTATATACGGAGACAAACTGTCCCGGTTTTGCGTTTCCTGCTATGGTCTTCGTCTGCAGCCACATGCTGTAGATATCTTTGCCAATGCATTCCTGGCTGATCACAGTGCAGGTTTCTTTTACCTTTGTGCCCATTTTCTTCCTCCTAGCGGTTTTCCAGTGCTTCGCTGATATCCTGTACCATGTCTTTTACAGCCTGGCGGGAAGCATCCGCATAGTTTGCCTCACCAAATTCCGCATATTTCTCCTGTTTGTAGGCTGCAATAATTCCTCTGGAAGAGTTTACAATCGCGCCAAGTCCGTCCTTGTTGAAGAAATGTACAAGGTCAGCGCCCTTACCGCCCTGTGCACCGTATCCAGGTACCAGGATGAAGGTTTTCGGCATCAGTTCTCTTAATACCTTGCCCATTTCCGGATAGGTTGCGCCTACTACCGCACCTACATAGCTGTAGCCGTCTCCCATAAAGTCAGCGCCCCACTCTGCTACCTTCTCACCAACCCACTCATAAACCGGGCGGCCTTCTGCGATTCTGTCTTGGAACTCGCCGCTGGACGGATTGGAAGTCTTAACCAGCACGAAAATTCCCTTTTTCTCTTCTTTGCACACATCTACGAAAGGTTTCACGCCGTCAGTTCCAAGGTATGGGTTTACAGTCGCAAAATCCTCATCAAAGGGTGCGTAGGTCTTGCTTCCGATCTGAATCTTTCCAAGATGTGCAGTTGCATAGGCAGCGGATGTGGATCCGATGTCGCCTCGCTTAATATCTCCGATCACCACCAGGTTCTTCTCCTTGCAGTAGTCAATGGTACGCTTGTAAGCTGCAAGTCCCGGAAGTCCGAACTGCTCGTACATAGCAATCTGGGGCTTCACTGCCGGGATCAGATCGTATGTAGCATCTACGATTCCTTTGTTAAACTGCCAGATTGCCTCTGCAGCGCCCTCTAAAGTCTCGCCGAATTCCTTGTATGCATTCTCCTGGATCTGCTTTGGAATGTAGTTCAGCATTGGGTCTAAGCCTACTACAATAGGCGCACCTGTTTTCTTGATATTTGCAATAAGTTTGTTGATCATGGATGTTGTCCTCCTGGATATATTTTATAGGAAGCCAGGCACCACAGGGCATGGTCTGCCAGGATGCCGGTCCTGTTGTTCACTTAAAATAGGATTATTTCACTGCGGATGGATCTGTGTAGACCACTTTGCCGTCGCAGATGGTGTACAGGATCTTTCCTTTTACTTCTTTCCCCTCAAACGGGGTATTCTTTCCTTTGGAAACAAAGTCTGCTTTATGGATGGTGTATGGATGCTTGATATCTGCGATCACTACATCTGCCGGATGACCCTCCTGCAGGGTTCCGCAGGGCAGATTCAGAATCTTGGCCGGATTGTAGCTCATCTTCTCCACCAGCTGGGAAAGAGTCAGGACTCCTGTCTCAACCAGTGCGGTGTAGCTAAGGGCAAAGCTGGTCTCAATTCCTACAATTCCAAATGCTGCGGTGCGCATGGAACCGGTCTTGTCCTTCTGGGTATGAGGAGCATGGTCTGTGCTGATAACCTGAATATAGCCTTCCTTCAGGCCTTCGATCAGGGCATCCACATCCTTTCTGGTACGAAGAGGCGGATTCATCTTGTAGTTAGGATCGTCTCTCTCAATATCATCGGATGTAAGAATGAAGTGATGGGGGCAAACCTCTGCGGTTACATTCTGAATGCCCTCTTCCTTCAGCATTTTCATCATAATTGCCACGCCTCTTGTGGAGCAGTGGCACAGATGCAGCTTCGCCCCTGTCTCAATGGCAAGAAGAGAATCTCTTGCTGCAATGGTATCCTCTGTGGAATTGCAGATTCCCGGAAGCCCCAGACGCTTTGCATTCTCGTCATCGTTCATGCAGCCGTCCCCGCGAAGAGTCATATCCTCACAGTGGTCAAAAATAGGAAGTCCAGCTTTTACTGCTTCTTCCATGGCCTGCTTGCAAAGGCTTGCTTTCATAACGGACTTGCCGTCTTCTGAAAGAACAGGCACGCCTGCAGCTGCCATTCCTGCAATGTCAGAAAGCTCGCATCCAAGTTCCCCCTTGGTCATGGCTCCTGCCTGAAGCACATGGATGGGGGAAACCTGAGCCGCTTTGTTTTTCACATAGTTGGCACGGTCCGGACAGTCAATCACCGGAGTGGTATTCGGCATTGCCACAACTGTAGTCACACCGCCTCTTGCCGCTGCCTTCGAGCCGCTTTCAATGTCTTCCTTCTCAGTCTGTCCCGGATCACGGAAATGCACATGCAGATCCACCAGTCCTGGCATTACCACCATTCCTCTGGCATCTATGATCCTGTCATCCTTATCCTTTACCTTCAGCTTCTCTCCGATTTCCTGGATCACGCAGCCGTCCAGGTAAACATCTGCAATCTTGTCCATCTGGGACGCCGCATCCACAACACGACCGCCCTGAATCAGAATACCCATTTGATTCTCTCCCTTCTGGTATCTATCAAAAAATACACTTGGCATATGTTAGATTATATCACAACTATCATACACGAAAACGTTCATTTAATAAAGACTTTTTTTCCACAAGTATCTGTTTGGCCGCCAGAATTGTTTTTTTTTCACACAAATTTAATTCTCCTTGACTTTTTCTGGTGCAGGTTATATAATCAATCCATGTCGAAGATTATTTAATGTAAAATCACTAGTTTTTAGAGATTATATATTTACATGATATAGTCTGTAAAATCTGGTGATTTTTTTTCGCCAGAACAGTATTATAATTTTTTTATTTTTTATGGAGGTAACTCAAATGAACAAGGGCACTGTAAAATGGTTCAACGCTGAAAAAGGTTATGGTTTCATCACAGGAGAAGACGGAGCTGATGTATTCGTACACTTTTCTGCAATCAATGGTGAAGGCTTCAAATCTCTTGAAGAAGGCCAGGCTGTAACATATGACTTAACAGAGGGCGCTCGCGGAATGCAGGCAGCTAACGTTACTAAGTTATAATTGAGGCAAAAAATTCCCCTCGGATGATTCCGGGGGGATTTTTTTAACCTTTTATTGAAATTTATGAAAAATGAATGCCTGACAGATTCGGTCTGGCGGCAGGCTGCCGAATTATTTTATTCGGCGTCTCCGCTCAGTCCGTTCAGATAGGAATCCAGTGCGGAGGTATCCATAACAGTCTCTGTCTGTACGGTCTCCTGTCCCTCTGTTACCTTGCCATAGACAGAGTAGCCAATCCAGCATACAGCAACAATACATACAACAAGTGCTGCAAGCTTCTCAAGATTCAGGATCAGTTTCTCTCTTTTCATGATTTTCTCACGGTTTGCTTTCTCTGCTTTGTAAGCATCTACTTTCTTCTGACTCATAGTAGCACGTCTCCTTTGCGATGAAATATCGTCTTAAGTGAGTATAGCACACTTTTTTCAAAAAAGGAAGCGTATTCATTATACCGCTACAATAATTCCACCGTCATTTGCATACATGCTGCTGACTCCGGCCGTGTTAAGTACCACGATGTCGGTCAGCTTCATCTTCTCCTGGATGGCTTCCTTGAGCATCTGAGCCTTCTTGGGGCTGTTGCAGTGTGAAATGGCAAGCACCTTACTCTCACTGTTCTCCGTAGCTTCCATAATCTTCTCCACCATCTTTACAAGAGCCTTGTTCATGCCTCTGGCCTGGTCTAACTGGCAGATGCTGCCTTCCGGTGTGGAGCCCATGATCGGCTTGATCTTAAGTGCAGTTGCCACAAGTGCCTTCACACGGCTGAGACGGCCATTCTTGCGAAGGGTCTCCAGATTCTCCAGAACGAAAAATGTATGCTGCTCTTCAATATATTTATTCACCACGCTGATGACATCCTCAAAAGGAAGTCCAGCGTCCTCGCACTGTGCGATCTTCATGGCGATCAGGGTCTGTCCTACGGAAGCAGAGCGGGAATTAAACACGTGAACCTGCTTATCCTTCCTCTCCTCATGAAGAAGGCTTGCTCCAAGAACAGCGCTGTTGTAGGAACCGCTTAATTCAGAGGAAAGAGTCACGCAGTACACATGATCTGCCTCGCAGTCAAATGCCTTTCTGTAGCTCTCTGGAGACGGGCACGCTGACTTGGGGCATTCCGGGCAGGCTGCAACCTTCTGAAGGAAATCTGCCTGGTCAAAGGTCTCGTCATCAATTATATTCTCACTTCCCACAGTAAGCGTCAGCGGTACAGATTCAAATCTCTCATCCTGCTTCCACTGCTCCAGAAGTTCTCCGCAACTATCTATAACAATTTTATAGCTCAATTATATCGTCCTCTTTTCCATGCTATGTAGTTTTAAATACCACATCTATATTAACACATTACTACATGTTTGAAAAGAGTTTTTTCTTTCCTTTTTTGGCAATTTGCTTTATAATGGTAAATACTTATGAATTTGTTTTTCCCGTGAAAGGAGGCACCTATGCTTGCCCTGAAAATCACTGATCAGAAAGATTTCACAAACAAACTTTTTCTCGGCGACACCTTCGACCTTTTTTGGCTGAACCAGGCCGAGATCACCACAAGCAATCTCTTTACCATTGACGGCAGACTGCAGACTGAATTTTTCGACAATGACCAGCAGGAATTTTTAAGTTCCAGCCATCGCACCTACTCACTGTGGAAAGAGGTGAAGCCCATCTGCTATTCCATCATCCGCGGGAAGCGTTCGCCGCTTTCCTTTAAGATCGTGCTTCAGTTTTCTCCCAATAAAGCTGCTGCCCTGCTTCAGAACTCGTCCCTTCCTTTTCCCCCGGAACAGGTGGCGGGACTATATCTGAACCTTCAGTACAAAAACAAAACCCTTCTTTGCACTACCGGCACTTCCCTGAAGACCTTTTTCCCGGGCAAAGAACTGGACCATCTCTGGGAGCAGTATGTAACGGAGTTTTTCAGTCATAATGAGATTTCCGCTGAGAGCTTATAGTCTCAGCTCTCCTCATCCGTTCCCAGATAAAATGCGATCATGTCTACGAATTCACTGTTCGTTGGTCTGTATTCCAGAGGATATCCGGCGATCTGTTCCAGCCTTTCCCGATGATTTTCCCAACATACATTTACAATAGTACGGATATCATGCTCTATATTGGATGGTTTGGATTTAAATTTCTTTGCCAGCCTTGGATAAATGTCCTTTGTGATCTTCATCGGTCTTTCCTGAAATTCCATAGTCATCCGTATAGCTTCTGCCACAAAATAATATCCTTTGTATTTTGATGTTGCACCTAGTTTACGTATCGTTCCGTATACCTCTTTCATGTTAAGTCCCTCCCACAATTAGTTACTCCTGCATCTGCAGTTAGCGAATTTTTGCCTCTATATATAATACGAATTAATTTCCAGTTTTTTAGCTTTTTGAGATAATTTTTTTATAAAAATGTAAAAAATTTTAGGATTTTCGTCCTGGCGGTTTTTACGCATGCAAAAAACAGTCCCGCCAGGAGGGATTTCCCCTGTCCTGGCGGGACTGTCTTTTATTTAGAATCCTGACATCTTAATTTATTTGGTAAGCATAAGCAGGATCTCGTTGCTTCTCTGTACAAATTTGGTCATCTCTTCCGGAGAGAGCTGCTTGTGGCTTAACATTGCAAGATCGTAGAGTTCCTCACAGATTACCGGAGTCTTCTCAGAATCCTTGTTGCCAGCAACAAACTGAACCAACGGATGCTTGGCATTGAGCACCAGAGTCTCCTGGCCGCCAAACATAGACGGATCCATGCCGTACATATTGTACATCTTCATCATATCCTGCATACGGCGGCTTTCCTCGGAAAGTGTCATCATAGCAGCAACCTTCTCATTCTTCAGGTTCTCCACCTTCACTTCCAGCTTGTCGTTTTTCAGGGCGCTGCGGAATACTTCTGTAAGTGTCTTGGATGTCTCTTCATCAGCAGCACCGTCCTCGCGAAGTTCCTCGGAAAGGTCTGCATCAATTCTCTTGAACTGGATGGTCTGATCTTTCTGCTCTAAGTGGGAAATAAATGCGCTGTCAATGTTGTGCTTCAGAACAACCGCATCCTTGCCTGCCTCACGGAACATATTGATGTACTGGCTCTGCTGAACCTCATCTGTTACATAGAAGATGGTAGTCTTCTCAGGCTCTTTCTCCTTGGAGTCTTCTTTGTTCTCTTCTTTGGCTTCTGTGGTTTCCTCAGCCTTTGTCTCGGTATTCTCTTCCGGCTTCTTGTTCTCCTCGATGCAGTCTTTCAGAGTGAGATATTTGCCGTCAATGTTCTTGAAAAGAATATAGTCATTCATCTTGTCTGCAAACTTGCTGTCCTTGATGCAGCCATATTTGATAAATGGGCTGATGTCATCCCAGTATTTCTCATAGGACTCACGGTCTGTCTTGCACATTCCGGTAAGCTTGTCTGCAACCTTCTTGGTGATGTACTCGGAAATCTTCTTTACAAATCCATCATTCTGCAGGGCAGATCTGGATACGTTCAGCGGCAGATCCGGGCAGTCGATCACACCTTTGAGAAGAAGCAGGAACTCCGGAATAACCTCTTTAATATTATCTGCAATAAATACCTGGTTGTTGTACAGCTTAATGGTTCCCTCAATGGAATCGTACTCTGTATTGATCTTCGGGAAATACAGGATACCTTTCAGGTTGAACGGGTAATCCATGTTCAGATGGATCCAGAACAGAGGCTCCTTGTAGTCCATGAATACCTTGCGGTAGAATTCCTTGTATTCCTCATCTGTGCAGCTGTTCGGATGCTTCATCCACAGCGGCTGCGGGTCACTTAAGGATACCGGACGCTTGTTGATCTTTACTTTATCCTTGGCAGGAGAAACTTCTACTACTTCTTTCTCCCCTTTGTCGTTCTCTTTCTCCTCAGTCTTGGCATCCTCGTGGATATGTTCTACAACCACATCATCCTCGCGAAGCTCGGACTCATCGATGGTCTCATATTCCTGAGGAGCATTCTCCTTGGAAAGATAAATATTCACAGGCATGAAAGAACAGTATTTCTCAATCACTTCTCTCATACGATACTCATTGGAGAACTCTGTGCTCTCATCATTAAGGAACAGGGTGATTTCAGTACCAACTGTGGTCTTATTGCCATCCTGCATATCATACTCTGTACCGCCGTCGCAGGTCCAGTGTACCGGAGTTGCTCCCTCTTTATAGGAAAGAGTATCGATCTGAACCTCATCGGCTACCATAAATGCGGAATAGAATCCAAGTCCGAAGTGTCCGATGATCTGGTCATCTGTTGTCTTGTCTTTATATTTGGAAAGGAACTCAGTTGCGCCGGAAAAAGCGATCTGAGTAATGTACTCCTCTACTTCGTCTGCTGTCATACCAAGACCTGTATCGATAAATTTCAGGGTCTTCTCTTCCGGATTAACGATTACATGAACCTCTGCCTTGTAATCATCTGGAAGTGTATACTCTCCCATAACATCCAGCTTCTTCAGCTTGGTGATGGCGTCACAGCCATTGGAAATCAGCTCTCTTGCAAAAATGTCGTGATCAGAATATAACCATTTCTTTATAATTGGAAAAATATTTTCACTGTTAATTGATAAACTACCATGCTTTTCAGCCATGCAGCTCACTCTCCTTTGTCTTCTAAATTATACAAACTATAGTAATACCAAATTTCCCAAAAGTCAAGAAAAATTTAGCACTCATTCAAAATGAGTGCTAGTAATATTTGTTAATGGATGGAATGATCTATAAAAAAGGTCTGATGTACACGGACATTCCTGCGGTTTCTGCCGCCAAAAAGGGGAAGCTGTTATCAGCCTCCCCTTTCATCATTCATGCTTTTTTATTTTTGAAAAAGCTGAATGCTTATTATTTCTTCTTATTGCGGTAAACAAGAATTCCTGCAATCAGTACCACTGCAATTACCAGAATGATTACGAATGGAAGGATTGGTGTGTTATCACCAGTCTTTACTGCGTTCTTCTGGTTTGCATCGGACTTGTCAGCAGCAGGTGTCAGTGTCTGATTCGGTGCTGCTGCAACGGTGAAGTTCACCTGTTTGGTATCCTGTGTGCCTGTGTTTACCCAGTTGCTTCCATCGAATTTCTGCTGGTTGTAGGTTACCGTTAAGGTGTAGTTACCACTCTTGCCCATACGGAAGGTTGCGGAATATGGAGCTTTGTCCCAGCTTCTTGATTCCAGAACTTCCCAGTTCAGAGGCAGATATCTTACATCACCCTTAATCGGGTTCTCAATGTCGGTTCCTGCTCCAACTGCTGTGAAGGTGATCTTGGTCTCTGTGGTGTAAGAACCATCAGAGCTGATTCCTGTAATTGTGTTCTTGGAAGCATCGGAAACGATCGGTCCGCGGCTTACAGAAACATTTACAGATACGATCAGGTTCAGGTTATCCGGATTGGTCACGCCATCTGGAAGGGTAACGGTACCATTTACAGAGAACTTCTGTGCTTCTGCACTGTTCTGGTTGTAAGCACATCCATTTACATCCCATGCTACGGAAGCGTTCATGTCGCCTGCTGTAGTGGTAATCTTAACTGTGGATGGGAGCTGTAATCCCTCTGCGGATTTCTCCACGCCGTTTGCCAGAGTGATGTCTGCTGGCTTGCTGACTGCGGTAAGCTTAACAGCTGCTTCAGTTACAGTGAAGCTTACAGGGATTACGATTTCTGTGATCTGGTCTGCTTTGATGGAGATGTTCTGGCTGTAAGAACCAGCTGCTAATCCAACTGCAGGTGCTACGGTAAAGGATGCCGTCTGACTGGAATCCAGTTCTGCTACCGGCAGATTGCCTAAAGTGAACTCACTTCCGCTGATGCTTACAGTAAGGTTTGTCAGTTTCACATTGCCTGTGTTCTCAAGAGTTACAGTTGCTGCTACAGGTGCTTCTGTGTAGCCAACCTCTTTGCTGTCAAATTCTACCTTTGAAGGATCTGCAGTCAGCTCCGGAGCTGGTGTCTCCTTAACAGAGTAGGAAACTTTAAGAGCAAGCAGGGTATCTCCAGTCTCTGCATTGACAACTGTTACGGTATCCTCAAAGTCACCAGTCTCGCTGGTATCATTTGGTGTAATGCTTAATGCTGCTGTAGTACTTCCATCTGCTGGAAGCTCAATTTCTTCAGAAGCAAAGGCTGCTGTTACAAAATCTTTATCAGTCTGTACTGCAAGCTTCACAGTTCCGGTACCGGAATTCTTCAGTTTTACAGGTGTAGGTGCAGTATCCGCATCTACGGTAAACTCGCCAAGGTTTACAGTGTTGTCCGTGATTGTTTCATCTGCTGCTTCAATCTTCGGATCATTCTGAACCTCTGGTTCTGATGGAACTTCCGGAGTAGGCTCTGCCGGTTCCTCAGTTGGTATCTGATTGTCGGCGGATGGTTCCTCGGTTGGAGTTGGGTCAGTTGTCGGCTCCTCAGCTGGTGTCTGATCATCTGCTGCCGCTACTACCATATCCGCATTGAAGGAAACCTCTGTACCCTCTTCTGTGGTATAGGTAATGGTATCCTTGTATTCTCCGGCCTCAACGCCTGCTCTTGGCATGATCCATACAGATGTCTGCTCTCCAGCTGCGAGAGGCTCATTGATATCCTGTACCATAAAGTGTTCCGGGCTGATCTCGTTAAAATTCAGAGTACCTGTACCGGTGTTCTTAATGGTGACGGTCTTTGCTATGGAATTAGATTCCTCCTGTGTGAATCCGGCATCTACAGTTCCGAAATCTACAACTGCAGTTCCGTCCTCTGATGCAGTATCCGCTGCTGCCTCAGCTGCATAAGAAACTTCCTCCGGTGCCTGTGCATCCTGCGCATTGTCTGCCTCAGATGCATCGTTGCTCTGACCTTCTTCTGGAATTTCCAGATAGTCTTCTGTTCCAATATCGATTACGCTGTCATCTGTTGCGGTATCAGCCGGCTGTGCAGCATCTGCAGAATCAGCTGCTGAATCAGATGTATCTGTGGTATCTGCTGCTGTCTGGTTCTCTGCCGGCTGCATTTCATCAGCAGAAGCTTCCGGTTCCCCGCCAATATCAATTACTTCGTCCTGAGTATCCTCTGCTGGCTGAGCATCTTCTGCCTGCTGGATATCCTCTGCGGCAGAATCCTCAGCTGCTGTATCCTGTGCAGCTGCAGCATCCGGATCCTCTGTAGTCTCCTGCGGAGCTTCCTCCGGTGTTGCCACGATTTCAACTGTGTTTGCTTTCAGCTCACCAGTTACTCCAAGCTCGGACTTTCCGGTGATCTTCAGCTGGATCTTATTTCCAAGATCATCAGCTGTAAGCTTATAAGTTTTCTCCGTACCAACCTCTGTAAGCTGGTCTCCTGTTTTCCTTGACCAGCTGAAGCTTACGTAGTCATCACTAAGCCCCTCTGGTGTAACTTTGGTATAATCTGCGCTGAGTTCAGATCCTACAGCTGCAGTTCCTTTGATTTTCAGCTTGCCTCCTAATTCTCCGGACGGTACCGCAGAAGCGAATACCAGTGACGGAAGCAAGGAAAGCATCATAAGAAAAGTCATAACCATTGCTATAATTTTCCTAGATCTCATATGCCATCCTCCTTTACATTCCCCTTTTGGCTGAGTCTTAACATTATCGTAACATATTTTAAACATTTCTACAAGTGCTTTTTACAATGCTGTAAACTATGGGTCGCTTTGTAAAATGCTGCACCTGTATCTTTGTTTATGGTTATTATAGCAACCTGATTTTACGTCTATGTAATATGAATTTATCCAACAGGATTACTGGCAGTCCTTATCCCTCTACGATCAGATATTTTCCATCTGGCAGGACAAATACCTCGCTGGCTTCCTCCAGTTCGTCATCGCTCATACCATCCACATCCGCGCCCATACCGGACAGGTATTTACGCACCTCGCTGATGGAATCTGCCACCACTGCCATGCAGTCCTCAAGAAAAGCCTCTGCCTCCTCATAATTCTCTGCTACAGGCTCATCAAAAAGCTGCTCCTGATTTTCCAAAAATGTCTGGATGCACTCTTCTGTATACATCTTATATACCTCCTTTTTTATTTGCTGCATTTTTCCTCATAAAGATCCAGGATGTCTTCCGGAGATTCCACCAGGGCATCTGCGCCGTTCTTTAAAAGCTCTTCTTTTTCCCGGTAGCCCCACAGAACACCTACAGTATACATGCCTGCTGCCTTGCCTGTCTGCATATCCGTTCCGGAATCTCCCAGATACATGCACTCCTCTGGCAGCACGCCAAATGCCTCGGCAATCTTCAGAGGACCATCCGGTGCCGGTTTCTTTCGAATGGAATCGCTCTGGCCCATCACCATGTCAAAGACCTGATCTCCAAACATTCTTTTTACTACCTTCACAGCTGCCTCATGGGGCTTGTTGGAGCATACGCCAAGCTTTACCCCGTTTTGCTTCAAAGTTTTCAAAGTCTCCGGCATTCCCGGGTAATGCTGTATTTTATAGAAAGGATCCTTATCAAATTCCGTTCTGTAAAGCTTACGTGCTTCTTCATAATGTACAAGCTCTTTGTCTCCTGCATCGATCAGAAGTCTTTTTACCAGCATATCTGCACCGTTTCCACAGTAATACCGGTAATTCTCCACTGGCATTGGGTTCAGTCCAAACTTCCGCACTACCTGATTTCCTACAGCTGCCATGGAATCCAGAGTGTAAGCCAGTGTTCCGTCCAAATCAAAAATACATGCTTTTATCATTTTTTTATACCTCTTATGTCTATTCCAAGTTTCTTAAGTTCATATACCAGTCTGCCAACAGGAAGACCTACTACATTATTATAATCCCCGCAAATTCCCTTCACATAGATTCCAAATCCGCCCTGGATCCCATAGCTGCCAGCTTTATCCATAGGCTCTCCCGTTTCAATATAGGCGAGCAGTTCTTCCCTGGAAACAGGATAAAACTGTACATCTGTCTTCTCGCTGAAGGTATGAGCCTGCCAGGTATGTTTTTTCTTAAGCAGGAGCGTCACTCCTGTATAAACCTGATGTGTCTGTCCCTGCAGCTTCCACAGCATACGAAAAGCATCTTCCCTATCCGAAGGCTTTCCAAGAATTTCACCGTCACAGGCAACCACTGTATCCGCGCCGATGATCAGCTGCGGCTCCTTTTCGGCCTGAAGCAGGTCTGCAACTGCAGATGCCTTATCCAAAGACAACTTTTCTACTGTTTCGGCAGGATCTGATGTCTCTGCCTTTTCTTCCCCGCCGCTTACAACCACGGAAAATTTCAGTCCGGTTTTTGCAAGCAATTCCTTTCTTCGAGGGGATCCCGAAGCTAAAACAATTATTTCCATAATCTCTCCTTTTCTGTGTTATCAGTATAACCCTGTGCGTATATCGACGCAATGATTTTTTTCTTTTCTTTTTGTCCCAAAAGTATTACAATAAGGTCAGCCCCATCTGTTTGTTTCCAGGACAGGTGGAGAACCGCGAAAGGAGTATACAATATGGCAAAAATTAACAAATATTGGGGTATGGTTGCCCTTGGTGCAGTGACTGCCGCAGCAGCAGGTGCTGTAGCCGCCGCTTTTGCAAAGCGCAGAGCTTTGGAGCAGGCAGCTGATGCTGAGGATGATTTTGAGGACGAGCAGGAGACTTCCAGCCAGCCGGAAAAAAAGGAAGTTCATGAGGATTTCATTTCCTGGGAAGCAACTTCCGAGGAAGAGACCGCCGAAGTACCGGAAGATGAGGATTCAGCTGAAAATCCTGCCGAAAAGGATTCAGACGAAGATTCAGCGGACGCTGAGGAAACAGATGAGGAAGCCGTAGACAATGCTCTTGAAGAAGCAGAAAAAATTGCGAATGAATTCGAGGAAGATCTTGCAGAAGCAAAAGAAGAGCAGGACAAGGAAGAAGCTTCCATTCATATCGACTGATTTTTAGTCACTGATTTTGACAGATAAAAAATTGAAAGGCCGCTGCCCGGTAATTTCTCCGGACAATGGCCTTTTTAATTTTACAAATACTTATGTGAGGATGCTGGGTAAAGCGCCCTCTCTCATTATGCCTCTTTAATCTCGAGAACATCCATCGGACATGCTTTTACGCAGATGCCGCAGGCGATACATTTGCTTACTGTCTCTGCTTCTTCTGCTTTTACCATTACGCCGAATGGACAGACTTCTTTACATTTTCCGCAGCCTACACATTTCTTCTTGTTGATCATGTATACGCCCTTTGGATTCTGAGTGATGGCACCCTCCGGACAGACTTTTGCGCATTTTCCGCACTGTACGCATACAACTGGTTTCGGGCTTACGCCGTCTTTCTGTACAGAAATTTTGATGCAGGAAAGATCCTCGTCAAATTTCTTGTAAAATGCCTCTGAACAGGCAATTTCACATGCCTTGCATGCCATACATGCATCTTTTTTTGCTACGTTAAGCTTTTTCATTTTGATTTCCTCCGCTTTTGTAATATTTATGATAGTTGTTTTATCCTGCCGAATAGATGAAACTAACTAAAAAACTTCTGCGCAGAACTGCCGGCAATTCCCATAGGAATACCGGCAGTTCACACTGTTATAATAATTATTTAGTTTCACGATTCAGCAGTTAAATACCGCTTTTCAAAAGGCATTCTGCAAAGTAAAGCATGCAGACTGCAAACTTTTTAATCTTCTCCGGCAATTAAGCCTTCGGTAATTTGAAGGAACTCTTAAGGGATACAATACGGTTAAATACCGGTGCTCCCTCCTTGGAGTCGTGGATATCGGCACAGTAGAATCCGTTTCTTACGAACTGATAGCTGTCATAGCCTTTTGCCTTAAGAAGCTCTGGCTCTACATAAGCAGAAACCTCAACAAGGGAATTGGGGTTCAGGTTCAGCTCGCCAGTTTCCTTATCGTATACACCCTTCTCCTCGTCAACAATGTTCTCATAAAGGCGTACCGGAACCTTGCCGGCATTTGTTGCCTCTACCCAGTGGATGGTTCCCTTTACCTTACGTCCGTCAGGTGCGTTGCCGCCTTTTGTCTCCGGGTCATAAGTACAGTGTACCACATGAACGGTTCCGTCATCGTCTGCCTCAAAACCTGTACAGGTTACAAAATATGCGTTCATCAGACGCACTTCTGTTCCCAGGAAGAGACGTTTGTATTTCTTCGGCGGGTCGATCATGAAGTCTTCTCTTTCAATATAAAGCTCTCCGCTAAACGGAACCTTTCTGGTTCCAAGTGCCTCATTCTCCATATTGTTCGGAGCATCCAGGTACTCTACCTGTCCTTCCGGATAATTATCGATCACCAGTTTGATCGGATCAAGAACTGCCATGTAGCGCGGAGCCTTTAATTTCAGATCCTCACGGATGCAGTACTCAAGCATTGCATAATCCACAGAACTGTCAGCCTTGGAAACACCGCAAAGCTCTACAAACTTCTGAATGGATTCCGGAGTATATCCGCGGCGGCGCAGACCGGAAATGGATACCAGTCTCGGGTCATCCCAGCCATCTACGATTCCGGTCTCAACAAGCTTCTTAATATAACGCTTACCGGTTACTACGTTGGTCAGATACAGCTTTGCAAACTCGATCTGCTTCGGCGGATGCGGATACTCAAGCTCTCTTACTACCCAGTCATATAGCGGTCTGTGGTCCTCAAATTCCAAAGTACAGATGGAATGGGTAATTCCCTCGATTGCATCCTCAATTGGATGTGCAAAGTCATACATCGGATAAATACACCAGGTATCACCGGTTCTGTGGTGGCTTACATGTGCCACACGGTAGATAACCGGATCACGCATGTTCATGTTCGGAGAAGCCATATCGATTTTGGCACGGAGAACCTTCTCTCCATCTGCGTACTTGCCGTCCTTCATCTCCTCAAACAGCTGAAGGTTCTCTTCTACGCTTCTGTTGCGGTATGGGCTCTCTTTCCCTGGCTCCTTTAAGGTTCCGCGGTATTCCCTGATCTGGTCAGCACTTAAATCGCAGACATAGGCTTTGCCTTTCTTGATCAGCTTTACAGCAGCCTCGTACATCTGTCCGAAATAATCGGAAGCAAAAAACAGTCTGTCCTCCCAGTCTGCTCCCAGCCATTTGATATCTTCCTTGATGGATTCTACAAACTCAGATTTCTCTTTGGTCGGGTTTGTATCATCAAAACGCATGTTGAATTTACCGTTATATTCTTTTGCCAGTCCTGCATTTAAAAGAATGGATTTGGCATGTCCTATATGAAGATAGCCGTTTGGCTCTGGCGGGAAACGGGTATGAACGGTATCATAAACTCCTTCTGCCAGGTCTTTATCAATGATATTTTCAATAAAATTTTTGGAAACCGTTTCGTTCTCCATGTTTCTCCCTCCTGAAATCCTCTGTTATTTATAGCATATGAATACTATCAGTTAGTCTTAAAGCCTTCTTTTACAGGCTCCAGTTGATTTATCTTATCATAATCCCTCTCATTTTAAAAGTTTTTCTTAATAAAAAGTGGATTTTTTTATATCGTATAAACAAAAAAGTCCTTGAAATAGAATCAAGGACTTTAAGCTGATGACGGGAATCGAACCCGTGACCTCCGCCTTACCAAGGCGACGCTCTACCGACTGAGCCACATCAGCACTCTTGTGCTTCAGCATTTCTGCCGCTCACAGTTGATTATATTACCAGAAGGTTATGCGATTGTCAACAGTTATTTTCAAATTTTTTCAAAAAATATAAAATAATTAAAATTCTTCCCCCAAGCCCAGCCTGTGCCAGGCTGGGCTTTATGATATGGAATCTTTCTTTATGGGAATTTTTTATGAAAAGTTGTTTCTACGGTATGATCACATTTCTCACAAATCCGGTGTCCGTCAGTTCCCGGTCCGTTGTTTTTTTGTTGGTAAATACGGCGGTTCCATTTTGATTCATAGACAGGTCAAACTGCACTTCTTTTCCATTTATCTTTCCGCCGGATACGCCGTCAATCTTTTCCAGTTCATACCGCATGATCCTGCATTCGGAAACGGTATATACTCCTGCAGGAACTTCAAAAGATAGGCTTAGTCTTGCGTCTTTGGAGGTATCTGTATTTTCCCTGGTGAATTCTACTGTATCATAATAAGTGTACTTTTCTCCGTCCAGATCCGTTCCCTGCAAGCGAAATGTAAAAACAGGATTTCCATGGGCCCATACAATTTCCTTTCCATGGATTACTTTGTCCACCTGGATGGTCACCAGCTTCACATCTGTCATCTCAAAGGATTGGACGGCTTCCTCATTTTGGATCACGCATTTTACAGGCGCACCCTTTTTATAGCCTTTTGGAGCTTCCAATTCTGTCAGAAGGTACTCTCCTGCTGCCAGCCGGTTGATTCTGTGGGGTGTTGTCCCAGATATCCAGGTGTCCACGATTTTTCCCTTTGCGTCTGTAAGCCGCAGGGTGGCACCAGCTACCGTTTTTTGGGTGGCCTTGTCTGTTTTTCGAAATTCTGCTTTGGTGTATCCGTTCTCTACTGTAATGGTATGTCCCTGTTCCTGTTCCACAAGACCGTTTTCGTCTACTGTGAATTCATAGGAGCGTCCGTCCGGTACATAGCCATCCGGCGCTGTTTTTTCCTGAAATACGTAGGTTCCAGGGACAAGCCCCTTGATCTGGATCATGCCGTTTGCGTCTGTTGTATAAAGCTTCCCTTTGTCTGCTCCTTGTGTTTTCTCCCACAGAAGAAAGCTTACGCCAGCAAGACACCGATCCGGATCGCTGACATTTTCCTTTTTGGATACCTTTTTAATGCAGACCAGAGTTTCCTCATTTTGGAAGACGGCTGTTTTTTGTGCATCTCCTTCTTTTAATTCCACATCACAGACTTTTGACGTAACCACGTAACCTTTGGGAGGAGTCCGTTCCTCTACTGTATATTTTCCCATATAAAGAGGCTTCGAAATGGCTGTTCCGCTTTCATCCGTAGTAACTTTGTCCACTGTTTCTCCTGAAGAAAGCAGAAGCGTTCCCACAACAGAATAGATATCTGCCGCAGCTTTCACTTCAAATACAGCTCCCTGCAGGTTTCTGCCGGAAGGATCTTTCTTTCGAACAGTTATCGTTCCCTTTGGAGTGTCTTCTTTTATGATCACTTCTGTTTTATCTGTATTTCCGAAAACAGAGGCTGGGGTTCCCTGATGCCATTCAAAAATAACCGAAGCCATATTATACACATGTGCCTCCAGAATGTCCGGATTCTGGTTCACTGCGTAATAAAGCTGCAGACTGCAGCCTTTTTTTAATCTTACCGACAGCTGCAGTCTGAGGATTTTCCCGTAGCTGCTTTCTGGCAGGGAACCAATAGATGACAGCTTAAGCAGCTGATTTTTCACACTTAATTTCCAGTTTCCATCTGTTCCTCCAGAAGTTCCAAATGAAGCCAGCACATTCTGCTCAACCAGAAGCTTTGCGGATTTTAACTCAAAACAGTCTGCAAGCTCATCCTGGATATGAAGACCTGCGATTTTCCACTGTTCTGTGTTTTGGGGAATCTGCTGGGAAATCTCATATACCGTTTCAAAATCTCTGCCCTTATATTCTTTTGCTTTTACCTTTGCTGTTCCGTCTATGATCCATTTCTGCGGTTTTTCCGGTTCCGGCCGCTGAACCTTTGCCCGGGAAACAACCTCATTGGACCAGTTTGTCCCCTCCTGCCCGTTTTTGTGTCTGCAGGTAATGGAACCTTTGTTTTTTACCGCATAGCTGCACACATTCCCACTGTAGGAGGGCGTCATTTCTGATGCGTCCATCCTTGCCTTTATCTGGAATTCATATGTTTTTCCATAGAATGCCGAGGAAGCCAGTGCTGCCTGGGTTGCCTGAAAACTTACCACATCATCCTTCGCTGTGAGCTGAAACCAGGAAGTCACATTTTCCCCGGATGGAAGCATCTTGACAGCCGCATCCTCTGCGAAATCCACTCCTGCAGGGAGTGCATCTGTGATGGTACAGGATCCATAGTAATATGCCGGATGCTCCTCCGGGATTTCGGTCTGAAGGGTATAATAAAACTCATCCGAAATATTCACCAGATCGTTAAAAGCTCCCTGTTCTGCCAGTGTGTTTCCTGTCTTTTTGGTCAGCTTGGGATATTCCACAGGACCGTATCCTTTTGCATCCCACTGAAGCCCTGCCACACTTACACATGTTCCAGTCAACGCCTCTTCATACTGGTTTTGGATTGCTTTCGCCGGGTTCTTTGATACATTCCCGTAACCAGGGCTGAGAATTGCAAGATAAAAGCCAGCGGATTGATCCACTTCATAGACAACGGTATGCTCTGGAACTTCTCCTTCTACCTTGGCGGCAGGAGCTGTCAGCACCTCATAGTTTTTGGAAAAAAGCTCCGTCTGGAACACATTGACTACAGAATCCTTTGTGGCATATCTGTGCCCAATGGAACCATTCTGCAGCCGGATTCCAAAACGCTGGTACAGATCAATATCCAGCCATCTGAAGCGGTAATTTCCCGGTACAGGCGTACTTGTTCCGCTTTTTACAATATCTATTTTGATTTCCTGGGCTGGAAGACCATCTGCAAACAGAAGCCACAGGTCATCCGTATCGCTGATCCCAAAAATAGGCATCAGATCCGTCATTTTTGCACCTTTGTTGTCGTAGGTATAATCCAGATAATCCGTGCAGGTCATCAAAAGGTCCAGACTGGTATTTGCTTCTTTGTTAAAGCCTACGTTTGTAACCCGAAACCCGTATTTTCCTTTTGCACGGTTATCAAGGGGCAGATAATACGGACCCTGTACCGCTCCCTGTATCTTTTGCCCGGCAAGCACACTGCTTCCAGCCTGACTCCAGGGATACACTGCGGAATTGGAATTCCAGCCAAGCCTTGTATATTTGCTGCTGAAAACCGCCTCCCCATTGGTAACCGGAACAAAGCCGCCGTTTCCATTTCGTACAGGCAAACCCTCCTGCACAAAACCAGCATGTGCCGCATACAGGTCGATCAGATTCTCCATATTTTCTTCTGGAACAGCCTCTTCTCCTTCTGAAAAAAGCAGGTCATCCTCTTCCATCTCAGAAAATAGATCATTTTCTGTAAAAAATCCTTCGTCCCCTTCTGCATCCATCTGGTTTTCCAAATCTGTGGCATCCTCTGAACCAGTATCCTCTTCCTCACCGGTATCTTCCGAAATATTTTCCATTTCCTCTTCAGAGTTCCACGCTTCCTGCTCCTCTGCTCCTGCGGCTTCTTTCTCCCTTTCTATGGCTTTGCCCTCTTCCTGGGCCAATGCCCTGCTATCCGGATGGGAAAATACCGCAGGCACAGCGATCACAGCTGCCAGTACAGCCTTTCTAAAAAATCTTTTCCTCATCCTGCGTCCTCCTGGCGGTCTGCCTCATACTGTTTTAAATAATTCTCATACTTTTTCTCCATGGTCATTCCTTCATCCTGCATCTGGATCACCTTTGCAGTTACAGGCACATCATAGCTTCTTTTCACATCAAGCTCCCCTTCCAGATAGAGAACCGTCACAATCTCGGAAAACAGAGGCGCAGTGCTTTCTCCTGGCATTAGTACCTTTTTATAGCCGTAAACATATTTCTGGCCATTCCGGTCCTGTTCCTTAGAAAGCAGCGTCCATTTCCCTGTGTCTGCCTCAAACTGAAACAGTTCTCTTCTTTCCTTTTCTGTTTTTTTCCCGGTTTTTTCATCCACCACGAAAATGTTTTCCACCGGGATCCTGACTTCCAGAAAAACATTTGCCTCATTCTTTCCTGTATTCTGCACAACAGGATCCTTCTCCAGGGTCTGACCGGGATACACCTTCAACGCCTTCTCTGCATCCCAATGTGCCTCTGTCAGCCTGGCTTTTACAGAGCCTGCTGTGATCACATTTCTCACCTCGCCCACTGATCTGGTGAGATATGCAATTGTAACAGCCCCGGAAAATGCAATTCCCAGCAGCAGGCCTGCGCCTCCCAGTATGTACCGTTTTTTCCTCATTTTATTTCACGCTCCTTTTTGCTTTCACGCCTTCCCAGATATTCATGCACAGAGAAAACGCCAGGAAACAGGACAAAACCGCCGCTTTTCCATTCCAAGTGCCAAGAAACAGCCGTACATACCCCACATAGGGAACTGTAAAAACAACAGTTCCATATACATTCTCCCACTTCACAGGTTGGGTATCCTGCTTCTCGTTTGCATCTCCTTTTGTCATAAACAGCTGGGCGTTTTCATCTATTTCCATCACCCGGTGAGTGATAACCGTTTCCCCTTCAAAAAAAGTGATGATCTCCCCTTTTTTTATTTCCCGGGGCTGCTTCTCTTTCACATAAACGGCAGCCCCCACCGGAAGTGCCGGTGACATGCTCCCTGATACTACGGTATAACATCTCATTTTCAGAATCTGCGGATAGCAAAAACAGATCAGCATACCAGAAAGAATAATCAAGCACATAGCTTTTGGATATCTTTTATTCATCCTGGCTTTCCTTTCTGTACAGCCGCCAGCTGCTGACCGCCATTGCTGCCAGGGCACCAAACAATGCCAGCCATTTCACCGCAGCTTTTGTCTCATCCCCTGTTTTCGGGCTTGCTGCCACAGATGAAAAAACTTTTTCCCTTTCATTCTGGCTGTTCCCTTCTCTGGAATTCTGCTGACCGTATTCTTTTTCGGAACCATCCGGATCTTCTTCTCTTTTACCTGCTCCCTGCGCCGAAAATACCCAGTTTACTCTGCCAAGAAGGCTCTGATACTGGTTGTCCATCTCTTCGCTTAAGGACAGCTTCACCACCAGGCTTTTCCCTTCGCCTGCTGCAAAATCTCCAAGAGAAATATTCTCCTTCATGCTCCAGCCTGCCCCGGTCACGTTTCCGTCCACAGCACCCTGATAAAGAACTTTGCTGTCCTGCCGAATCTCCACCACAGCATATCTGGACAGAAGCTTTTCCACCAGTTCCAGATTTTCCTGACTCATTTTTTCCTGCTCTGCAAGCTCTGCACGCAGATACATCTGAACCGGAATCTGAGAGGAATTGGTGATGCGGATGGTCTGGCTTCTTGTGCATCCCGGCGTCAGGTTTTTGAAATTGGCAAACAGATCTGTGGTCTCCCCGCCGATTTTCAGCTTCTGGTTTTCCCCGAAGATTACACTTGTTACAGTCTCACAGGTACAGGGCTGATAGAAAATCCCCAGATCCCGCTCCATTTTTCCCCAGATGGTCTCCATCTCACCGCCTTCAGCCTGAATGCTCTCCATATTGATGAGGATCCTGGCCTCTTTGTTTTTGTAGCGGTTGTCCGCTTTTTCGGACAGATAATATCGGTCCATCAGAGGCTTTCTGGTACTTTCTCCTGCCAGCAGAACATCCTTGTAGTACCAGTACCCATCATCCTCCAACGTCCAGAGATCCGTATTGTAGTGAATTTCGATCAGCCCTGGATCCAGATCCTTCTCTTCCTGAAAGCTCCCCTCTTCATCCACGCTCCCGAACATGCTGGTAACCTTCACCCGCACAAAAGAGTCCGTATTTCCCTCATTTTTAATAAATACTTCCTTCACGACTTTCTGTCCGGGATCTACATGATCCGGTCTTATATAATTCTCCTGTATGGAATTTTTGTAGGAGGACATAGACAGCAGGTTTTCGGCATATTCTGATACATTCCACGCAGCCAGCACAGCACCGCATACAAACAGCATTCCTGCAAACACAAGAAGGGCCATACATGTAAACGTATGCTTTTTCATAGCATCTCTTCCTTTCTGATCAGTTCACGCCAGCGCTCCTGATCTCCTGCAGAGTGCCTCCTTTGATCTCCTCATCCAGCATGCGGTACGCCTCTGCCTGTGTGGCAAAGCCCTTGCTCTGAATTGCCTGCGCAGTTACCTTCAGCTGATAGTTGCCCACCTTTTTCATTTCCGTCTGGTTCCAGTCGATGGGAATCACCACATTGGTGAACAGAGTGGATTCCTCCTGGATATTCAGAATCCCATCTCCGTTTTTGCCCATATAGTTGTATACCAGCTTAGACGCCGTAGATCTTGCCGTATCCTTTTCCCAAAGAGGATTCACCATCGGGTATGCCGCCAGCTCTGAAAGGCTGTAGCCTGGAATCCGGTCCTGGATCAACCCGGTTGAGGTTCCTTCCTTTTTGTCGTATCCGCCATCAAAGCTTTCATCATAATAGATGGTTTTGTAGATCAGATTCAGCGCCTGGCTGTCTGTCACATCTGCGCCGTCTCCATCCAGAATGTCCACGATCATCCGCACATAGCAGGGTTCTTCCCCATTTTTGTCTGAGGTAATATTTTTCACAGTAGGATTTTTGTATACGGTATAACCGGGATACATGTTTTTTCCATCGTTGTCTTTTGGATCCCATTCCGGTTCCTTCAGACCAATATCCAGATCACCGGTTGTAAAAACATTTGTTTCCTGGGCACTCTCGGTAAAATAAGCCATGGTAGTGCCGATTCCGGAAAGCAGTGCGCACAAGATCACGCCTGCTGCCAGTAAGTTTCTTTTCTTTGTATTCGTCATTTTTTCTCTTCCTTTCTTGCTGATTTTTACTGAAACTGGAACAAACCGGCTTCATAAGCTGCCTTCGGGTTGTCCAGTCCATAGCTTGCTTCTCCAGGCATCTGCTGCAGGACGTGCCCGGAAATCCGGATTTCGACACCGCCCATTTCCAGCACTTTGTTCTGCCTTGCATAATTGACGCTTTTATCGACAGATACCTGGGTAAATAAGGGAACGGTTGTCTCCCCTTCTCCTGGAAAATTCCGTTTCAGGACTCTGGAATAGTAAAAGCACTGGACCGGATCCGTGTCTTTCTGGTTCTGAAAGCGAATCCAGTCACTCTTCTTTGGATCATCGCTGTTGTAATCGATCTGGTATACATCCACTGCTTTTTTCATATCTGCAGCGCTCAAAAGCTTTCCTTTTTTCGAAGGATCCGGGCAGCTGTCTGTGTAGACAAACTCACATTTCAGCGCCACCAGCTCATTCATATCCAGTTCTGAGGTATTGGTCACCTGAGGATCCTTGGGGATCACCGCTCCCGGCACTGTAAGAAGTCCCTTCCGCGGATTCCAGGATGGCTCTGTCAGCCTGGCATTCAGCCCGTTTTCCCCGGCAAACGCCAGCTGATTTGACACATATGCACTGTCACTGATATAAGCCAGGGCCGTTCCCCCGCCTGCTGCCAGACAGGTCAGTGCAGCTAAACATACTATGATTTTTTTCTTCATCTGTCCCTCCTTACAGTCTGGCAAAGGCTTCTTCCGGGGAAGAAAATCCCTCTGCCTGGACGGATTCTTCGTAAACCAGAATATCAAAACTTACCAACTCATCTTTTTTCACTGTATTTTTTATAACAATCTTATCAAAAATTACATCTGTACGCTGTCCAGACAACACTTTTTTCTGATAATAATAGTATCCGTCTTCTCCTTTTTTCCAGCTGTCTGCAATCTCTAGCGGCTGGCACTGTGCTTCTCCCCTGTCATTGCTGAAAATCACCCTGGCCCGGATAAATACCGGGAAGCCAGAATCATTTGCAATACAGGGCTTTTTCTTAATCACCTGCCCGGGCTTTACCTCATCCGGCGGTTCAAATTCTTCCTCAATATGAGTGGTATTCTCCAAAATCCGAATCTGATTGACCGTTTCTTTTTGGTCGATCAGATAGGCATATACCACAGAACCTGTAATTCCCGCAGTCAGACAGCACGCAAGTACAAAAATCATCCATCTTTTCTTCATGGATCCGCTTTGGCAGAAAAAATTTCTGCCAACTCCTTTCTTTGGGGATTTTCTGTTGTCACATCAAATATCCGGGACAAATTTTTGCCCCAAAGCTGCTTGGCACAATGGAATCACCTCCAGACTTCGAATGATAAATTAGAGAATAAAATCATGTGAATAAAAATAGAAAAGCTGACATGATAGAATATAAAAAATAGATAAATTGATTTCTTCTGGATTTAAATAAAAAAGCAAATTGGATTTTATAACAAATTTGATAAATTAGAATTTTAGATATTACTGACGCGTCCTTCCCGGACGCATTGATTACTTGATATGATAACAGATTTTTTTCAAAAGTCAAGACAGGAAATCTAAAAGAAAAATAAACTCTTTTTCATTTCTCTTTTTTATTTCCTGTTCTGACTTATCACTTCACGGATTTTCGCCCGTATTCTCTGCAGGGCATTGTCAATGGATTTCGGGGATTTTCCCAGGATTCTGCCGATCTCCACATAGCCTTCCCCCTTCAGGTACAGATCCAGCACCTTATTCTCCATGGGGCTTAAATAGTCAGAAATTTTCTGCTGAAGATCCCGGGTGGTTTCCTGGTCAATGATGATCTCCTCCGGATTTTCCACGCTAAGCTCCCAGATGGGACTGCTCTCGTCCTCCTGGTTCAACGAAACATAGGAATTCAAAGGCAGATGCTTCTGGCGGTTGGAATTCTGGATGGCGCTGTAGATCTGGCGGTCAATGCACATTCTTGCGAAGGTGGCAAAGGTGGCCTCCCTGCCTGGCTGAAAGTCACGGACTGCCTTAAACAGCCCGATCATTCCCTCCTGAATCAGGTCATCGGTATCTCCGCCTATGAGAAACATGGCCCTGGCTTTCTGACGCACAAGGCCTTTATATTTCTCCATGAGATAATCCTCAATAATGGTTTCTCCATCCCGCAGACGGGCGATCAGTTCTTCATCACTTATATTATCGAACTTTCCCATAGTTCCTCCGGATTTTATTTCATTCTCTGGCGGACTACCTCATAGGCAAGGATTCCTGCTGCCACAGACGCATTCAGGGAGTCGATATCTCCCTTCATGGGAATGGCTGCCGCAAAGTCACATTTTTCTTTTACAAGACGGCTGACGCCCTCTCCTTCATTGCCAATCACGACGCCCATAGGACCTGTGAGATTCAGGTTGTACATCAGTTCTCCGCCCATATCTGCGCATACGAACCACATGCCCTCTTTTTTCAGCTCCTCAATGGTCTGTCCAAGGTTGGAAACCTTGGCAACCGGAGTGTAGTTCAGGGCACCTGCAGATGTCTTGGCAACCGTGGATGTCAGTCCTACTGCGTGTCTTTTGGGGATGATCACCCCGTGAGCTCCTGCAAGGTTGGCTGTACGGATGATGGCGCCCAGGTTGTGGGGATCCTCAATGTCATCCAGCAGGAAAACAAAAGGAGCCTCCCCCTTTTCCCTTGCTTTTTCCAGAATGTCCTCCACTGTGGAATATTCGTAGGCTGCCACCTGTGCGATCACGCCCTGATGAGCACCGGTCTCGCTTAACTGGTCCAGCCGCTCCTTCTGTACAAAATTTATAATCGTATCTTTTTTTCTTGCTTCTCTTATAATGGTGCGCACCGGTCCGTCCTGGCATCTGTCCAGCACGAAAAGCTTGTCCACGCATTTGCCTGAACGGAATGCTTCCAGTACCGCATTTCTTCCTTCAATCTGCTCGCTCATTTGCAGCCTCCTGTTTTTCCTATAAACTCTCTTCCGGGATTCCCTTTCTTACCAGCTCCACAATTCTGGAATAATCCTCCTTCAGGTACAGATAGCCCATCAGCGCTTCAAAGCCTGTGGCTCTTCTGTAGTCTGCCATTGTGGCGTGCTTCGCCATTGTGGGGGAATGTGCATTTCTTCCCCTTTTGTAGACGGCCAGCTCTTCTTCTGTAAGAATGGGCTCCAGAGTCTCCATCATTTTGGACTGTGCCCCTGCCTTCACCAGGCTGCTTGCATGCTTATGAAGCTGATTGACCGGACAGTTGCCTTTTTTTACAAGGATGGTCCGGATCACCAGCTCATAGACGCCGTCACCGATATAGGCCAGTGTCAGCGGGGAGTAAGTCCGCAGATCCCGGTCTTTTAAGCCAAACAGCTCTTTTAATTCATTTAAGCCCGTTTCCATTTTACTCCTTCGCGTGTATCCTTCAGAATAATTCCTTTTGCCAGAAGCTCATCGCGGATCTCGTCTGCTCTTGCAAAATTCTTTGCCTTTCTTGCTTCCTGGCGCTCCTGGATCAGATCTTCGATCTCTTTGTCCAGAATCTCTTCTTTCTTCACTGCAATAATACCAAGCACATCGCAAAGCTTTACAAGGAGTTCAAGAAGTCCTGCTGCAAATGCTTTGCTGCTCTCTTCTGTTACATTGGTATTGGCAAATTTCACCAGCTCAAATACAGCTGCAAGTGCATCGGCAGTATTGAAATCGTCATCCATTGCCTCTTCAAATTTCTTCACAAAGCCGGATGCCTCTGCAAGAAGTGCCTGTTCCTGCTCTGTCAGGTCTGCTGCCTGTGCATTGTCCTTGTGGTCCTTCAGGCTTGCTGCTGCATCTGTGATTCTCTCCAGTGCGTTCTTGGAGGATTCCATAAGGTCAGCGCTGAAGTTCAGCGGGCTTCTGTAATGTGCATTAAGCATGAAGAAGCGGAGTACCTGAAGATCGTACTGCTCGCTGATCTCACGGACAGTGCGGAAGTTTCCAAGGGACTTGGACATCTTGCGGTTGTCAATGTTCAGGAATGCGTTGTGCATCCAGTATCTTGCAAAAATCTTATCGTTGCAGCACTCGCTCTGTGCGATCTCATTCTCATGGTGCGGGAAGATCAGGTCCTCTCCGCCAGCGTGAATATCGATCTCCTCTCCAAGATATTTCTTAGACATTACAGAGCACTCAATGTGCCAGCCCGGACGGCCGTCACACCATGGAGAAGTCCAGTATGGCTCGCCTTCCTTCTTCGGCTTCCAGAGAACGAAATCAAGGGGATCTTCCTTCTGGTCCTCGCCGGACACCTGAAGTGCACGGAATCCGGACTGAAGATCGTCCAGGTTCTTATGGGAAAGCTTGCCGTATTCTTTAAATTTCTTCACACGGAAATACACGGTTCCGTCAGATGCCGCATAAGCGTAGCCCTTGTCCATAAGGGTCTGGATCATGCTGATCATGCCGTCGATTTCCTGGGTTGCCTGAGGATGTGTGGTAGCCGGCTTTACATTCATGCCAGCCATATCCTTCTTGCACTCTGCAATGTATCTGGTGGAAACCTCCTCTGCGGAAACGCCCTCCTCGATTGCTTTCTTGATGATCTTGTCATCTACGTCTGTAAAGTTGGATACGTAGTTTACTTCATATCCCTTATATTCCAGATAACGGCGAACAGTATCAAAAATGATCATCGGACGTGCATTTCCGATGTGGATCAGATTGTATACAGTCGGTCCGCAAACATACATTTTTACCTTTCCCTCTTCAAGGGGTACGAATTCCTCTTTCTGACGGGTCAGTGTGTTAAAAATCTTCATTGTAGTTCTCCCTCCGGTCCTTTATTTCTTCTTGTACAAAAGGCAGACAGCCTGGGATGCAATTCCCTCTTCTCTTCCGGTAAAGCCAAGCTTCTCCTCTGTGGTTGCCTTAATGTTCAGACATTCCTCATCCATGTGAAGAGCTCTGGCAATGTTTGCTCTCATCTGCGGAATATGAGGTGCCATCTTAGGCTTCTGGGCGATGATCACTGCATCAATATTGCCCACACCGTATCCCTTCTCATCAAGAAGAGCTGCCACATGCTCCAGAAGCTTCACACTGGAAATTCCCTCGTATGCCGGGTCTGTATCTGGAAAATGCTGTCCGATATCTCCAAGAGCTGCTGCGCCAAGAAGCGCATCCATAATGGCGTGGATCAGAACATCGGCATCCGAATGTCCAAGAAGGCCTTTTTCCCAGGGAATCTTCACGCCTCCAAGAATCAGGTCCCGGTCCTCTGTCAGTCTGTGTACATCATATCCCATTCCAACTCTCATAAGATTTTCCACTATTTTGCCCTGCCTTTCTTTTATAAAAAAGGATTCTTCTCATTGGTGATCCAGGCTGCTGCCTGAACCGTTCAAAAAATCCCCATGCTATCGTTGGCTATTATACATGATTTTCGTTTAAAAAGCAACGGAAAAAGACCTCCCGGTGAATCCGGAAGGTCTCGTTCTAAACCGTACAGTGAAAACCAAGTTCCATCATACGGCATGGTTCTGACAAACGTCATATGTAATCATCAGTCAACGGCTGCGATTACCTCTACCTCGCAGAGTACGTTCTTCGGAAGTGTCTTCACTGCTACGCAGGAACGTGCCGGCTTGTTTACAAAGTATTTCGCATATACTTCGTTAAACTTGGCAAAATCTCCCATGTCAGCAAGGAAACAGGTAGTCTTGACAGCGTTCTCAAAGCTGCTTCCAGCTTCTTTCAGAACTTCGCCCAGGTTCTTCATAACCTGCTCAGCCTGAACCTCGATGGTGTCTCCGCTGATCTCGCCTGTTGCAGGATCAACCGGGATCTGTCCGGATGTAAATAATACTCCGTTTAAAATCATAGCCTGTGAATATGGTCCGATTGCTGCTGGTGCCTTATCTGTGTAAACTACTTTCATGATAAAAATCTCCTTTCTAAATCGCCTCTTGTTATGTTCATGCTATCGCAAAATTTTGTTAGTGTCAAGCAATTTTTTTGGATAGCAGCTGTCATTTCTTTCACTACCAGTTCAGTGCATAGTACGTCAGCGCCGAGATCATCCGGATATTGGAAACAGCGGTCTCTTCCGTGCCTCCGTTCTCCGACATCACGCACAGAACATAGTCCGTCCGGTCTCCGTATACAATGGCAATGTCATGCTGATTGCTGTCGTTTTCCCCGGTTTTGTTGGCTATGGTGATGGAATCCGTAAGACCGCCTGGGATCTTGGTTCTTGTGTCCTGCATAAGAAGGAAGGACAGCATCTGGCTGGAGGCTTCCTCACTGACGCACTCGCCCCGGTAAATGCTCTCCAGCAGTTTTCCGCAGTCCTCCACAGATGTGGTGTTGCTGCCGCCCAGTCCCACCGGCTCTGTACTGGAAGGCGCAAGAGTGTGCAGCACAGCGGTTTCCTGATAGCCCTGGCCCCGAAGGAAACGGTTGATCACCCTTGCCCCTGCATTAAACTGCATGGACGGAGTCTGAAGCCTTACCATCTCATTGAAGGATTCATTGTCGCTGAAGGTTACCATGTTCTCTGTCAGTGCATACAGCTTGTTCAGAACGGTATCGCTGAGGGGTTCTGCTTTCAGGATTGTTCCCTCCTGCACACGGAGACGATCCATATTTTCATAGCTGGCTGCCATGACAAATGCCTTGATCACGCTCGCTGAGGTCATAGACTGATTGTTGATGGAAAACTGTTCGCCGCTGCCTAAATCCTTCACATAAACGCTCCACTGCCCTTCAAAACCGTTTAGCAGCTCTTCCAGCTTTTTTTCCAGACTGTCTGTGCCTGGCTTTACCAGCTCTTTTATTTTTCCATCTGTCTCCACGGTCAGTCCCTGAACCGTCACGCCGCCAGAAGATAAGCTTCCGGTCTGCTCATCAAAATAATAATAGCCGTCAAACAGCTGCCCCTGGCACCGCATTCTGGAAACATAGTGAATGCCGCCTTCCAGCGCCAGCCGTCCACTCTCATCGTGATAGTAATAGCCGTCCAAAACCTTTCCGTCTACTGCAAAATGATCAAAATAATGAACTGCGCATCGGACATCCGGGGAACCATCCTGGTCCACACAGTAAAGCCCGTCGTCCTCTTTTTTTATATATTTGCCGCTATTCTCAAAAACAGACAGATCCTCGCCGTTCGCATAGACCGTGGCTGTCAGCTTTTCCCCAGTCAGAGTTCCCGGCTGCGGCGCGAACATTCCGGATATTCCCAGAATCGCCGCAGCCATAATTTTCAAATACTGCACTTTTTTCATTCTGTTCTCCTTTTTGGTTAAGGGCAGTATAACTGTTTTTCCACCACAGTGCAACTGTTTCTTTATTTTGCCATTTCCCAGAACCGTTTCAGCTGCTCCTCCACATTGGACAATGTGCAGGTTTTCCGGTCATTCCACTCTACGGGGAAAAGGCTGCTGTACTCTCTTTGCCGGAAACGCTCGTCCAGAAGCAGGATCACGCCCTTATCCTCTCTTGTGCGGATCACCCGGCCGGCTGCCTGCAGTACCTTGTTCATCCCCGGATAGCGATACGCATAATCGAATCCGTTCTCTCCCTTTTCGCTGTAAAAAGAACGCAGGATTTCCCTTTCATTTCCCAGCTGGGGCAGCCCGGTTCCCACCATAATGGCTCCGATCAGCTTCTCTCCCATCAGGTCGATCCCCTCTGAAAAAATCCCTCCCATAATGCAAAAGGCCACAAGGGAATCCTGATTGTGCTCGAACTCTTCCAGAAATTCTTCCCTTTCGCTTTCCTTCATGGAGCTGTTCTGGCAGATGCAGCGCACCCAGTTTACTGAAAATTCTTCGTCAAAAATCCGGTAAACCTCTTCCAGCATCTTGTAGGATGGGAAAAATACCATATAGTTTCCCTTTTTCTGCCACACTGTTTTTGCAATATATTCCGCGATTCTGCGGTATTCCTCGTAGCTGCGGCGGGTGTATAAGGTGCTCACATCACAGGCATTCAGGATACAGCGTTTTTCCTGGGAAAAAGGAGATTCCACGTAAATCCCGTAGTCATCCGCCCTGCAGCTTAAAAGCTTCCGATAATAGCTCATCGGCAGAAGAGTTGCGGAAAAGAACACAGCGCTGCGGCCTTTTTTCAGGTACTCTCCCAGATTGGCTGCCGGATTCACACAGAACAGCTTCAGCCGGAAACGCCCGTCCGCTCCATTTTCCGCATAAACCACGTAGTTCTCATCCACCAGCTCTGCAATGTTCAGAAAATTCCGCACATCAAAATAAAACTGCCGTACCTCGTCTTCCAGTTCTGCATCTTTATGTTCTTCCAGAAACATATCGAATTCTCCCTGGATTTTCAAAGCCATCATAGTAATGGTGCCTGTTCCCGGAAGGATTCTGTAAGTTTCGCATTCTTCCTGCAGTTCCTTCAGCTGATGGTTCAGCTTTCCAAGAGACCGATACAGCTTCGGTGCCTTGTCCTTCATTTTCTGGCGAGCCAGCACTGCATCCTCCTTGCAGATGGCAGCGCTGTACATTTCACGGCCACGCTCTACCAGATTGTGGGCCTCATCAATGAGAAAAATATAGTCTCCGCCCACGCCTTCCCCGAAAAACCGTTTCAGATGCACCGTAGGATCAAACACATAATTATAGTCGCAGATCACTGCATCCACCCACAGCGCAAGATCCAGACACATCTCAAAGGGACACACCTGCCGCTTCTCGGCCTGGCCAAGGATGGTCTGCCTGTCATAGACATGAGAGGAGGTCCACAGCTCATAAACCGCATCATTGACCCGGTCGAAATGGCCTTTGGCATAGGGACAATGGGCAGGATCACATTTCGTCTCCTCCATAAAACAGAGCTTATCCTTGGCCGTGATGGTCACCACCTTGTATTTCATGCCTTTTTCCTGAAGAACCGCAAAAGCCTCCTCTGCCACTGTCCTGGTGATGGTCTTGGCAGTAAGGTAAAAAATGGTCTCCCCTTTTCCCTCGCCCACAGCGCGGACAGCCGGGAAAATAGTGGACATAGTTTTTCCAACGCCTGTAGGAGCCTGGATGAAGATCTGCCTGCCAGCGCTGATGGAATGGTAGACGCTTCCCACCATTTTCCGCTGGCCTTCCCTGTACGGGAACGGAAATTCCAGATTCTGCAGGGATTCGTTTCGTTCCTTCTTCCATTTCAGGCTGTAGCTCAGCCACTTGTGATATTCATCCAGAAGTTTTTGGTACCAGTCACTCAAATCTTCTATGGAAAAAACCTCGCGGAACCGTTTTATCTCTTCGGTGTCCAGATTGGCGTAGGTCATCTGAATTCCAATGGAAGACAGATTCTCCTCCATGGCCACAATATAACCGTAACACATGGCCTGTGCCTTGTGAACAGCGACTGGCTGCTCCAGCTTTTCCACATTTCCGTAGATTCCCTTGATCTCATCGATCCAGGTGGTTTCCTCCTCTGTGAAAATGCCATCGGCCCGGCCTTCCACCTGGATGGAAAGGTCCTCATAGCTGCTCTCGCGTTTCAGTGCCACCTCAGCCCGGTAATCCCCGTCCATCTGCTTCTGAAGCTTGCGGTGGAGTCTGCTGCCTTTTAGCATGGCCTCTTTGTCCATGGTTCCCCTGCGGCTGTCAAGATCCCCGCTTCGCAATATAAATTCCACAAGATTTCTCACTGATATTCGTGTTACTGGTTTCTCCATCCCATGCTCCTGTCTTTGATCCCGGCGCCTGTTGCTGCCGAAAAAAGGAGCCATAAGCCAATATTTCCACACATCTGATGGGAAAGGAGGCTTACAACTCCTGTTTTATTTTCTTAAACTTTGTACCTGCCTTACATCTGTGTCAGCACAAAAATATCATAAATTGCCTTCACTGCATTCTCAAAATCACGGTTCTCCACACCGATGATAATGTTCAGCTCACTGGATCCCTGGTCGATCATCTTCACGTTTACATTGGCATGTGCCAGTGCAGAGAAGATTCTTCCTGCAGTACCTCTTGTGGATTTCATTCCACGGCCAACCACTGCAATCAGTGCCAGGTCAGATTCCATCTCCACGAAATCCGGCTGAACCAGACGATGGATTCCTGCGATTACCTGCTGCTCTTTTTCCTCGAATTCATCCTGGTGAACGTATACTGTCATAGTATCAATTCCGGATGGAACGTGCTCGAAGCTGATTCCCTGATCTTCGAATACCTGAAGTACCTTTCTGCCAAAACCGATTTCGCTGTTCATCATGGATTTCTCAATGTTGATGGAGCAGAAGCCCTTCTTGCCTGCAATACCGGTAATGGTGTATTTCGGCTTACGGCAGGTGCTCTCTACAATGAAGGTACCTTTGTCGTCCGGACGGTTGGTATTGCGGATGTTGATCGGGATTCCCTCTTTTCTTACCGGGAAAATTGCATCCTCGTGAAGGACAGTGGCTCCCATGTAGGAAAGCTCACGAAGCTCACGGTAGGTGATGGTCTCGATCACTGCAGGATCCTTCACGATTCTTGGGTCTGTTACAAGGAAACCGGATACATCTGTCCAGTTCTCATACATATCAGCTTTTATTGCCTTGGCAACCAAGGAACCAGTTACGTCAGAACCGCCTCTTGAGAAGGTAGTAACAGTTCCGTCTTCTTTCGCACCATAAAAGCCAGGTACTACTGCATTCTCACATTTGGAAAGTCTCTTGCCCAAAAGCTTGTCTGTTTTCTCGGAATCCAGATTGCCATTTTTGTCAAAGCGGATCACATCTGCTGCATCTACAAATTCATAGCCAAGATATGCTGCCATTACTTTACCATTCAGATATTCTCCTCTGGATGCTGCATAATCTCTGCCGATCTGTGCCTTGAAGTTCTCTTTGATCACCTGGAAATCCTCATCCAGGGAAAAGGTAAGGGAAAGACCTTTAATAATCTCATTGTAACGGGATTTGATCTCCTCTAAAATTTTCTCGAAATCCCCATCCTTTGCAGCTGCATCATAACAGCTGTACAGAAGGTCTGTTACCTTGGTATCACCGTCGAATCTCTTGCCAGGTGCGGATGGAACAACGAAACGTCTGCTCTCCTCACTTCTGATAATGTCTCCCACTTTCTCAAACTGCTCCGCATTAGCAAGGGAGCTTCCGCCAAACTTTACTACTTTTTTCATAATCCTTGTGCTCCTCGAAAAACTTTTTCTCCATTTTATGAGAAAATCCGACTTTTTGCAAGTTTTTTTTCATTATCAATACGAATTACCCGCAAAAGCTCTCCATCCACCTTAAAATGAATGTCCTGATTTCCAAAGGACATTCCGTACTCCCGGTCAGGATCCTTCTGATAGCCTGGTCTTGGATCATTTGCAAGAACGGCCAGAAGTGCCGCCCTTTTCTCTTTTGGAACCTGCTCCAGAAGCCCCGCAGGAAAATCCACCTTCAGCTTATGATCCTGTATCTGGTCTGTAAAGCCCCCGGAAGCCTCCGGGTGGCTGTCCACATAGGCAAGATAAGGCTTAATGTCATAAATCGGCGTCCCATCCATCAGATCCGCACCGGACACATGAAGGACTGGCCCCTGGCTGGTGAATTCCACGCCTTCCAGCTTCACACTGGAAAGGCCGATGGGATTGGGCCGAAAAGGGGATCTTGTGGCAAAAACGCCTTTTCGGGTATTTCCCCCAAGTCTTGGCGGCCTCACGGTAGGCGACCAGTCCTTTCGCACTGCCTGGGAAAATTCCCAGATCAGCCACAGGTGGGTGTACTCCTCAATTCCCCGGAAGGCCTCCGCCACCTGATATTCCGGCTCGAATACAATCTCCGCCTTCAGTTCCTTTATCCTGCCGCTCTGGTGAGGAATCCCAAACTTGGTGGGAAAGTCACTTTTTATGTGGGCGATTACTTTCATTTCCATAATTCTCTGGTTCCTGTTCTTTTTAACGCTCGAATCAAGTATCTGCTATATGGACTTTATAGCAGTGCCTTTTCATCCGTTAATTTTCCTTTTATAAAATCACAGATATCTTCTGCTGCCATTTTGTTGATATTTTTCTGCTGCCTTCGAATCATTTCATCCGCTGCTTCTTTGTCAGAAAGCAATTTCAGGCCAGCCTGCACCTGTCCTTTTATCGTTTTCGCAGAAACGCTCATTCCAAGCCTTCCGAAAAATTTGCGGTTGGCAGTCTCACATCCCGGAATGGGTTCTGTGTGAACCATGGGGATCCCCGCAACTGCCCCTTCTGTGGAAGTCAGCCCTCCCGGCTTGGTAAAAAGGACATCACAGGCTTTCATATACAGATTCATCTGTGTGGTATAGCCAAGTATTTTTGCCCTGTCACAGGAGGAAAAGGCTTTTTTCAACTGAGATTCTACTTTGGCGTTGTTTCCGCAGACAATGATCAGCTTTTCCTCCTTCGTTGATTTCAGAATGCACGCCACCAGCTTCTTCAAATCTCCGGCGCCCATGCTGCCTCCGGCTGCCAGAATGTATTTCTCATCTTTTTTAAGACCCAGTATCTCTCTTGCTGCTTCCTTGGAAATTTCACGCCTGCAGATTCTGGACACAGGGATTCCAAGAGGGATCAGCTTTTCTTCTTTCAGCCCTCTTTTCACACAGGGCTTTATCAGGTTTTCGTGAGGAGTGATATAGTAATCCGCATCTGTCTCTTCCCAGAAGGGAATGCAGGTATAATCGGTCATCACTACCACAGTGAGAGGAAGCTTCATGCCTTTTCGCTTCATATACGTAATGGTTTCCGCAGGGTAAAGATGGGGCATTACAATCACATCCACTGGATTTTCCTGGATGTACTGGTTCAGATATTTGGCCATGCGGCCGTTCATATAATAAACTGGGGATTTCCGGGTAATGCGGCTTACGCCCATTCCAAGCTTATATGCAATTCCAAAAAGTCTGGGCGTTTTCTTGACGATCTGGACGTATCCGTCCCCTACAATTCTGGATACACCCTCTCCTGCAAGAGTAAGATAATCCAGCACATAGGCTTCATCTCCCCGCCAGGTCATAGCCTCTGCAATAGCACGGCCTGCCGAGTTGTGTCCGCCTCCGGTGTTGCAGGATAAAATCAACGCTTTCATTGGATTCTCCATTTCTTTTTGTCTGCAAACTCTAATTCTCTGGCAGCCTCCACATGCTTATACACCACCACCATACACAAAAGCAGAATTCCCATTCTTACAGAAAATTCCCACTGTGGAAACAGGGAAGCCACGCCGAAACAGCCAAAGGTAATAATGCTTCTTTTCAGATGGGATTTCACCGGAACTGCAAGGGAAAAGAAAATATAAAAGCCAGCCAGGGTCAGCACAGGCGTCCACCATGGAAGAAGTCCAAGCAGCACGCCGAAGCTGACTGCAATTCCCTTACCGCCTTTTCCCTTATGGAAAATGGAAAAGGCATGGCCAAACACAGGCGCAGCCAGCACTCCCGCAAATAGCAGGGAATCCTGCCCCGCTCTTTTGCTGCACAAATATACGGGAAAAAAACCTTTCAGCAGTTCTGCAAGAAGCACCAGGATTCCCCATCCCACTCCCGCTGCCGCAAACGCATTGAAGGTTCCAGGGTTTCCGTCCTCAGAAATCTGGCGGATATCAACATGCTTTACCATTCTGGGAATCTCGTAGGCAAACAAAATACTGCCCAGACAAAATCCCATGACCATGTAGAACAAATAAATTTTTTCCATTGTTTTTCACCTGATTAGAATCACTTGTGTCCGCTGCTTTTTTCCTCTTCCTTGATTTCCCAGTGAAGAAGGAAGGTCAGCGCCGCACGCAGGGCTATGATTCCCGCCACAATGCCGATTTCCTTCCATTCCCGTACCACAACCGTACGCAGGATCTCGCTTCCCATCTTAAATTCCAATCCCATGGCAAGCCCTCTTGCAAGGTACACGCCGGTATTGCTGTCGTGCTTCAGCCACTTGAGAAATCCGGTAATACCGCTCCAGATAATAATTGCCACGCCGATAAATTCAAAGATCACAATGGCAAGGCCTGCAATATTCTCCAGGATCCATTCCATTGTTCCAGTTATCTCTGCCATCTTAAAGTACCTCTTTTCTGCAAACTATGCCGAACATCCTGTCCTGCAAAAAGCCTTTTTCCCGCTCTAACGGGCAGCTTTCTCAAGCCAGGTCACCACTTCTGTATGGTCTGTAAAACAGAACATTTCCACAGGCTGGATCTCTTTTACTACGTAATTTTTCTTTGTAAGGAAAAGAAGATCTCTTGCCAGTGTTTCCGGATTGCAGGAAATATAGACGATTTTTTTGGGTGCCAGGCGGGTTACGGAATTCAGGAATTTTTCACTGCTTCCCGAACGGGGCGGATCCATAAATACCACATCCGCCTTCTCATCTGCCGCTGCCATCGCTTCCATAAATTCTCCGGCATCCCCCTGGCGGAAGGAAATATTTACTACCTTATTCTCTCTGGCATTAATTCTTGCATCCCGTACAGCGTCCTTATTCAGCTCTACCCCGATCACCTCTTTGGCTTTATCTGATGCGATCATACCGATGGTTCCGATTCCGCAATAAGCATCGATCACCTTCTCTTTCCCTGTAAGTCCTGCAAACTCTACCGCCTTTTTGTAAAGGATCTCTGTCTGCACCGGATTCACCTGGTAAAAGGATTTGGCAGAAATACGGAAGGATTTGCCGCAGATGGTATCCCGTATAAAGCCTTTTCCATAGAGAATGATCTCTCGTTCTCCGAGAACCATGCTTGTGTTCTTGTCATTGATGTTCAGCACAACTGTACTGATTTCCGGGTGTACCTTGCGAAGCGCTTTCACAAAGTTGTTCTTAGAAGGAAAGATCGGGGACGCCACAACCAGCACTACCATCACTTCATTGCTGGTAAAGCCTCTTCGAACCAGCACATGACGCAGCAGTCCGTATCCGGTATCCTCATCATAGGTCTTAATCTTGAAAGACTTCAGCATTCCACGGATGGTGCGGATAATCTCCTGGCTTTTTTCATCCTCGATCAGACACTGGTCAATGGGAACCACTCTATGTGAATTCTGCTCATAAATTCCGGAAATAATATTTCCCTTCCTGTCCCGGTCAAATACAGCATGAACCTTATTCCGGTAAAAATAGGGATCCTTCATCCCAATTACCGGTTTCACAGTTCCAAACCTTTTCAGAAGGCTCTGCACCTGGTTGTGTTTTTTCTTCAGCTGTGCGGGGTAAGGAATTCCCTGATACTGGCATCCGCCGCACTTTTTGGCATACGGACAGACTTTCTGTGCGTTTTTCTTTTCCTCCATACATGCTCCTTATATTTTATCTATTTTGTTTCTCAGTTTCATCATTTTCTGATCCAGATTCGCAACCTCTTCAGAATAATTCTTCAGTTCTTTTCCGATTTTCTCCGCTCCGGACAGATTCTTCTTGTACATCAGCTGGTATTCCAGCACAGACCAAAAGTCCATGGCAAGAGTACGGATCTGGATTTCCACTCGTTTACTCTGAAAATTATCCCCGAAATAGATGGGAATGTCAACAATAAGATGCAGACTCATATAGCCATTTTTCTTCGGCTTCGCAATATAGTCTTTCTCTTTTACCAGGGTTACATCCCTTTGTTTCTTCAGAATCTCCGCAATCTCGTACACATCATCCAGAAACAGACAGACAATCCTCACGCCTACAAGATCATTCAGCTTCTTCCCTGCAGTTTCCAGATCTGCAGGCAGTTCTTTCCGCATGAGCTTGGCATAAATGCTCTCCGGAGATTTTACCCGGCCGCTTACGCTTCTCATAATTTCTCTGCCATATTTCATGGAAAGCTGCTCATCTATGATCTTCGCCTTCGCCTCCACAATGCTGATAGCATACTGGCAAAGAAGATAATACTGGTCCTTTTCCATGGATTTTCTAATATTTTCAATCAGCTGCGCTTCCTCCACTGCAGCTGGTTTTTCTTCTGCCTTTTTAGGTTCCCTCATATTTTATCTGCTTCTCCTTCATAGCGTCATGGCTGCCTGCTTCACAGGCAGCAGCGAAATGATACCATGTCAGATATCGGACAATCGTCTGACGCAGGTAAAATCTCTGTTAAACTGCCGCCTTTTTCTTTTCCGTAAATACAGATATTTTAAGTGCCAGAATGGCTGACAGCCATCCAACTATGGCGCCGCCCAGAACATCGGTGGGATAATGTACGCCCACATAAAGTCTTGACAACGCAATGAGCACGGCCAGTACCATAGCTCCCTTTCCTTTTATATCCGGATACATTTTATAATATACAACTGCGCAGGAAAAAGAAGCACAGGTGTGGCCGGAGGGAAAGGAGTAATCTCTCAGTTTCTTCACCAAGGGAACCAGCCCCTCCACTGCATCATAGGGGCGAATCCTTGCCACCGCAGTTTTCAGCACCAGATTGGTGATTACCGATCCGATGATCAGTGCAAGAAGGGCGGTAAAACCGGACTTTCTTGTTTTCTTCGGGATCAGAAGGACCACACCAAGCACAATCCAGAACCAGCCTCCATCCCCCAGAAATGTAATGCCCTTCCAGAACCAGTTCATCATATCCTGCCGGATATATTGCTGGATAAACAGCAGGATCTGCGCATCTATATTTTGAATCCATTCCAGAATTCCCATCTGCATCTGCCTCCTTTATGATCTCGCACCCAAAAGAATTCATCCCTTTTGTGCCCTTATGATAAAAGGCGGTTCCAACGAACCGCCCAAAAGATTTCATAGTTATGCTTCAGCGTGATACAAAACCTGCTGAAGGTATTTCCGATTTTGTTCAAGATCCGGTACCAGAACCTGCATGCCGCTTATAGTCTGCGGGGTGTATGCACCATCTTCCGGAATCCGGTAGGTGGCGATATCACCAGTTCCAATACTCATCACATCCATAACATATCCGATGATCTCTGTGAAAGACAGATCTGTAGTAACAAGAGGAAGTACATCCTTCACAAGACCTGCAATGGAAAAAGCACTTAAGTCCTTCACTTTCTCAAAGGCTGCCATCAGCACTTCCTGCTGTCTCTCAGTCCTTCGGTAATCGGAATTGCCAATGGAACGGTTGCGCGCATGGATCAGTGCCTGCTCTCCGTCCAGATGGTTCATGCCTTCCTGAAGGTCCCAGTCTGTACGAAGAGGCTGCGGATAAAGGACACTCTGGTCACGTCCGCAGATGTAATCTGCTTCTGCCTGGGTAAGCTCCAGATCAATTCCGCCAACCTTATCTACCAGAACCTGGAATACTTCGAAGTCCACTTCCACATTTCCGTCAATCTCTACTCCAAAATTCTGAGTCAGTGTCTCATCCAGAAGATCCATGCCGCCGTATGCATAAGCTGCATTGATCCTTGTGCTGGAATATCCAGGAATTGCCACATAAAGATCTCTCATAAAAGAAGTAAGGCTTATGGTCTTCTGATCTTTATCCAGTGTTGCAAGAATCATGGAATCAGAACGCTGGCGGGACTGTCCTTCCCGTTTGTCCTGTCCGATCAGCAAAATACTCTTTATATTGCTGGTGTCTGTCTTGTCATCTGTTTCTTCGGCCTTCGCTGTATATGCAGTTCCTGGAAGTGCTCCAACCGGGCATTCCAGAAGCATTACTGCACTCAGACAAATAAGACCTTTCTTCCAAATAGAGGATCTCATTTTGCTCCGCTCCCTGTAAAAACAACCGTTACGGTCTTAAACAGAATCTTGATATCCAGTCCGATTGACCACTGCTCAATGTACTTGGTATCCAGTTCTACAACCTCTTCAAAATCTGTAATCTCGCTTCGTCCGCTTACCTGCCACATACCGGTAAGTCCCGGCTTGATTGCCAGTCTTCTTCTGTGATGAAGCTCATATTTATCCCACTCATCCATTGTCGGCGGTCTTGTTCCTACAAGACTCATATCGCCTTTTAAGATGTTCCAGAACTGCGGGAACTCGTCCAGAGAAGTCTTGCGGATAAAATGACCGATTCCCTTGATAATTCGCGGGTCATCGTCCATCTTAAACATAAGACCGTCTTTGATGTTGTTCTTCTCCATCAGTTCTTTCTTCCGCTCCTCTGCATCCATATACATGGAACGGAATTTGTAGATTTTAAATGGCTTGCCATTCTTTCCCATACGAACCTGTGAGAAGAATACAGGTCCCGGGGATTTCACCTTCATGATCGGTGCTATGAATATGTAAATGATTCCGGTAAAAATACATCCTACCAGACCGCCTGCAATATCCATAAGCCTCTTCACCAGCAGCTGCCAGGAAGATACAATGTTAATACTGCTGGACAGTACCATATATCCTGCAATCTCTTCTACAACCTGATTCTTGCCCAGTTCATTCAAAGCGGCAAGCTGTACATGGGTGACAACGCCCATGCGGTTGCAGTCCTTCATGATCTTCTTCGGAATATCCACATGCTCCGGCAGTGCGAAAAAGACTTCGTCTACCCAGTTTTTGTGAATATAAGCAGTCACATCATCAGCACCTGCAACCACAGGAACTCTCTGGATCATACTGCCAGTCTTGTTCTTGTCAAGAAGCGCAACTCCTGCCAGATGATAAGTTCCGTAGGAATCGCCGCGCAATGCCTTCACTACATTCGCCGCTTCCGCATCTGTCGTAATAATTAAAATGGAACGTTTCTCACCTTCTGCAAATTTCCTGGAACGAATCACTTTCTTCCATCCGATACGGGCTGCATACGCTATAAAAAAGTACAGCGTACACATAATCGTAAATGCCCCTCTGGAATACATCACTCCCTGCTGGCTCATAAACAGATAAAGCACAGCCAGAAGCATGACGCAGATTTCGTGTTCGATCATACATTTCATTTCTATTAGAAAGCCTCTTCGCAGCACGCCGCTGAAGCTCTCCCCAAAAAATGAAACCAGAAGCTGAAAAATCACAAGAACAAATGCCATGTTCTCATACAATGGATTCAGATAAGGAATTCCCTTTGCAACACGAATTTCATACGCCAGAATAAATGCAAGCTGCAGGCATAGGATATCCAGTATAACAAAATCAATATGCTTTAACCAGCTGTTATTTTCTTTTTTATACATTTCTCTTTGCCCCTCCCCGCATAAAAAATGTGGGTGTGTGTATTTTATTTCACTACAATTGTAAGCACTGCCCCATTGGATGCATTTCCATTGGAGTCGACAACGTAGTAAGTCAGCTCATAAGTGCCTGGTGTATATACATCAACCGTACCAGTGATCTGGATCTTGCGGTAAAGCTCATTGGTCTGATCCACATCATCCTCAATGTCCTTTACGTAGCTCAGTCTGTCGATCTGGGTTCCTCTGTTGATCTCTACATAATAGGTGGTCAGATAAAAGCGAGGATCCTGAGGACTCAGCTTGTCGATCTTAGCCTCTTCACGCTCCTGGGCTTTCTCTTCTTCTGTCATCTCAGCTTCAGGGGTAACGGCTGCATCTGCAGTGTCGCTTGTTTCTTCTGCATCATCCGTCTCATCTGAAGTACTGCCTGTAGCTGAACCTGTACCAAAGGTTCCTGCCGTATTTGAGGCAGCTGAAGTACGATCTGCATTTCCTTCCGTGAAGCCTTCTTCTGTTCCTGCTGTAAATCCTGACAGCGGTGCATCAGGAGTCATATGGTAAGTTACCTTTGTTACATTGTTGCTCTTGTCCTTGGCAACATAAATAACAGTAACTTCATCTCCCTGCTCATTGGGATACACATTCTCTACAGTCAGAGTGTCAGACACATCACCATCTTTATCATCGGTTGCTTTTACTCCATCCAGAAGCTCTTCTGCGGTCATTCCTTCGGTATAACTGCCTTTTTTGCTCTCATCAATGGTGATTTCCGGGCCTTTGCGGTCCTGTGACACATACATCCATCCAAGAAGTCCGGTTGCACCCACAGCTGCTGCCGTCATCAAAACTACTAACCATTTACGCATATCTGCTGCTCCTTATACAAATTTTATCAGCGACGCTTTCTTGATTTCTTTTTCTTGGATCTGCTTTCCTTCTCAGAAAACGGAATGCTTCCAAGAACACTAAGTCCAAGATAACGCTCTACGTCTTCCTCCACCTTGATGGTATCATTGGTAAGGTAAATGATGATGACTGCTGCCATCGCAATGATCACGCCAAGAAGTCCGCCGATCACACCATTCTTTGCAAGGCTTGGGCTTGCTTTCTCATTTGGGATATTCGCAGTATCTACTACATTAACAGCCTCAATATCCATAACTGACTGAATATGCTCTGCTGCCATGTCACGGACAGCATTTGCAATCTCGCTGGCTGTATATGGATCTTCATCTGTCACACTGATAGACACAATACGGCTGTCGCTGGATGTCTCAACAGAAACCTTGTTAAGCATTTCCTTATAGGTCATATCAAGATTCAGCTGTGCAATTACCCCTTCAAGAACGGTACGGCTCTGGATCAGCTCCGCGTAGTCCTTGGTCAACTGGGTACTTGTCTGCATATCAGCACTGGTAAGCGTATTATTGTCCTGTTTATTCAACACCATGATCTTCGTGGTAGATTCATACTTGGGAGTGATAAAAAGCATGGTTCCAATAATGGAAAGGACTCCCAGAAGAATACCGGAAAGAATAATCACGCCCAGCTTGCTGATTACCAGGTGAAAGACTTCACCTAAATCGATTTCAATTTCGTCGTTGTTATTTGTAACCTGATTTTCCATTCTTTTTCTCCGTTACCCTGTTATTTTCTTTGGCTTGTCTTTTACATAAAAATATGTATTAAAATCTTTCGTTGTTCAAAATGCATTCCGGATTGCTGATAAAGATTATATCAGCATAATCCTCACCCATCATTTTCGCAACTTTCTCGTAGGCTTTGCCCAGATGCGGTGTACGCTTTCCCATATCATGACCGTCAGATCCCACAAAATCAAGCATTTCTTCTTTCATTACTTTCTTGCAGAAACGTTTGACCATGAAACCGTCATCACCGATGATGCTGTCCGCGTTCATCTGGATATAGGCGCCCATATCTCTAAGTTCATCAATGAAGTCAATTCCGCTTTTCACTACGGAACGGTAGCGTTCCACATGGGCAACAATGGGATAATAGCCATTGCGGATCAGTGCCTGTATCCTTTCACGGATATAAGACTTCTCATCTGATGTGCGAAATTCTGCAAGCACATACCGTGAGCCAGCCATGGTAAGCCGCTCACCGCGCTTCAGGCAGTCTGCCATATCCATGCTGGAATGAAGCTCGCAGCCTAAGTACATCTCAATTCCCTCATCGCCAATTTCCCTGGCCGCCTTCCGAAGTCTCAGGAACTGCTTCTTCACCAGTTCCATAGAAGGCTCAAACATATCATACCGAAAATGAGGGGTAGCAATAATCCCCCGTACTCCATCATCATATTCCTTCTGAAGCATACGGACGGACATCTTCAGATTCTCCGCACCGTCATCCACTCCTGGAACAATGTGACAGTGAATATCATAAATACCTTTCATTTATTCTGGTCCATTTCTATACTGTTCTGTTTATATGACATTCAGCCGGACAGAGAAGGTTAATACTTGCCATATTCTCCGTACTTGCCATATTTGCCATACTTGCCGTATTTACCGTATTCCTTGGTGTCTACCTTGTTCAGGATCGCACCGATGATCGGGCAGTTGGTCTTCTCAAGCTGACCCTTGATATCCTGTACAAAATGGTAGCTGATGCTGCCGGACTCGATTACGATAACCGTTCCATCACAGGAGTCTGCTACAACTGCACAGTCAATTACACGGCCAAGAGGCGGGGTATCTACAATGATATAATCATATACGTCTCTCACAAGACGGATCATATCCTTAAAAAGACGGCTTCCAAGAAGTTCTGCCGGGTTCGGCGGAACAACTCCGGAAAAAATAATATGAAACTTCGGAAGATTTGTTGCGCAGATTACATCGGAAAGCTTGGCCTGCTTGGAAAGATAGTGGGTCAGACCCATGACTTCCTCTTCTACATGTACACGTCCCATCAGTACGGATTTACGAAGATCCGCATCGATCAGAAGCACGGACTTACCGCTCTCTGCAAGGGAAGCTGCAAGGTGGAAAGTAACATTACTTTTTCCCTCATTAGGTGTACAGCTTGTAAATGCAATGACCTTCTTATCGGCACCGCAGAACTGAATATTCGTACGAAGTGCCTTGTAGGCCTCATCCATGGATGTATCAGCTTTCCAGTCGCTAATTTTTACTTTTACCATAATTTGTTTTCACCTTATCTCTATGTTCTCCTGTAGTACCTGTCATGTGATTTTTCCCGAATTATGACTAGCATTTTAACGCATGACAAGGTCTGCTTAAACATTATACACTATATCCCTGTACTTGGCTAGTACATTTTCGTTCTTAAAATACACAAAAATTCACAAAAGATTCACAGCTTTTTACTCTTTTTGCTTACTCCTGGGGAGTTTCCTCTTCAACAGACTCTGTGCTCTCTTCTGCCTCATCTGGCTGGACTTCTGTCTCATCAGGCTGTCCCTCTTCCAGCAGATAGACTTCTGTTTCATATACGCCTTTGGTCTCAGCTTCCGCATGGCTTCCTACATAAATATCAATATGATTGTTCTTGATGGCGCCGCCGCAGTCCTCTGCAACATAAACCTGGCCGTTGATCACAACCTTGGAGCCATATGGGATCACAGTAGGATCCACTGCAATGGTACGGTTGGTCACTGCCGTTGCACCTGTGGAAGTGATTCCGTCTCTCCAGGGTCCGCAGCAGATACTGCACGGGCAGTAATGGGTAATGATGAAATTGCCAAGAGAACGAAGGGAACTGTCTGCAGAAGCCATCACTGCTTCCCCTTCCATAACGCCCTCATCACCGCCAGTCTGGGTAACCCCTTCTACTGCATCGGCAAAAATGCCTTTTCCGGAACTTTTATGTATCACGCCAGCCTCTGCACTCTCCTCTGTACCTGAATTCTCTCCATAGCCTTCCAGATAAGAGGTAGGAATGTAGCCTGTCTGTATTTTGCCTGTTTCATCTTCAAAAAGGATACGGCTCCAGGCATCCGAGATAGTGCCTGTACGGCTGATCTCATCCCCTTCCAGGACTTCGCCGATAATGTTTCCCTCTTTTTTCCCCGGGTAGTCCAGAATATCGGCATCTATGGCCACAGTAACCGTATCATTCACTGCAGTTACTTCGGATTCCTCGATCTTAGGGTTCTCATCCCCGGAAGCAGTTTCTTCCTTATTCACTGTACTGACATTCTGCACGGCAGCTTCTTCACCAAACACGGTAACAGGCATTAGCGTCGAAACACATAATGCCATCATCAATATCTGTTTCTTCATGAATCTGTATCTCCTTACTTGTCTGTTTTATGAAAAGTTCATCGTTTCTTACTCTTTCCGATAAACATCAGCTTCCCCCTGCTCTTTGTTTATCATATCACAGCCCCCTCTGGTTTTCAAACCCTAACCCCTATTTAAATTTTTTATTTTTTAAAAAAAACATTTGACAAATTACTCTTTATCGTGTAATATACATATTGTCGCTGATACAGATAGCGAAACATAAGAGATGCGATAGTGGCGTAGTTGGTAACGCGCGACCTTGCCAAGGTCGAGACCGCGGGTTCGAGCCCCGTCTATCGCTCTAAGGCTCCGATTGCATCGGAGCTTTTTTATTGCTCGTTCTATAAAAATTCTTTCTATAATAAAAGCCCTGCACTTTCAGGAAAGAACATCCGCATTCAAAAATGCATTCCGTCCGTTTTCCTGGTGCAGGGCTTATTTTTATTTGCTTTTAGTGGTGGAACAGTCTGATTCCGGTAAATGCCATGGCCATATTGTATTTGTTGCAGGTCTCAATGACATCTGCATCTCTTACAGATCCGCCTGGCTGTGCAATGTATTTCACACCGCTCTTGTGAGCTCTCTCAATATTATCGCTGAATGGGAAGAATGCATCAGATCCAAGCGTAACCTCTGTCATCTGATCCAGCCATGCCCGTTTCTCCTCTTTTGTAAATACAGATGGCTTTTCGGTAAAGGTCTTTTCCCAATTTCCATCTGCCAGAACATCCATATATTCATCCCCGATGTAAACGTCGATTGCATTGTCACGTTCTGCTCTTGAGATGGTATCTTTAAATGGAAGATTCAGAACCTTAGGGCTCTGACGAAGGAACCAGTTGTCTGCCTTCTGTCCTGCAAGACGTGTGCAGTGTACTCTGGACTGCTGTCCTGCTCCAACTCCGATTGCCTGTCCGTCTTTTACATAGCATACAGAATTGGACTGGGTATATTTCAGAACGATCAGAGAAACCTTCATATCACGCTTGGCTTCCTCAGATAATACTTTGTTTTCTGTTACAAGATTGGAAATCAATGCATCATCAATGGCAAGCTCCTGTCTTCCCTGCTCAAAGGTTACACCGAAAACCTGTTTATGTTCCAGCGGAGCAGGTACATATTCCGGGTCAATCTCGATCACGTTGTAGTTACCCTTTTTCTTCTGCTTCAGAATTTCAAGAGCTTCCTCTGTATATCCGGGAGCGATCACGCCATCGGATACTTCTCTCTTGATCAGAAGTGCTGTATCTTTGTCGCACACATCAGAGAGGGAAATGAAATCACCGAAGGAGGACATTCTGTCAGCACCTCTGGCACGGGCATAGGCGCAGGCAAGAGGGGAAAACTCTTTCCAGTTCATGTCGTTTACCCAGTAGATCTTCGCCAGGGTCTCTGTCAGCGGAAGTCCGATTGCTGCTCCTGCTGGAGAAACATGCTTGAAGGAAGTTGCTGCCGGAAGTCCGGTTGCTTTTTTCAGATCGCGCACCAGCTGCCAGCCGTTAAATGCATCCAGGAAGTTGATGTATCCAGGTCTTCCGGAAAGAACTTTGATGGGAAGCTCGCTTCCATCCTCCATGTAAATTCTGGAAGGTTTCTGGTTGGGATTGCAGCCATATTTTAATTCTAATTCTTTCATGCCAATTTCCTCCGTTTTATCCTCAAATTCATCCATTTCAAATGGAAAACTGTCTTTTTACTTTTATAAATCTTCTTCTCAGTGATTTTTGTTGATGATCTTTGTCTCATATTTTCCAGTTGCAATATCAATATATCTCACAAAAAGGGAAACCTTATTGTCTTCATTCAGGCTCTCCCACAGCATACCTGCAAATGCATCCATATCATCCGGGATGGCAACCAGCTTTGGCTCTCCCTCAAAACTTGGAAGAGGATTTCCATCGCATTTGTAGGTGTGGATGAAATGTCCCTCGCCAGCCTTGGCATTCTGGTATGCGAAGGTGTAGCGGTTGCAGGAGGAAGGATCTCCATTGTTGCTTTTCAGAATGGACATTGCGTAGCTGTAGCTTCCGTTCTCCACATGCATGATTCCGGAAATACGAGGCGTATAGTTCGGGCCGTCCGGCTCAAACTCTCTAGAACGCAGGGACTGCTCAAAAGTAAGCTGATGATCCATTCCCTCGTAAATGGTATCTGTCTGATCTCCGTTGGTCACGATTGTTTTATTTCCAAGTACGCGTACAGGTGCATAAATGATCAGGCTTGGATCTACCAGCTTGGAAGGATCAAAGGCCTGTGTACGGATTCCCTCTCCGTCCTCTACAAACACACGGTTGCGGCTGTTCTCGCTTCTTCCCATGATAAAATACGCGGTAACTGCCTTGGTTCCGTCAGCGGAGCGACCGATTACGATTCCTCTTCCCGGATAAGAATTCTCTTTCAGTTCTTTGTCAAGTGCTATCATTTCCATGCAGATGTTCTCCTTTCAAGATTAGAACGTATTATCCTGTGGTATAAAAAAACGCCTGGGAAGCCCTTCTTCCAGGCTGCCCAGGCGGTCGGCACAAATTCAGCACTGCACTCCCTGTGGGTATTCCCACGATCCGCCAGTCATGCAGTTCTTTTTTATACTACAATATTTCCAAAGGTATTTCAAGATGGAAAAAATTTTATTTATGCGGCAATTTTTTTGTAACGCTATGCATAAGAGAATTTCAGGAAATTCCCATAAGCCCCTGATCCACTGTGATCTGCGCTGCAATGTCCGCTTTCATCTGCTCCCAGGCATCCGGATGATCCACATAATATTTTGGGCACTCTTTGCCGGTTACATCATAATGGCGGATCACCTGCTCAGAGGTCAGTCCGAATCTGGCGCACAGCCAGGCAGTCAGCTTCACTGTAGAATCATAGGTTGTCTGCTCGAACACCCCAGTCTCATCATTGTGGCAGCACTCAATGGAAATGGAGTCCACATTTCTGGAATTGGTGGCATAGGACATCTCCGAAGTAGGGATGCACTGGATCACTTCCCCCTCTAACCCAACCACAAAATGACTGCTCACCTTGGCCTCATGAGTAGTGGCAAGATTTTCAAAATAATCCCTGTTATTCTGGGCTGTGGCACCTGGATTGGCCGTATAATGAATGGCAATGTAATCCACCTCATTCAGAGGCAGCTGAGGTCTGGAATACTCATTTGGCGTCAGAAGCTGCACATCTATGTACGGTGCCCCCTGTTCCATCCACTGCTGCAGTCCGCTGCTGTCCGTATTTTCTGCTTCTGAAACCGTCCTCGCTGCCTGTTTATTTCTCTGGTCATGATACACCACCAAAATAATAATTCCAGTCAACGCCAGCAGAAAAAGGAGGGCCAGAAGCGCCACTCTTTGGTTTCTCTGACGGGTTCTTCCCGCTTTGTCTAATTTTCTCTTTTTGTTAAAAGAGGGCCGCCTTGAAAAAGACGGCCCAGCAGATTTTCTTTTCATTTATTTGTCATCTACACTGTAGTTTGGTGCTTCTTTTGTAATGTGGATGTCATGCGGATGAGACTCTTTTAAGGAAGCAGCGGAAATCTTCACGAATTTACCGTTCTGCTTCAGAGCTTCAATGTTCTCAGCACCACAATAACCCATACCGGAACGAAGTCCTCCGATCAGCTGGAATACAGTATCCTCAAGGTGTCCCTTGTAAGCTACACGTCCTTCTACGCCTTCCGGTACAAGCTTCTTGGCATTCTCCTGGAAATAGCGGTCCTTGCTGCCGTTCTCCATGGCTGCAATGGATCCCATGCCACGATATACCTTGTATTTTCTTCCCTGGTACAGTTCGAATGTTCCCGGGCTCTCATCGCATCCGGCGAACATGCTTCCCATCATGCACACATTGGCTCCGGCTGCAATTGCCTTGGTAACATCTCCGGAGTACTTGATACCGCCGTCTGCAATAATCGGAATGCCGTAGCGCTTGGCAACCTCATAGCAGTCCATAACGGCTGTAATCTGCGGAACACCGATTCCGGCAACAACACGGGTCGTACAGATGGATCCAGGTCCGATACCAACCTTCACTGCATCTACACCAGCATCGATCAGCGCCTTGGTAGCAGCTCCGGTAGCAACGTTGCCTGCAATAACCTGCAGTTCCGGATATGCTGCTTTGATTTCACGTACAGCACGAAGAATATTCTCTGAATGTCCGTGAGCGGAATCTACAACAATAACATCAACATTAGCCTTCACAAGAGCATCTACACGAGCCAGCACATTAGCTGTAATGCCAACAGCAGCACCGCAGAGCAGACGTCCCTGCTCATCTTTGGCAGCGAGAGGATATTTGATCTGTTTCTCGATGTCCTTGATGGTGATAAGACCCTTCAGGTTAAAATCATCATCTACAATGGGTAATTTCTCTTTGCGGGATTTCGCAAGGATCTGTTTCGCCTCTTCCAAGGTGATGCCTTCCTTGGCTGTGATCAGCCCCTCAGATGTCATGGACTCTTTGATCTTCTTGCTGAAATCTGTCTCAAACTTCAGATCACGGTTGGTAATAATACCTACTAACTTCTTGCCTTCTGTGATCGGGACTCCGGAAATACGGAATTTTGCCATTAAGTCATTGGCATCCTTCAGTGTATGCTCTGGAGATAAGAAAAACGGATCTGTGATAACTCCATTCTCAGAACGCTTAACCTTGTCCACCTCTTCTGCCTGAGCTTCGATAGACATGTTCTTGTGAATGATACCGATACCGCCCTGTCTTGCCATGGCGATTGCCATATTGTACTCAGTAACGGTGTCCATTCCTGCGCTCATCATGGGAATGTTCAGTTTAATCTTCTTTGTAAGGTAAGTTGAAACGTCAACCTGATTCGGGATTACTTTGGAATATGCCGGAACTAAAAGGACGTCATCAAAAGTAATACCTTCACCAATGATAGTACCCATTGCTTTTCCTCCCTTGTCTTATAGTAACTTTTGGTTTGTAGATTAGTGTAGCAAAAAACTAAAAAGGTGTCAATCCAGTAAATTAATCCAAAAATACCTTGCTGGGAGCGGTATTTCTCATGGTTTTTGCCAATGTTTCATCTGGCTCAATGATTACCTTACAGGTATCTGCACCATCACGGGCAATAATCGCGAAGCGCTTATGTTCAGGATTTCCAGAAGAAAAATCCTGTATTTTCAGCTTCTGATTGCTGTTGTAATAGTCCATTCTGTGGGAGTTAAGAGGTGCCATCAGATCACATTCTGAAATGTTTAAGTTCTTTACTCTTTTTCGTTTGGACTTGGCCATGATCTTGTCAATGTCAAGCTCTCCGTTGACAAACAGGTACTCAAATTCCAGGTCTGTGCCGGGAATGACTACAAAGTAGGCCACAATGCCAAGTGCGATGGCCACAAAAAGAAGCAGGGGCATAAATAAAATTCCTGCCAGGCCGAAGATCACAACCAGTGCGATCATTCCGCCCTTCATCAGCTTGTCCTTCATGGTCCGCTCTTTTTTGACAAGCAGTTCTGAATACAAATCACTCATATTACTGTTCTCCTTTGTTTCTAAAATTAAGCATTAGTATAACACACAAAAGGGCCAGCGTCTATGACACCGACCCTCTCTAATTCTAAACTTTTAGTGAATTGTTGTAAAATCTCCAGGACTTTTTATTACATCATGCCCATACCCTGGCCGCCTGCTGGCATTGCCGGAGCATCCTCTTTGATATTTGCAACAACAGATTCTGTTGTAAGCAGAGTAGATGCAACGCTTGTTGCGTTCTGAAGAGCGCTTCTTGTAACCTTTGCAGGATCCAGGATACCCTCGTCTACCATGTTTACATATTTCTCATTCAGAGCATCAAAACCAACGCCTGGCTCAGACTCTCTTACTTTGTTGATAATGACTGCGCCTTCAAGGCCAGCGTTTGCTGCAATGCGGAACAGCGGAGCTTCCAGTGCTTTCAGAATGATGTTTGCACCAGTCTTCTCATCTCCCTCAAGTTCAGCTGCAAGCTTTGCAACCTCTTTGGAAGCGTGGATGTATGCGGAACCGCCGCCTGCGATGATTCCCTCTTCCACTGCTGCTCTGGTAGCTGCAAGAGCATCTTCCATACGAAGCTTAGCCTCTTTCATCTCTGTCTCAGTAGCTGCACCAACACGTACAACTGCTACGCCGCCTGCCAGTTTTGCAAGTCTTTCCTGAAGTTTCTCTCTGTCGAAATCAGATTTTGTCTCCTCGATCTGAGCACGGATCTGAGCAACACGGTTTGCGATCTGATCCTTGTCGCCCATACCATCAACGATAACAGTTGTCTCCTTTGCAACCTTAACGGATTTTGCACGTCCTAACTGAGCCATTGTAGCATCTTTCAGTTCCAGGCCAACCTCATCAGAGATTACAGTACCGCCTGTAAGGATTGCGATATCCTGAAGCATTTCTTTTCTTCTGTCGCCATAGCCAGGAGCTTTGACAGCTACTACCTGGAAGGTTCCTCTTAATTTGTTTACGATAAGTGTTGTAAGAGCCTCGCCCTCAACGTCCTCAGCGATGATGAGAAGTTTTGCGCCAGCCTGTACGATCTGCTCCAGTAACGGAAGAACTTCCTGGATGTTGGAAATCTTCTTGTCTGTGATCAGGATGTATGGATCTTCAAGAGTTGCTTCCATTTTCTCCATATCAGTGGACATATATGCGGAAATGTATCCGCGGTCAAACTGCATACCTTCTACCAGGTCAAGCTCTGTATGCATGGTCTTGGACTCTTCTACAGTGATAACGCCGTCATTGGAAACCTTCTCCATTGCATTTGCAACAAGCTCTCCAACCTCTTTGTCACCAGCGGAAATAGATGCAACGTTTGCGATCTGTTTCTTTCCGCTTACTTTCTGGCTCATATTCTTGATTGCTTCTACAGCAGCGTCAGTTGCCTTCTTCATACCGCGTCTCATAACGATCGGGTTCGCACCTGCTGCAAGATTCTTCATTCCTTCGTGAACCATTGACTGAGCAAGTACAGTAGCAGTTGTAGTACCATCACCAGCTACGTCATTTGTCTTGGATGCAACCTCTTTGATCAGCTGAGCACCCATGTTCTCAAAAGCATCCTCAAGCTCGATTTCTTTTGCAATTGTAACACCATCGTTTGTAATAAGCGGAGCACCGAACTGTTTGTCAAGTACTACGTTTCTTCCTTTCGGTCCAAGTGTTACTCTAACGGTATCAGCCAGTTTATTTACACCAGCCTCTAATGCTGTTCTGGCTTCTGCGCCATATTTAATCTCTTTTGCCATGATAAATCAATCCTCCTGTTTTCCTACTTTTGCGGCTATTATTTTACAATTGCAAGGATATCACTCTGTTTTACGATAATATACTCTTCGTTGTCAAGCTTTACCTCTGTTCCTGAATATTTGGAATAGATAACCTTGTCTCCTACAGCAACTTCCATTTTTACTTCTTTACCATCCACAACTCCGCCAGGTCCTACAGCGATTACTTCTGCCTGCTGTGGCTTCTCCTGAGCCTGTCCCGGAAGAACAATACCGGATTTGGTTGTTTCTTCTGCTTCTAACTGTTTTAATACAACTCTGTCACCTAATGGAACTAATTTCATGATCTATTTCCTCCTTTAGATTTCTTTCTTTCTATGATTTACTAGCACTCATTATTATCGAGTGCTAACTACTGTCCATTATATTATTGAATTATTGCTTTTTGTGCAACTCTTTTCATTGTTGTATTTTTAAGTATATTCTTTCTCATACTCATTTATTCTTTTATTTTCTCTTATTTTCTCACTTTTATAATTTTCTGAAATTTTCACACAGGATTCTTTACGCAGAAAAAAAGCTGACCCTTTCCGCAAAAACAGGCACGCATATATTCTATGCAGCTTTTCCGCAAAAAAATCAGCTTTTGTATTTTCGTACTATGTGTGGTGCAGGAAAGCACCTTTCTTCTCAGGCTTTCTTATTTCTCTGTGCCTTGATCTCCTCAAGCTCATCGAAAATAACCTCATTGAGAACCTTGATATAAGTTCCCTTCATGCCGGAAGAACGGGATTCAATAACCCCTGCACTCTCAAACTTGCGCAGTGCATTGACGATAACGGATCTGGTAATGCCTACCCGGTCTGCAATCTTGCTTGCTACAAGAATTCCCTCGTCTCCGTCCAGCTCATCAAAAATATGGATGATGGCTTCCAGTTCAGAGAAGGAAAGGGTATTAAACGCAGACTTCACAACCTGTTTCTTACGGTCCTCCTCCGCATTCTCCTCGTGTACGGCACGCATCATCTCAAGTCCAACGACTGTGGTGCCGTATTCGCTGACAATAATATCCTCAATGTCGTAAGGATTGTCCTTGCGGTACATAAACACGGTTCCAAGACGCTCTCCTGCAATATCGATGGGATTGATGATTCCCTGATAACTGCTGGAAACATGCTCAAAGCCCAGTGTCTGAAGATTCACATTCTCCTTGGTGGACAGAACTCCCAGAAATCTCTCGTTGAGAAGAGGGTCAACATGACCGCCAACCTCATCTGCGATCAGTTCCTGTATCTCCTCAACACCAGGGCAGAAGCTTACGCCAAGCACCTTCCCTTTCTTGCTGAGAACAAGGATATTAGAACTTAAAGTGTCCATCAGGACCTGACAGATATCGTTAAATACCACCTTACTGGAACTGCTGTTGTGCAGAAGCTTATTGATTTTTCTAGTTTTATCAAGTAACTGAACGCTCATTTTGTCCTCCCTTCGCTTTTGTTCCGTAAAATTCACTTGTTACCCTAATACTACACGTTTTTCGAACTATTTACAAGCTATTTTTTACTATTTTTCAATTTTGTTTAGCTTTTCTGAAAATATAACGTTTTTGGAACTATTCACCAAACAACATCAGTAATCGGTTTCCGGTTTTTGCTTCCAAAAACGTACAAAAAATCTCCCCGCCAGGCGGCAGGGAGACATTTTATCCATTTATCATTCAGACTTCAGCACTTCTTAGTCTTCTTTTTCTTCCTTTGGCTTAGGCTCCACGTAGCTGCAGGTTTCCTGGCTGCACACCAGCTTATTGCCTTTCTCTACCATGTAGCTTCCGCAAACCGGACATTTCTTGTCAGACGGCTTCTGCCAGGACATGAAATCGCACTCCGGATTATCCTCACAGCCGTAGTACTTACGGCCTTTTTTCGTCTTTTTCAGGACTACTTCCTTGCCGCATTTCGGGCAGGCTACGCCAATCTTCTCGTAGTATGGCTTGGTATTTCTGCATTCCGGGAAACCCGGGCAGGCAAGAAATCTTCCGTGAGGACCATATTTGATCACCATATGGCGTCCGCAGCTGTCACAGACCACATCGGTCTCCTCGTCATGGATGTCCACCTTCTCAAGCTCTTCCTGTGCTGCATCCACATCATGCTTCAGATCCGGGTAGAAATTGCGCACAACGGTCTTCCACTGGACAGTGCCATTCTCCACGCAGTCAAGAAGCCCTTCCATAGTCGCGGTGAAATTCACATCCACAATACTTGGAAATGCCTGCTTCATAATGCTGTTTACCACTTCACCAAGCTCTGTCACATACAGGTTGCGCTGCTCCTTGGAAACATAGCGGCGGCTGATAATGGTGGTAATGGTTGGCGCATAGGTACTTGGACGTCCGATTCCAAGCTCCTCCATGGTCTTAACCAGGGAAGCCTCTGTATAATGTGCCGGCGGCTGGGTAAAATGCTGCTCCGGCTTTAATTCCTTTAAATTCAGTTTCATGCCCTTGGTAAGGCTCTGGCTGAGCACATTGCTCTTCTTCATATCCTCTTCCTGCATGTACACGGAAAGGAAACCGTCAAATGCCACCTTTGAGGCAGATACGGTAAAGGTATATTCCCCGCCGGAAACCTTTACGGAAGTGGTTTCATATCTGGCTGGAGCCATGCGGCTTGCAGTAAAGCGCTTCCAGATCAGCTGATAAAGGCGGAACTGGTCCCTGGTCAGGGATTCTTTGATCTGTACAGGCGTACGGCTGATGTCAGTAGGACGAATGGCCTCATGGGCATCCTGGATCTTCTGTCCCTTCTTCACGGTCTTGGCAGCTTCAGACACATAGTTCTCCCCGTACTGGCTGCCGATATAGCTTCTTGCCGCAGCATCCGCCTCATCGGAAATACGGACGGAATCGGTACGAAGATAGGTGATCACACCCACAGTGCCGCTTCCCTTAATGTCAACGCCCTCATAAAGCTGCTGCGCCAGACGCATGGTCTTCTGGGTGGAAAAATTCAGGGTCTTGGAAGCCTCCTGCTGCAGGGTACTGGTGGTAAACGGCAGGGGAGCATTCTTAATTCTTTCCCCCTTCTTTACCTCGGAGATCTCGAACTCCTCATCTTTCAGATTCTCAAGGATGGCATCCATCTCTGCCTTGTTATGGATATCCATCTTCTTGTCTGTTCCGTAGAATTTGGCTTCCAGAGGCTTCTTCTCCCCGTCTACCAGAAATTCTCCGGATAAGCTCCAGTACTCTTCCGGAATGAAAGAGTTGATCTCTTCTTCCCTGTCACAGATGATTCGAAGAGCCACAGACTGTACACGGCCTGCACTTAAGCCTCTTTTTACCTTTGCCCACAGAAGGGGGCTGATGGTATATCCAACCATACGGTCCAGCATTCTTCTTGCCTGCTGCGCATCCACAAGGTTCATGTTCAGGCCTCTTGCGTGCTTCAGGGAATCCTTTACTGCAGTTTTGGTGATCTCGTTGAAGGTGATTCGGTGCATTTTGTCCGGATCCTCCTTCAGAGCCTGCATCAGATGCCAGGAAATGGCCTCTCCCTCACGGTCAGGGTCAGTTGCAAGATAAATCTTATCTGCCTTCTTGGCTGCCTTGCGAAGCTTGGCAAGCAGCTCGCCCTTTCCACGGATGGTAATGTATTTCGGCTCGAAATCATTCTCCACATCTATTCCAAACTGACTCTTGGGAAAATCACGCACATGGCCGTTGGAAGCCTCCACATCATAATTTGCCCCAAGAAATTTCTTTATTGTCTTTACTTTTGCAGGTGACTCAACTATCACCAGATATTTAGCCATACTACCTCTCCTACTTTGTATTCATATTGCGCAGCTGCTTGCTTACCAGCTACTGTCCGCCCCGGGCACAATAACCTTAACCAATCCTTTCACAGCTGCCATATTTTCGCCGGATGCAGATCAGTTCTCTGGCACCCGGCAATATTTTCTTCCTGTCTCCTGCACCAGCCCCATAAGCTGTAATTCCGTGAGAATGGTGCAGACCTTTGCTGCTGAAAAGCCTGTTTTTCTTATGATATGATCCATATTTTCAGGTCGTAAATCGAGACCACTATACACCAAATCCAAATCCGGCGCAAGCCCCAACTTCTTTTTTTGTATATTTGCAGGAGGATTTTCCACCTGGATTCCCCACTCCATCAACATGATCTCCGGAGTGTAGGCAATGCCTGCGCCGTCAAAAATCAGCTTGTTGCAGCCCCGGCTCAGCTCATCTGTCACAGCCCCCGGCACTGCGTAAACACTGTGTCCATGCTCCAAGGCAAAGTTTGCTGTGATCAGGGAACCGCTCTGTTCCTTTGCCTCCACCACAAGTACTGCATCTGAAAGGGCGCTGATGATCCGGTTTCTTGCAGGAAATGTCCAGTTCTGGGGCTTTGTTCCAGGGGGAAGCTCACTGATGATTCCGCCGCCCTTTTCCAGAATCCGCTCATAAAGCCGGCGGTTGGATTCCGGATAGCACACATCCACGCCGCTTCCCAGGACAGCAAAGGTAGGCGTATCCGTATCCAGTGCTCCCTTATGCCCCTCCGAATCAATTCCTCTGGCCATGCCGCTTATGATCTGCACGCCATGCTCTGCCATAGTCCTTGCATACTTAAATGCCTGGCATCTTCCGTAAGGGCTGCTCATTCTTGCCCCCACAACTGCTGCCGAAGGCTTTGCCGGATCCGGCAGGTTTCCAATATAGTACAGCTTTTTCGGCATGCCGGTAAGCTTTTTCAGCCGCTCCGGAAAGTTCGCATCCTCCCTGTTTACCCAGTGTATTTCGTGTTTCTTCCTTTCTTCCATTCTAAAATACCTCCAAAAGCTCTTTTTTATGAATACTTCTTCCGGCATCATTTGTATTTTTTATCAAATGCCCTGTAAGTAAGAGCTTCCGCAACATGTCTGGAATGGATTTCCTCCTCCCCCTCCATGTCCGCAATGGTTCTGGAAACCTTTAGGATCCTGTGGTAGGAACGGGCACTTAAATCCATCAGTTCAAACGCATTCTGGGCCATCTTAAAGGCATGCTCAGTGAGCACGCAGTATTTTTGGATCTGTTTGCCGGACAGCTCCCCATTGAAACAGATCGGCTCCTTTTCATACCGTTTGCTTTGGATCTGCCGGACCCGTTCCACTCTTTCCCGGATCACGGCAGAGCTCTCACCCGGCTTTACACAGGAAATCTGGGAAAAATCCACAGGCGGCACATCTGCGCAAAGGTCGATTCGTTCCAGAAGGGGCTGGCTTAGCTTATGAAGATAATGGCTCACCTCTCCCGGACTGCACCTGCATTTGTTCATATCCGGGTAGTACCCGCAGGGACAGGGATTCATAGCTGCCACCAGAATAAATCCTGCCGGAAACACATAGGTTCCGCTTGCCCGGGAAAGCTGGATCTGCTTATCCTCCAAAGGCTGGCGCAGCACCTCCAGTCCTCTTCTGGAAAATTCCGGCATCTCATCCAGAAACAGCACGCCTCTGTGGGCCAGCGTCACCTCGCCTGGTCCTGGAATTTTTCCGCCGCCAGCAATGGAGGCCGCAGAGCTGGTGTGGTGAGGGCTGCGGAAGGGCCTTGCCCGGATCAAGGGCCTTTTGGGGGTTAAAAGTCCTGCCACGCTGTAGATTTTGGTCAGCTCCAGGCTTTCCTCAAAGGTAAGGGAGGGCATGATCGTTGGAATTCTTCTTGCCAGCATGGTTTTGCCTGTTCCAGGAGGCCCGATAAACAGGATATTGTGAAATCCGCTGACTGCAATCTCGGCTGCCCGCCTGGCGCTTTCCTGTCCGCAGATCTCCATGAAATCTGCCTGGGTCTGTTCTTCCAGTGCCCTCCCTTCTTCGCCTGTCTGTTCCTGTTTGAAGCTGTCCGGATCTGCAAGAAAGTTCACCATTTCCGTTATATTTCTCACCCCGATCACCTTCATGTCCCGCACAAGCCTGGCTTCCTCCAGATTTCCAAAAGGGACCATACAGTATCTGCACCCCAGCTCCCTGGCCCGGATCACCCTTGGCAGCACCCCGGAAACACTTCTTACCTCACCGCTTAAGCTGATTTCCCCCATAAGCATCGCCCCGTTCAACTGCTTTGGCTCCAGAAAACCAGATGCACCAAGCACTGCTGCCGCCACGGGAAGGTCAAAGCCTGCCCCTTCTTTTCTTAAGTCAGCAGGTGCCAAATTCACCGTCACTCTTTTGGGCGGCAGGCTGATGCCATTGTTGCGAAGGGCTGTGCGCACCCGGTCCTGAGCCTCCTTCACCTGTGTGCTTGGAAACCCAACCATAGTAAAACAGGGAAGCCCGTCACTGACATCCGCTTCCACATTCACCGGACAAACTTCCATCCCGGAAATTGCCGCTGACATTACACTTGCAAACAAATTTTTTCCTTTCTGCAGACACCGTTCCTCCCCGATTCCAAAACGATTCTGCCATTTCAATGTCTCCCTGGAATATAAACGAGTAAAAGATCAAAAGATATGATAAAAAGATATATAAAATTTATTATAGCCCATTTTGCTCTGTATTGCAATAGTGCATTTCGTTCTGATTTATACTTTTTGAAATTACAGAAGAAAAAGAGGTGAACCCATGAAATTTCAGCGAATTCAGGATCTGAGAACAGACGCTGACCTGTCTCAGAAGCAGATCAGTGAGATTCTCCACATCAGCCAGCGTTCCTATTCTCATTACGAAACAGGCTCACGGAATATTCCCATCGAAATGCTGATCCGTCTGGCCAACTACTATGAAACCAGTATTGATTATCTGGTAGGCCGCACTGACAAGAAGAAAATGCCAAAATAAGGGGGAAAACTGATTTCCCCCCTCACATCTGCCCTCTTTTCAAAGGGCAACACCTCTTTTATTCTCTACTCGCCTTCACTTCGGCGTTGTTCCTCTGTATCTGCGATTTTGGAAATGTTGGCCACCTCATATTCATTGAAAATATACCCCTGATTGTTGTCAAAAGTCTCCGGATCCTCCGTTCCCTTGTACCAGGATTTGCTGTTAAAGTAGTCTGCGATCCTTGGCGTCACAAACTTCCTGCCGTGCCGGGCATAAATCTCATTTTTCGCAAGCTCCAGCTCAGAAGAAGAATATCCCTCCAGATCCGCATCTGTGAGATAGCGGCTGTCGCTGTCCGGGAAAATATAATCCCGGTCTGCAATGTCCCCGCTTACGGACGCAGTAGGAGTCGGCGCAGCTGCAGCTGTATTCTGTTCCCTTGTAAGCACCTCATCTACAGAAGGAGACATGCCTGCTCCGTCAGCGATCTGGGTCGTGCTAAGCTTCAGATAAAGCTTGCCCTGGTCAAAGGTCATATTTCCGCTGACATTATTGCCCCAGGAATCCGTAAAGGAAATCTTCGCTGCATTTCCTGCAACCTTGGCTGTGCCAGAGGCTTCGCTCACCTTAGTGCCTGCGCTGTCAGAGGCCTGGGAAAAAGAATAGGAAACAGACTTCAGGGTCAGCTCCTCAATATTCAGACACGCCAGGCCGTCCTTACTGTACCACATTCCATAGTAATCATTTGCATCAAAAGCAGGCGCACGCGTAATAACCGGTGTCGGCGTTACCGTAGCAGTCGGCTCCGGAGTAGGCGTAGCAGTTACCGCCGGAGTGGGCGTCACCGTAGGAACCTTTTCCAGTGCCTCAATGGCCGCATTCTTCTGCTGCTCCTTCTGCAGCTTCTTTTTGTGCTCGGCAAACAGAAGGCCGGCAGCCCCGATCATAATAAATATGGCAATCAGCGCAAACAAAGTTGCCCGAAGCACGTCTTTGTTATGCTTTTTCATACGCAGTTACCTCCTTGAAAAACAGGTTTACTCCTGTCCGTTCCAGCAATAAGTGCAAAGCTTGCATGGTTCAATGTCAATGGATTTCTTCAGGTCATCCAGGCGATGATATTTCAGGGATGTGAAATTCAGCTCGCTGCGGATTTCCTCCAGCATTTCCTTATAGTTGGTGGAATCCGGATTTGCATAGTCCTGCAGGATCTTATCGGACACATTGTCTCCCTCACGCTTTGCGATCACACGTCTTGTGATCAGATCCATCTCGGATTTGGAGCGGGAGAAATTCAGGTACTTGCATCCATATAAAAGCGGCGGACATGCCGGACGGATATGCACCTCCTTGGCACCGTTGTTGTAAAGGAATTCTGTTGTCTCACGAAGCTGGGTTCCCCTTACAATAGAGTCATCGATCATCAGAAGGCTCTTATCCTTAATCAGTTTATGTACCGGAATCAGTTTCATTCTTGCGATCAGATTTCTCTGGCTCTGCTGGGTCGGCATAAAAGATCTGGGCCAGGTTGGAGTATATTTGATAAACGGCCGTGCAAAAGGCACCCCGGAACGGTTGGCATAGCCGATGGCATGGGCAATACCGGAATCCGGCACGCCTGCAACCAGGTCCGGATTTACCTCCCCCGCATCTCTTCCTGCCAGAATGTCACCGCATTTATAACGCATTTCCTCTACATTCACACCCTCATAGGTGGAAGTCGGATAGCCGTAATATACCCACAGGAAGGAACAGATCCGCATCTTATCCCCTGGCTTTTGCAGCACCTTTACGCCTTCCGGGGTGATAAAGTCGATTTCCCCAGGTCCTAACTCCTTCAGATCCTCATACCCCAGATTGATATAGGCATGGCTTTCAAAGGAAGCACAGCAGGCATCCTCTTTCTTTCCGATTACAAGAGGAGTTCGTCCGTAGCGGTCACGGGCTGCGTAAATGCCATCTCCTGTCATCAAAAGCAATGTCATGGAACCCTCGATCATCTCCTGGGCATAGCAGATTCCCTCCACTATGCTGTCCTTCTGGTTGATCAGGGCCGCTGTCACCTCTGTAGGATTCACGCTGCCGCCGCTCATTTCCAGAAAATGGGTATGTCCATCGCGGAAGCATTTCTCCACCAATGCTTCTATATTATTGATCTTGCCAACTGTGGTGATGGCAAAATTTCCCAGATGGGAGCGCACCAGAAGAGGTTGGGGCTCGTTGTCAGAAATACAGCCGATTCCCAGATTGCCTTCCATCTCTGCCACATCCTTGTCAAACTTGGTACGAAACGGAGAATTCTCAATATTATGGATCACGCGGTTAAATCCGCTCGCTTTTCCATATACTGCCATTCCACCTCTTCTTGTTCCCAGATGGGAGTGATAATCAATTCCAAAAAACAGATCCATTACACAATCAGACTTTGACGCAACACCAAAAATTCCACCCATTTTTCCTAAGTCTCCTTATTTTTTCTCCTTTATAACGCCTTTTCTGTAGGCCTCCAAAAGCTGTTTCAGCTCCTGAATTCGTTCTTTGAGTGCCTTGCCGTTATCGGTGTCCCCCACAAGAGCCCTTCTTGGATTGTAGCGCACAGCCACACGGTTTGACACAATGTCCCTCTCTGTCGCCACTGCATCCTCTGCTGAGGTAAAAGGCTCATGTGCAGTCAGGCTTAAGCCGTAGGAACTGTAGATCAGAGTATATCCGGCAATACCGGTTACATTCCGGTACGCCTCACAGAAACCGCCGTCAATGACGATCACCTTGCCGCCGCACTTCACCGGATTTTCTCCCTCCAACTGGTGCACAGGCACATGACCATTGATAATATGCCCGTTCTCCGGGTCAAGCCCGAATTCCTCAAGCATACGGTTCACCACCTCTTCATTCTCCCAGAGATGGTAGTAGGCATTCTTTTTCTCCCTGTGTGTCTCCTTGTCTGCGATAAAATACCGCTCAAAGGTTGTCATCTTATCTTTTCCATAAAGAGGAGAGTTTGGTCCCGCCCAGATGTACCACAAAATATCCTGGCTGTCCTTCTGCTCCTTCTCGTCTACGGTAAAAAATGCTTTTCTTACATAGGCTTCCAGTTTATCATAAAGTGCCTTGCCTTTACAAGTCTCTCCGTAAATCTGAACCTCCTTGAAGGTTCCGTCCTCATTCAGGGGAATGCTTCCATGGAATAGAAGATTGCCGTTATAGGTCTTGTAAAGCCCGCCCTTGTCCAGAAGAAGCTGCATATGGTTCTGAAGCTTCTCACAGTTGCGGAAGGCTGAAGTCAGACGCTCCATCACATCTTTTTCCCCATCTGTCAGCTCATAAGGATGTTCCCAGTCGATGGTCGGGAAATTGTGGTCCAGAAGCTCATGCACGCTTCCGTCCGGCAGCCTTACCGTTCCCTCCACAGGATCAATTCCTTCCAGCACGCAGCGGTTCTCCATGTGAAAATCCGGATGCTCCTTGGCCAGGGCACCCTCCAGCTTAAACTGGATCATGGCGATGGCCTTGTGCATCTTCCGGCTCAGTTCCTTCTCCAGTGCATTGTAATTGGAAGGATTTCCATGCACCTCAAAAACCTGGCAGGGATCATCCCCGTACACCTCCATGGCAAACGCAGCCAGAGGCATCATATTGATTCCGTATCCATCCTCCAGAATGTCCAGATTGCCGTAGCGGATGCTGTTTCGGATCACCGTTGCCATGCAGGCAGCCTGTCCCACAGCGGCTCCCATCCACACCACGTCATGGTTTCCCCACTGGATGTCAAGGGAATGGTAATCCATCAAGCGATCCATGATAAAGTGCGGGCCAGGTCCTCTGTCATAAATATCCCCAAGCACATGAAGATGATCCACAACCAGTCTCTGGATCAGCTCTGCAAGGGCAATGATGAAATTCTCCGCTCTTCCAATGTCAATAATGGTATCCACAATGGAGTCGTAATAAGCTTCCTTGTCCAGAACCTCTGCCTTCTCCGTGATCAGTTCCTCGATCACATAGGCGTAATCAGCAGGCAGGGCCTTGCGTACCTTGGATCTGGTATATTTGGAGGCAGTCGTCTTGCACAGCTCGATCAGACGGTACAGGGTGATCTTGTACCAGTTCTCCATGTCCGTCTCTTTTTTCTTCACATAGGCAATCTTTTCCTTGGGATAGTACACAAGAGTTGCCAGGGAACGTTTGTCACTGTTGCTTAAGGTATGACCGAATACATCGTCTATTTTCTTTCGCACTGCACCAGAGCCATTGCGGAGCACATGGGAAAAAGCCTCATACTCTCCATGGATATCGGAAAGGAAATGCTCGGTTCCCTTTGGCAGATTGAGAATAGACTGAAGGTTGATGATCTCTGTGGATGCCTTGCCAATGGTGGGGTAAAGCTCCGCCAGACGTTGTAAATAGCGCAGTTCTTCTGTCTTCATGAAACCTCCTGTTATCTGTAAAAGCAGTTATCCAACATTACTTGTAAAATCAAACAGTGAAATCTGGTTGGACTGTGGGATATCTCCGAACAGTCCTAATTTATCCATTAAATCAATCACAGTCTTGCTGACCTTGGTGCGGTCGCGGAAATCATCCTTGGAAAGGAATCTTCCCTGTACAGCGGCATCCACCACAGCATCTGCTGCCTTGTCTCCAAGACCCTCTATGGAATCAATGGACGGCATTAGCTTGCCCTCTATGATCTGGAAACGGTGGGCCTTTGCCCGGTAAATATCAATGGGCATGAAATCATAGCCTCTGGCGTACATCTCCTGGACAATACGCATATCCTTCAGGGTATCCTGCTCCTTCTTGGAGGCAGAGTCTCCCTTCTTTCGGATCTCAGCCATATAAAATTCCAGTTTTTCTTTTCCCATGCACATCAGCTCATAGGAAAAGGCTGTGGCACGGATACTGAAATATGCCCCATAATAAGCCAGCGGCTGAAATACCTTGAACCAGGCAATTCGGTACGCCATCATAACGTAGGCGGCCGCGTGGGCTTTCGGGAACATGTACTTGATCTTTTTACAGGACCAGATGTACCAGTCTGGAACGCCGTGTTCCTTCATGGTGGTGATCCACTCGTCACGAAGGCCCTTTCCCTTACGGACACTTTCCATAATGGTAAACGCAAGACCACTCTCCACACCCTGGCCGATGAGATAGATCATAATGTCATCTCGGGTACAGATTGCAGTGGAAATGGTTGCCTTTCCTTCCTCGATCAGGGTCTGGGCATTTCCCAGCCACACGTCTGTACCGTGGGAAAGTCCGGCAATACGTACCAAGTCGGAAAAATATTTCGGCTTGGTATCCACAAGCATCTGCATGGCGAAATCAGTACCAAACTCCGGAATTCCCAGGCAGCCAAGCTTGCAGCCGCCAATATCCTCCGGCTTAATTCCAAGAGCTTCGGTGCTGGCAAACAAAGACATGACCGCCTTGTCATCAAGGGGAACCTCTCTGGCATTTAAATCTGTCATATCCTCAAGGGTACGGATCATGGTGGGATCATCGTGTCCCAGTATATCCAGCTTCAGAAGGTTTCCGTCAATGGAGTGGTAATCAAAATGGGTGGTGATAAATCCACTGCTGGAATCGTTGGCCGGATACTGAACCGGGGTAAATTTCTCGATTTCTTCTCCCATGGGAAGTACGATAATACCTCCCGGGTGCTGTCCTGTGCTTCGCCGGATTCCGGTGCAGCCCTGGACAATACGGTTGATCTCGCAGGAACGCTTGTGCTGTCCCCGCTCTTCAAAATAATTCTTCACGTATCCGAATGCGGTCTTATCCGCAAGAGTACCGATAGTACCGGCCTTGAAGGTCTGGCCTTTTCCGAATATAACCTCTGTATAATGATGGGCATTAGACTGATATTCTCCTGAGAAGTTCAGGTCGATATCAGGCTCCTTGTCTCCCTTGAAACCAAGGAAGGTCTCAAATGGGATATCAAAGCCCTGCTTGGTCATCTTGGTGCCGCACTTCGGGCAGATCCGGTCTGGCATGTCGCATCCTGCCATACCTGCAAATGCCTTGATCTCCGGCGAGTCAAAATCACTGTACTTGCACTCCGGATTGGGGCACAGATAATGAGGCGGCAGCGGATTTACTTCCGTAATACCGGACATGGTGGCTGCCAGGGAAGATCCTACGGAACCTCGGGATCCAACCAGATAGCCGTCCGCATTGGATTTCCACACCAGCTTCTGGGCAATGATGTACATCACCGCATATCCATTGGAAATAATGGAGTTCAGTTCCTTGTCAAGACGGTCCTCCACGATCTTCGGAAGCACTTCCCCGTACATCTCGTGAGCCTTCTGGAAACACATGTCCTTCAGATCCTGGTCAGAGTTCTCGATGACCGGCGGATACTTGTCCGGATGGATCGGTGACATTTTCTCTATCATATCCGCTATCTTCACCGTATTTGTAATTACCACTTCCTCTGCCTTCTCACTTCCCAGATAGGAAAATTCCTCCAGCATTTCTTCTGTGGTACGAAGATACAGCGGTGCCTGATTGTCCGCATCCTTGAAGCCGCTTCCTGCCATAATGATCCGTCGGTAAATCTCATCCTGGGGATCCATAAAATGCACGTCGCAGGTGGCCACTACAGGTTTATGGAACTGGTCGCCAAGCTTCACGATCTTCTTGTTGATCTCGATCAGGTCTTCCTTGGAATGGATGGTGTCGTTCTTCTCATCCTCGATCATGAACATATTGTTTCCAAGAGGCTGGATTTCCAGATAATCGTAGAAGCTCACCAGCCTTGCGATCTCCTGCTCCGGCGCATTTCGAAGCAGAGCCTGGTAAAGCTCTCCCGCCTCGCAGGCGCTTCCGATGAGAAGTCCGTCCCGGTGCGCCTCAAAAACACTCTTCGGCACACGGGGCCTGTGGTTAAAATATTTGATGTGGGACTGGCTTACCAGCTTGTACAGATTGATTCGCCCGGTCTCGTTGCGCATGAAAATAACCGCATGGTAGGTAGGCAGCTTCTTGATGGTATCCGGGGAAATTTTTCCCTGCTCATTGAGCTGGTTGACATCGGTAATGTCCTTATCCGCGCACATTCCCACAAATTTCTCAAATATGCGTGCCGTACATTCCGCATCGTCTACCGCACGGTGGTGATGATCCAATGACACGCCAACCGCCTTGGCTACGGTGTCCAGCTTAAAACGGTTCAATGCAGGCAGAAGAAATCTTGCCATGCCCACCGTGTCTACATAGGTAAAATCATTAGGGATGCCCATGCGATTACAGTTCTCTATAATAAAGCTCATATCGAAATCCGCGTTGTGGGCTACCATAGTCGCCCCTTCGCAGAATTCCAGGAACTTAGGCAGAATCTCCTCAATAGTGGGTGCGTCCATGACCATGCCGTCATTGATGCTGGTCAGCTGTTCAATTCGAAATGGAATGGGCACCTGGGGGTTGACAAAGGTGGAAAAACGGTCTGTGATCTTGCCATTTTCCACCAGAACCGCGCCGATCTCAATGATCTTGCAGGTCAGCGGGGAAAATCCGGTGGTCTCAATATCAAAGACAACAAATCTGCCGTCCAGCGCCTGGCCCTTGGGATTGGTTACCATACCTTTCAGATCATCTACAAGGTACGCCTCCATACCATAAAGCACCTTGAATTTGGAGTCCTTCGGCACACAGCCGCCCCAGGCATCAAAGCAGTGGTTTGCCTCAGGGAATGCCTGTACCACACCGTGGTCTGTGATGGCAATGGCAGGATGTCCCCACTCATAGGCACGCTTTACCAGAGCTTTCGCCTCTGTGACGCCGTCCATGTCGCTCATCTTGGTGTGGCAGTGAAGCTCCACTCGCTTCTGAGGACTGGTGTCCACTCTGGCGCTTCTGAAATCTGCAATCTTCTTGATTCCGGAAATGGAACCAATGGTAAGCTCGCTGTCGAAACGGTCGATGGAGGTGACGCCCTTGATTTTCAGGAAGGCGCCTTTTTTCACATGCTCTGTTACTTCCGGCACCTGCTCGTTGCGCAGGAACATTTTTACTGTGATGGAATCGGTAAAGTCTGTAACCGGGAAAATCAGAATAGTTTTCTCGTTTCGTATTTCCCTCGCTTCCACTTCCATAACCTGGCAGCGGACAATGACCTCGCCCATCTCCTGGACAATACTCTCAAGAGGAATGGGCTCGCCTTCGAAATCCCTTCCATATATAACATCCGGGTTGGGGTCCTTGCGGTAACCGCCGCGGAAATCTCCCCATTTGCCCTTCTTTTCGAATGGCTTTTTCTCGAAGGATTTCTTCTCCTGTGCAGCCTCCTGCTTTTTCTCCGGCTTTGCTGCTGGGGTTTTTTCTGCCTTTTTGCCCTCTTTTTCCTCTTTTGCAGTTTCTGCTTCTGCCGCTTTATTAGCCTCGGAAAGCTTGGCATACTTCAGCACATTTGCCACTTCCTGCTGGATCTGGATTGCCGCATTTCTGCGGTATTTGCTCTCCTCAGTTTCCACATAATCCAGGGAAACCTTCAGGTCCATACCGCAGCGCTCGCAGAAAATCTTGTGCAGATACTCGATGAGGATCTCGCTTTTCTGTCTGGCGATGACGGAATCCGGCAGTACCATGTGCAGACAATCCTCCTCCGGGAAGGTAATCTGTGCCTGCTTGAACAGGTTGTATTCCAGCATGTTGTAATTGCGAAGCTCCAGTTCCATGCTGGAACGATAGGTGTCCAGAAAGTTCTTCGGCGTGTACTGTCTGGACAGATGAAACTTCTCAATGACCTTCACAGATACCTCAAGCCCCGGGAAGCACTGTCTTTTGATCTGCTCTTCCAGGCTGAAAATATGCTTTTTGTGGATCCAGCGGTCGCTTCTCAAATAGACGCGCACACAAGTTTTGGCTGCGTTGCACGCTACCTTGGTGACGATTACCTCTTCCAGAAGCTCACTTAGTTCCTGTTTCAGTTTTAAGTTTGGAAATACATCAAAAAATTCTTTTTCCATTTATAAAGTCTTCACCTTTAATCACTGTTGTTCTTTGCTTTCCCAGTTCATTAGCTCTTCCCGCAGGGTATCCAGAAGCTGATCCTCCGGCACTTTTTTTACGATCTCGCCGTCTTTGATCAGCAGTCCCACGCCGACGCCTCCTGCGATTCCAATGTCCGCTTCCTTGGCTTCTCCCGGTCCGTTTACCACGCAGCCCATAACGGCTACCTTGATATCAAGAGGGATATCCTGAACCATAGTTTCCACTTTGTTGGCAAGGCCGATCAAGTCAATCTGGGTTCGGCCGCAGGTGGGACATGATACTACCTCTACGCCGCCTTTGCGAAGCCCTAATGTTTTCAGGATCCGCTTGGCTGCTTTCACTTCCTCAAGAGGTGCGCCTGTCAGGGATACGCGGATAGTGTCTCCAATTCCCTGGTATAAAATGATTCCAAGTCCGATGGCAGACTTGATGTTTCCGGAGTAAAGGGTTCCCGCCTCTGTGATTCCCACATGAAGGGGATAGCTGGTCTGCTTTGCGATCAGCTCGTGAGCTTTGGCACACATCATAACGTCAGAAGATTTGATGCTGATCACCAGATTGTCATAGCCAAGCTTTTCAATAATGTGTACCTTGTCCAGTGCGCTCTCCACCAGACCCTCTGCAGTAACGCCGTGGTATTTCTCCACCAGTTCCTTCTCAAGGGAACCGCTGTTTACACCAACACGGATGGGGATATTCCGTTCCTTTGCCACGTCAACTACAGCCTTGATCCGCTCTGTACTTCCAATGTTTCCCGGATTGATGCGGATCTTATCTGCGCCGTTCTCCATGGCCGCAATGGCAAGTCGGTAGTCGAAATGAACGTCTGCAACCAGGGGAATATGAATCTGCTTCTTAATCTCCTTCAGCGCCCTGGCAGCTTCCATGGTCGGCACTGCACAGCGGATGATGTCGCAGCCTGCTGCCTCCAGGGCAAGGATCTGGGCTACTGTTGCTTCTACATCTTCTGTTTTGGTATTGGTCATGGACTGGATCAGAATGGGATTGCCTCCGCCGATCTTTTTGTTTCCAATCTGTATTACTTTTGTATGGTCTCTGTACATATTTTTCCTCCTATATCTAAAGGGCACGAAAGGGATGCCGTAATCTGACAGACACCCCTATTGTTTTCAGTGCTGGATCTCCAACAGTTTATTCTTAAGCTCGTCTTCCATTCTGCGCATTTCCACCTCTGCCTGCTGTCTCTTGATGCGGCCTTCCTTCTGGATCTTCATCACATCATCCAGTGTACTGATCAGCTCCTGGTTGGTCTGCTTCAAGGTCTCAATGTCCACAATTCCCCTCTCGGATTCCTTGGCTGTCTCTGTGGATGCAAGGTGAAGGGCCTGGGCATTCTTTTTCAGAAGCTCGTTGGTAAGGTCGGTTACCTGTCTCTGGGCCTGGGCTGCCTCTGTGGAATGGGCGATTCCAAGCGCAAGAACCATCTGGCTCTTCCACAGCGGAATGGTATTTACAATAGTAGTCTGGATCTTCTCTACCATAAGCGTGTCGTTGTTCTGTACCAGACGGATCTGGGGCGCAGTCTGCAGGGAAATGGTTCTGGTCAGCTCCAGATCATGAAGCTTCTTCTCGAAACGGTTGCACTTGCTGTCCAGATCCTTGGCTTCCTGTGCATCCTCCGGAAGTCCGCTGGCTGCTGCCTTGGCCTCTAAGTCTCTTAATTTGCCCTCGCGTACCTCCTGCAGCTTCTGCTTGCCTGCCAGAATGTACATGGTCAGTTCTTTATAGTAGTTCAGGTTCTGGGCGTACATTTTCTCAAGAACTGCTGAATCCTTCATCAGACGCATCTGGTGGTCCTGAAGGGAAGTGGTGATCTTCTGCACATTCACCTCTGCCTTGGCATAGCGGTTCTTCATATTCTCGATCTTGTTTCCCTGCTTTTTGAAAAAGCCAAGGAAGCCTTTTTCCTCTTCTGTGGCGTCAAAGTCACGGAGCTCGCCTACCACCTGTGTGATCAGCTCCCCTACTTCGCCCAGATCCTGTGTGCGCACATTCTCAAGGGCTGCATCGGAAAAATCAGCCATCTTCTTCTGGGTTCCAGCTCCGTACTGAAGGATCTGGTTGGTGTTCTCAATGTCGATTTTCTGTGCAAAGCTGTCTACCATCTGCTGTTCCTCTGGGGTAAGAATGGTCTGCTCCATCTCTTTTTTCACAGCTTCTGCTTCCGGCACTGCAGGGGCTGCTGGCTTCGCCTCCCCAAGATCCGGTTCCAGTGTCAGTGTAGGTGCAGTTTCTTCAAAGCCTTTCAATTCATCTCCCATGATATCCTCCTTATGTGCAGATTTCCTGATGATCTGCAGCTGTATCCTGATATGGTTCTATTTTCTTTTATGCCTTCTCTTTCGCTTCCCGTCTCATGCGGGTAAGCTCGTCTTCTGTCAGGCCCTCCTGGGCAAGTACGGTGTTCAGCACGGAAATGTCGCTGGAAACGTCAATTGCCGTATCCTCAAACACAGAATCCAGAAGCTTCTCAAACGCAACGTTCAATGTGTCAATGGTGTCCTCAATCTCCTTCTTGGAAGAAGCAATATTCTCTCCCTGTATGGGCTGGCTATCCATGTCCTCATAGGCATTCAGAAGCTTCACCGTCATCGGCAGGTAATAATCCATCAGTCGGTTCAGATCTGGAATGATCTCCGGGTGTGCCTTGGCACGCTCAAAAATCTTCTGGACGATCAGCTCCATTCTGGAGATCTTCCTGGAGATTTCTTCTCCTGGAATGGCATCGTTGCTGCGGCGAATCTTCTCCAGAAAGTCATTGCCTTTATCCAGAACCAGCTGTACCTCCGGGGAAATCTCTGCCCGTTCTCTTTCTTTTGCCTCAGCTTCCTTCCGGGCTTTTGCATCTGCCTGCTTTTGAAGTTCTGCCTCATGGCTCGCCCGCTCTTCGTCCTGGCGTTTTCTTTCTTCCAACTGCTTCTGAGTGCTTACGTACTGGTCGTATGTCTCATTGCTGGTGATCAGGCAGGTCTCCTGGGTATCCACATGTCCCTGCAGAAACCAGCCTTTGTCTATCATTTTCTTAATGTCTCTTTTTACAAATTTCACAGGCTTGCCAACAGCAAGGGACAGATTTCGGAAATCACAGTAGGTGTGGTCTCCAAGTGCCCGAATGTATTTGCTGCGGCGCTTCAGGCCTGCAAGATTGCTGCAGCCATTGCCAAGAAGCACGCCGCCCGCTGCGGTAAAAGCACCGAAGATTCCGGTGATCACCATGCCTCCCGTTCCCACGCCGAAGATCCCCATTCCGATCAGGCTGACCATAAGCCCTATTCCCATGGTTCCAGTGAGAATGCCGCCGAACACGGTTTTCAGGATTCCTTTCACCTTAATGCCGTTAGTTGGCATGTATAGGGCAGGAAGTTCCGGCTTCTGGCTGCTGCCTGAATTTCTCTGTGTGTAATTCCATGCTTCTGAACGTTCTTTCTGGCCTGTGCCCGTCTGGTTCTTCTGAAAATCCCAGGTACGGTTCTGTCTGTAATCGTAAGAGCTTCCGGTGCGGTAATTGGTGTATTTGCCACTGTTCCCGCCAAATGTATTGTTCAGGGCATCCCGCAGCGCCTCGCTTCCATTGTCGATTGCCTTATTTACAGTCTGATTAATGGTCTGGTTCAGTTTCTGGTAGTTCTTCTCATTGATTGCACTGTCAATGATGTCCTGGATTTTTTCTCCAAGCTCATCTAATTCGTGATATCCCATTTTTTCCTCCGGATATTTTATTCCATAACGCCTGTCCTTTCATTATACAAAAATCCCTCTAAAAAAACAAGACAGCATAAAATATAAACACGCTCCAGATCCTTTTCCCCAACTTTTTCACAGGAAAAAACTGAAAAATCTACTTTTCCCATTGAATTTCACACGTAAAAGTTTTACAATGGTAAAAACGTTGTGGATTCACATTCAGAATCTACCCCAAGAAACCACGCTAGGAGGAAATTGTTATGGAGAAAAAAGACATTGACTGGGGCAACCTGGGCTTTGGTTATGTAAAAACAGACTATCGTTATGTATCCAACTACAAGAACGGTGCCTGGGATGAGGGTGGCCTGACCACAGATGATACTGTTACTATCAGCGAGTGCGCAGGTGTACTTCAGTACGCACAGACTGTTTTTGAAGGTATGAAAGCATACACCACAGAAGACGGACGTATCGTTACTTTCCGTCCTGACCTGAACGGAGAGCGTATGGAGCACTCCGCAGCAAGACTGGAGATGCCGGTATTCCCGAAAGACCGTTTTGTTGACGCAGTTGTTCAGACAATTAAAGCAAATGCTGCATATGTACCGCCATACGGATCAGGCGCTACTTTATATGTACGTCCGTACATGTTCGGAAGCGACGCTGTTATCGGTGTTAAGCCAGCGAACGAGTATCAGTTCCGTGTATTCACCACACCGGTTGGACCATACTTCAAAGGCGGCGCTAAGCCGATCACAATCCGTGTCAGCGATTTCGACCGTGCTGCACCGAACGGAACCGGACATATCAAAGCAGGCCTTAACTATGCAATGAGCCTTCACGCAATCGTAGATGCTCATAAGAACGGATTCGATGAGAACATGTATCTTGACTCCAAGACACGTACTAAAGTTGAGGAGACAGGCGGAGCCAACTTCCTGTTCGTAACAAAGGACGGCAAGGTTGTAACACCGAAGTCTGACAGTATCCTTCCATCCATCACACGCCGTTCCCTGATCTATGTTGCCAAGGAATACCTTGGACTTGAGGCAGAGGAAAGAGAAGTATACTTCGATGAAGTAAAAGACTTCGCAGAGTGCGGTCTTTGCGGTACTGCTGCTGTTATCTCTCCTGTTGGAAAGATTGTTGACCACGGCAAAGAGATCTGCTTCCCAAGCGGCATGAACGAAATGGGACCGATCACCAAGAAGCTGTACGAGACACTTACCGGAATCCAGATGGGCCGCATCCAGGCTCCAGAGGGATGGCTGAAGGTAATCGAGTAATTTTTCCGGAATTTGCATTTTCGTATCTGAGGATATGAATTTTACACAGCACATAAAGAATCCGGCATTTTCATTCTTGAAAGTGCCGGATTTTTTTATATGCCGTATGACAAATTCCATCTTTTATTTATTTCTCTCGTAACGTACAAATTTGTACTCCAGGTCAAAATAGGTCTGCTCTTCGCTCTCGGCTGCTGCATGCCATTCCGGGTCTTCGTCCAGATTGGGGAAATAGCTGTCTGCAATGTAGGCGAAATCAATTTTGGTCACCTGTGCCACGTCGCAATATGGAAGAAGCTGTTTGTAGATGGTGTCACCGCCGATGCAGTAAACATCTTCTGCATTGTATTTTTTCAATTCTTCTAACAGTTCCTCGATGGAATGAACAATGATTGCGTCCTTTACCTTGTAATTCTGATTGTGGGTCAGTACAATATTAGTACGGTTCTTAAGGGGAAGTCCTCCTGGAAAGCTTTCCAGGTTTTTTCGCCCCATGACGCATACCTTTCCGGTGGTTTCCTGACGGAACATTTTCATGTCTGCCGGAATGCTTACCAGAAGCTTGTTGTCTTTTCCAATTCCCCAGTTTTTATCTGCTGCTACGATAATTTTCATTACTTATAATCTCCTTTATACAAACTCAGTTTCCTATTCCATGCTCAAATTGCAATGGGAATATTCTTGATCTGCGGCCAGGTCTGATAGTTCTCTACTATCAGATCATCTGTAGTAAAATCATAGAAATTCTTCACATCCGGATTCAGCTTCACAGTTGGTGCCGGATAAGGGGTTCTGGAAATCAGTTCCTTAATTACCGGGATATGTCTGTCATAAATATGGCAGTCTGCGATCACATGCACCAGTTCTCCGGCCTCCATGTCACAGCTCTGGGCAATCATCATTAGAAGAATAGAATACTGGCACACATTCCAGTTGTTTGCAGCCAGAATGTCCTGGGAACGCTGGTTCAGGACGGCATTCAAGGTAAGCTTGTCCTTTCCCGGCTCCTTTGTCACATTAAAGGTCATGGAATATGCACAGGGGTACAGATTCATCTCATGGAGATCCTCATGCACATAAATATTGGTCATGATTCTGCGGCTGTAGGGATTGTTCTTCAGATCGTAGAGGACGCGGTCCACCTGGTCCATCATGCCTTCCTTGTACTGGTGCTTCACGCCCAGCTGATAGCCGTAGGCTTTTCCAATGGAACCGTCCTCGTCTGCCCAGCTGTCCCAGATGTGGCTGTGAAGATCATGGATATTGTTGGATTTCTTCTGCCAGATCCACAGGATCTCGTCCATGGCACTTTTCAGCGCAGTTTTTCGAAGGGTCAGCGCCGGGAATTCCTTTCTCAGATCATAACGGTTCACCACACCGAAACGCTTGATGGTATAAGCGGAAGTACCGTCCTCCCATACCGGGCGCACCTTTTCCCCTTCCGTACTGGTTCCGTTCTCAATTACATCCTTGCACATATCGATAAATATATTATCTGCTAAACTCATGCCTGTCCTTTTCCTCCTGTTTCATCACGTTCTTCACTCAATGCTTCACCAATTTTAGCATAGATTCTCATAAATAACAAGGTTTTAGAGACTTCGGGTAAATTACCTTTTTTCTTTACATTCCCTCAATCCCATGTTATAGTAGACCCCATGAAGAAAATTTTAATCCATTTACTGAAACCTCTTTCTTTTCTTCCTGCAATTCTGATGATGTATCTGATTTATTCATTTTCAGCCCAGACAGGGGAGGTGTCTGGTGCCCTAAGCTATGAAGTCAGCTACCAGATTGTAGAGACAAAGAATGAAGTTCTAAACGAAAACAAAACGGAGACAGAGCTTGCCTATTCCGCAAGTTCCATCGAATTTTACGTAAGAAAAGCAGCGCACATGACAGAGTACTGTATTCTTGCCATTGCCATCTCTTTTCCCCTTTATGTGTACGGGGTGAGGGGCATCTGGCTGATTCTGTTGGCTGGTGCGGTCTGCGTAGGCTTTGCAGGTCTTGATGAATATCACCAGTCTTTTGTGAATGGACGCGGTCCTTCTGTGAGAGATGTGTGCATTGACAGCAGCGGTGCCGCCATCGGAATCCTGCTTGTGCAGGCCTTCTGCTGGTCCACCACCCACAACCCCAGCAGCAAAAAACGCCGGTAAACATACCACAATATCAAAAAAGAGGAAGGATTCCACGTAATTATGGAATCTTTCCTCTTTTTTGAATTTTTACAATTTGGACTGTGACCCTCTGATTACATAGAAACCCGTAAGGGAATCAGTCGGAAAGGAGGGCTAGAGCGTGCTCCCAAAAGGCTTTCTGCGAGATGTACGTCACAATTTGTGGAAGATTTTGTTCGGATGAGGGCGCCGTAGCGGGCTACGGCAACTGAATTCGGGCAAAATATACCGCAAAGTGGGGCGTGCAGATTGCGGGAATGATTTTTGGGGCACGCTCTAGGCCAATGAGACTTCTTATTTCTCTTCCTCATCCTCCTGCGCATCCCCCAGCTTGCTTACCAGGTTGGCGCGGTCTGCGATGGACATCTTTTTGCCAGACTCTGTACTGTTTTTCATCTGTGACGAGGCGGCTGCCGCAGATGTGCTTTCGTCGGCAACGCCCTGTGCCTGCTGCGCGTTCTCAGCATTCGCCTGCTCTTTTTGCGCTTTGCTGACTTTTAAGCTGCCGCGGATTCCATTGATCACGAAAATCACGCCCAGCACAATAAACACAACGCCAGCCACCATAAATCCCGGGCTGCTGCCCTCTGCGCCTTTCATCACGCCCTGGCAAAGGGACACGCCAAGATAAGCCACATAAGCCCCTGCCAGTATCATGATCAAGTAAGTGCGCAGGGGAACCCCGCTCTTGGGATTCTCCCCGCCTGCCTTCTCATCGGAAGCAGCTGCCGCTGTATTTTCTTTTATTTTCCCCTCACGATTTCTGTTTTCGAAATCTCCCATCCTACATCCTCCGTTCTTTTTTGCAGATACCATCTGTTCGAAATTTGATGATCTGCCAGACAAATCACCGCACTCTCATATTAAGACACTGCAAACTGGCTCTCATACAGGTTCGCATAGAAGCCCTTCTTCGCTAACAGTTCCTCATGCTTGCCCTGCTCAATAATATTTCCATCCTTCATAACCAGGATCAGGTCAGCCTCCTGAATGGTAGAGAGACGATGGGCAACAATAAAGCTGGTTCTTCCCTCCATCAGCTCTGCAAAAGCCTTCTGGACTTTCACCTCTGTACGGGTATCAATAGAAGAAGTCGCCTCATCCAGGATCAGCATTGCAGGATGCATCAGCATAACCCTTGCAATACATAAAAGCTGCTTTTGTCCCTGGGAAATATTTCCGCCGCCCTCAGAGATCACTGTATCGTAGCCATTTGGCATACGCTTGATAAAGCTGTGGGCATGGGCATGCCTGGCAGCCTCCATTACCTCCTCAAGAGTAGCATCCGGCTTGCCGTAAGCAATGTTCTCACGGATGGTTCCAGCCTTCAGCCAGGTCTCCTGAAGCACCATACCAAAGTTTCTTCTCAAGCTGTCACGGGTCAGCTCCTTTACCGGATGTCCGCTGACCAGGATCTGTCCCTTATCCACATCGTAGAAACGCATCAACAGGTTGATCATAGTCGTCTTACCGCATCCGGTAGGTCCTACAATGGCAATTCTCTGTCCCGGCTTTACATCAATAGAAATATCAGTAAGAAGCGGAACCTCTTTTCTGTAGGAGAAAGAAATATTCTCCACATTCACTCTTCCGTCTGCTTTTTTCAGCTCCACAGCACCCGGCGCATCCGGCTCCTGTACCGGAGTATCAATAAAGTCAAACAGTCTCTTGGCACAGGCAAGGGCATTCTCCAGCTCCGTCACAACGCCTGAAATCTCATTAAACGGCTTGGTATACTGGTTGGCATAATTCAGAAAGCTGGTAAGCTGTCCCACTGTCATGCCGCCCCTGATAACGGTAAACGCACCGAAAATTCCAACTGCCGTATAAACCAGTCCATTCACAAAACGTGTGGACGGGTTGGTAATTGAGGAGAAAAAGATTGCCTTAATACCGCAGACCCGAAGCTCCTCATTCACCTTGCCGAAACGCTCATTCGCTCTCTCCTCATAGGAAAAAGCCTGCACGATCTTCTGATTTCCCACAAGCTCCTCCACAATGGAAGTCATCTCGGCTCTTTTCTCAGACTGCTCCTGGAACATGCGGAAGGTTCTGCCCGCAATAAAGCTTGCCACAAACAGGGAAATCGGGGTAAGCAAAATAACGATCACCGCGATCTTCACACTGATGGAAAGCATAAATCCAATGGTTCCAAAAATCGTCAGCACACCGGTAAACAGCTGGGTAAATCCCATAAGAAGTCCGTCGGAAAACTGGCTGACATCAGACACGATACGGCTCAAAATATCTCCCGGCTGGTTGGCATCGATATAAGATACCGGAACCTCCTGAAGATGGGCAAATGCCTGGCTTCTTACATCCTGTACCACGCTGTAGGTGACCTGGTTGGTCAGAAGGTTCATCACCCACTGGGAAACTGCATTTCCTATAACAACCACCGCAAGCGTGCCAAGAACCTTCAGAAGTCCTGCCACATTTACATTTCCCGGACCAACAATATTATCCACTCCATTACCAATCAGAATCGGTGTATACAAAGTAAAACCAACTGTGACAAGCGCTGTCAGAAGCATAATAATGATCTTTGCTTTGTAAGGGCTGATAAACTTCAACACCCTTTTCATGGTATCTTTATTCTTTCCCATCAGCGGTTCACCTCCTGCTCGGAAAGCTGTGACAGACAAATTTCTCTGTAAACCTCACAGGATTCCATAAGTTCTTTGTGCGTTCCCACGCCTACCAGCTCCCCATCATCCAGAACCAGGATCTTGTCTGCCTGTTTGATGGAGGTTGCTCTCTGGGAAACAATAAATACGGTCATTCCCTTGGTCTGCTGGTGAATCGCATGACGAAGGGCTGCATCTGTAGCAAAATCAAGGGCAGAAGCACTGTCATCCATGATCAGGATCTCAGGATCTCCCACCAGTGCTCTTGCAATGGTAAGACGCTGGCGCTGGCCGCCGGATAAATTGGCGCCGCCCTGGCTTACCATAGTGTTCAGCCCCTCCGGCTTGCTGTTTACAAAATCACTTGCCTGTGCAATGGAAAGGGCGCGCTGAATTTCTTCCTCAGTGGCATCCTCCTTGCCCCATTTCATATTGTCGCGGATGGTTCCCTTAAACAGAACTGCCTGCTGCGGCACCATTCCCACTTTTTTACGAAGCTGGGAAAATGGATATTCTTTTGCATTATTTCCGTCAATTACCACACTTCCTTCAGACGCATCATAAAAACGGGGGATCAGGTTCACAAGTGTGGACTTTCCGCATCCGGTACCTCCGATGATACCGATGGTCTCACCCGGCTTTGCAGTAAAGGAAATATGGGAAAGTGCAGGCTCCTTGCTGCCTGCATAGGTAAAGCTTACATCCTCAAATGCAACTCTGTCTGCTTTCGCCTTCTCCTGCTGCGTGCTGCTGCCCTCATCTGTAAGAGACGGCTGTGTATCCAGAACCTCGTTAAGACGCACGCCAGAAGCCATAGCCTTGGTAACTGCCACGATCAGGTTGGCAAGTGCGATCAGAGCGATCAGGATCTGGTTCATATAGTTTACAAGGGCAACCACCTCACCCTGTGTCAGGGTACCGATGGAAACCTCCTTGCTTCCATACCACAGGATTCCGATAATGGCAAAGTTCATGATTACAGTAGTTGCAGGATTTAAAAGCGCGGAAATTTTACCTGCTGTCACCTGAACCTTGGTGTAATCATCATTTACCTGGGAAAATTCCTTATACTCTTCCTGCTGTCTTCCAAAAGCACGCACCACTCTGGCACCTACATGGTTCTCTCTGGTGATCAGGGAAATGCGGTCCAGGGAGGACTGTGCCTTTTTGTAAATGGGAACGGTGGTTCGCATAATCGCATAAATCACAACCGAGATCAGCGGCACTGCGATCAAAAAGATCAGTCCGATCTTCCAGTCAATGGTAAAGGACATGATCACCGCACCCACAACAATAAAGGGGGAGCGAAGGAACAGACGAAGCACCATGTTGACACCTGTCTGTGCCTGGTTTACGTCATTGGTGATCCTGGTCACAAGGGTCGGGGTTCCAAGCTGGTCTAATTCCCTGTAGGAAAGCTTGCTGATATGGGCAAACATTTCCTTACGAAGGGCCGTACTAAATCCCATGGCAGCCTTCGCGGAAAAATACTGGGCCGTAAGCGCACACACAAGTCCGATCACGCCAAGCAGTACCATGATCACGCACTGATGCCAGATATAGGCATTATCCTGGTTCTTAATACCGATATCCATAATATTTGCAACAACCAGAGGCACGATCAGCTCAAAGGTAGCCTCCAGCATTTTAAACAAAGGTGCCAGAAAGCTCTCCTTCTCATAGCCCTTCAAAAATCGAATCAGCCTTTTCATTTCTTCTTATACTCCTGAGTTCTTCCGTATAATTTGGTCATGGCTTTGATCTGCCCGATTACCTCATCGGTCAGCTGTCCTCTTCTGAGACGCCATTTCCAGTTATCGCCTAAAGTAGAAGGCGTGTTCATTCTTGCCTCATTTCCAAGGCAGAGATAATCCTGCAGCGGGATCACGCAAAGCTCAGCCACACTTGACTGGGCAGCACGGATCAGTCCCCAGACGCACGCATCTGCATCCTTATTCTCGCATGCAATGTACCGTTTCACATAATCCAGATTGGACTTGGAAAGTCCTTCCAGCCAGCCTTTGGTGGTCTCATTGTCATGGGTTCCTGTATAGACAACGCAATTGCTCTCATAACGGAAAGGCAGATAAACGCTTTCCCCGCTCTCGTCAAAGGCAAACTGCAGCACCTTCATGCCCGGGTAGCCGGAATCTGCAAGAAGCTCTCTTACCGTATCGGTAAGGAAGCCAAGATCCTCTGCGATCACATCCAGATTGGAAATATTCTGCTCCAGAACCTTAAACAGTTCAATTCCCGGTCCTTTCTCCCACTTTCCATTCTCAGCAGTCTCATCCTTATAAGGAACTGCCCAGTACTCATCAAAGCCGCGGAAATGGTCGATACGCACCTTATCGTACAGCTTCATACAATGGGACATGCGAAGAATCCACCACTTATAGCCTGTTTTCTTATGGTAATCCCAGTTATAAAGGGGATTGCCCCACAGCTGTCCGGTTGCGGAAAAAGCATCCGGCGGGCATCCTGCCACAGCTACCGGCGCAGCGTCCTCATCAAACTGGAACAGATCCGGGTTTGCCCATGCATCTGCGCCGTCAAAGGCAACGTAAATGGGCAGGTCTCCAATGATCCGGATATCCCTGTCATTGGCATATTTTTTCAGCTGGCTCCACTGGCGGTAGAACCAGAACTGCTGGAATGCATAAAAGCTGATATCCTCCCTCAGCACCTGTCTTGCCTTTGCCAGTGCCTCCGGCTTCCTGGTCTTAAGCTCTTCCGGCCATTCATTCCAGGAAATGCCCTCCAGGCTGTCCTTCACTGCCATATACAGGCAGTAATCCTCCAGCCAGAAGCCCTGCTCCTTCTCAAAAGCCTCCATCTCCTCACGGAGCAGCTCAAGCTCTTTCTTCTTTGTATCCATCTGGTAAAAACGGTGATAGGCCTTGCGAAGAAGGGCAAATCTGGAATGGTAGATTTTCTCATAATCCACATAGCTAAGACTTCCGCCCCAGTCGCACTGCGCGCACTCCTGTGCTGTCAGAAGATCTCTCTGGATAAACTCCTCCAGGTCAATAAAGTAAGGGTTTCCTGCAAATGTGGAAAAGGACTGATACGGGGAATCTCCATATCCGGTAGGTCCAAGTGGCAGAATCTGCCAGAACTTCTGTCCTGCTTCTGCAAGCTGATCTACAAAAGCGTACGCTTCTTTAGAAAAGCATCCAATTCCGTAGTTGGAAGGGATGCTGGATATCGGCAACAAAATACCGCTGGCTCTCATCATGTGTTCCTCCTGTCTGTTACTGTTTTTACAATAACCATTATCTGTTTATTATACAGCTTCCATGCATCCCCGGTCAATATAAATAAACCCGGATTGATAACACACTTTCCCAAAAACGGATGCCTCATCTGCAAAAAATCGCAGGCATCCGGAAAATTCCCGAATGCCTGCTGTATTTTACGTATGCGTAAAACCTTATATTTTCCCTGGATTATTTCTTGGTTGTATAACCGAAGAAGAAGTATCCAAGTGGTGTGTAGTACATACCGTCAATATCCGGATTGAGCATGTATGGCTGTGTATAGAAGTAGATCGGAGCAAGTACGCTGTCCTGTCCAATAAGGAGATCCTCAGCTTCGTGGAATGCTTTCATACGCTCTGCCGGATCGGAGGTAGCTTTTGCTGCATCGATAGCTGCATCATAGTCCGGGTTGGAGTACTGAGCGTCGTTGTTTCCACCGTCTGTGTACCACATATCCAGGAAGGAGCAAGGATCATTGTAGTCTGCAATCCAGCCGTTACGTGCAATCTGGAAGTTTCCATCTTTTCTGTTCTGAAGGAATACGTTCCAGTCCTGGTTGTTCAGATTAACAGTTACGCCAAGCTCTGTCTGCCACATGTTCTGAAGAGCCTCACCGATCTTCTTGTGGTTATCAGCTGTGTTGTACAGATACTCTACAGTTGGGAAGCCTTCGCCGTTTGGATATCCGGCATCTGCAAGAAGCTGACGGGCTTCTTCACAGTTCTTCTCATAATCCTCCTCGGAAATGCTGTAGTAAGAGCCGCCTACTGTACGGAAATCATCACTTCCAGGACCAGCTGCATCGTTTACACCGTTCGGAACATATCCGTCAGCCGGAACCTCACCAGCCTGGGAAACGTTCTCTACAATGTAGTTACGGTCAATTACAAGAGAGAATGCTTTGCGGATATTCGGGTCAGAAAATACCTCATCCTCTGTATTGAAGCATACATAATATGTTCCAAGATAGTCTCCGATCTCAAGCTCTCCGGAAGCAAGGTATGTCGGGATCTCATCTACAGGAAGGTTTTCGATGAAGTCAAGCTCTCCGTTGTTGTAGCCTTTGAGCATAGCGTTGTTATCATCAAGAAGAGTAAACTTGATGGTATCCGGTCCAAGATTGTCATAATCGTAGTAGTTCTCATTTTTCTCCATGGAAATGTAAGCGTTATGAGACCACTCTGTCATTTTGTAAGGTCCATTGCCAATGTAGGTGCTTGGATCAAATGTCCAGTTGTCACTTCCCTCAACCATGTCCTGACGAACCGGGAAGGTTGCCGGGAATGCCATGATTTCTTCAAAGTATGGGCAGTCATAGGTAAGATTAATCTCAAGAGTCTTATCATCAACTGCTTTAATTCCAAGGGTATCCGGTGTTGCACTTCCGTCAGCAACTGCGTCATATCCCTGAACCATATCGATCATATAGCAGTAATCTGCTGCTGTTTCAGGATTTGCAAGACGCTGCCATGCATAAACAAAATCACCAGCTGTTACATCCTGTCCATCAGACCACTTAATTCCATCACGAAGCTTAACTGTGTAAGTTACAGTACCGTCCTCGTTCTCTGTCTTTTCCCAGGACTCAGCCTGTCCAGGAGCTGTAATGGCATTTCCTTCACCATCATTTACCCATTTAACAAGGCCCTCAAACATATGGTTGCACATAATTGATCCGTCAACAGCAGAGTTCAGTGCCGGGTCAATAGTCTGTGGTTCAGATGCAATGCAAAGATTCAGGTTAAATCCTTCGTCAGCTGCTGTATCCTCAGCGAATACCGGTGTTGCAGCCATGCTTATTACCATAGCTGCTGTAAGTGCCATAGACATAAATTTTCTTCTCATTACATTTCCTCCTTTTTTGCTTTTTCGCGCCGCATGAGAAATGAGAACCGACGCATGTATTAAGCAGTTCTCCTTTATGGAAAACCTAATACCAAAATTATGATTTACTTATCCAGCAGATGACATGCAGCCCAGTGACCCGGCTCATGTTCCTTGAATACAGGAGTCTCCCGGCTACACTTTTCGGTAGCATAAGGACACCTGGTATGGAAGCTGCATCCGCTTGGCGGATTCATAGGACTAGGTACATCCCCTTCCAGAATAATACGTTTTCGGGTTCTGCTAAGCTTTGGATCCGGTACCGGAACCGCAGAAAGCAGTGTTTGGGTATAAGGATGAATCGGATGTCTGTTTAGCTCATAGCTTTCTCCAAGTTCCACAAGAGAACCAAGATACATAACACCAATTCTGTTTGAAATATGACGGACAACAGAAAGATCATGTGCAATAAACAGATAGGTCAAGCCCATTTGCTCCTGCATATCCTCAAGCATGTTTACCACCTGTGACTGAATCGAAACATCCAGCGCAGAAATCGGTTCATCGCATACAATGAATTCCGGTTTTACTGCAAGTGCACGGGCAATACCAACCCTCTGCTGCTGGCCACCGGAAAACTCATGCGGATAACGATTTGCGTGCTCTGTATTTAGTCCAACCTGTGCCAGAAGCTCCTTGATCATATCTGCACGATCTTTTTTGCTGGAGGCAAGCTTGTGAATATCAATTGCTTCTCCGATAATCTCGCCGACAGTCATACGTGGGTCAAGAGAAGCAGACGGATCCTGAAAAATAATCTGCATTTTTCTTCTGTATGGAAGCATTTTTACTGTTTTTGCTTTTCCAAGAGGTTTGCCGTCTTTATCAAGTGGATTATCGTATATGGTCTCTCCATCATAAATAATTTTTCCTCCGGTAGGCTCATGCAGCCGAAGAATCGTTCTTCCAAGTGTCGTTTTTCCACATCCGGATTCTCCTACAAGACCAAGTGTTTCTCCTTTATTGATAAAAAGTGAAACATCCTGTACGGCCTGTACCACCGGTCCCTTTGCACCATTTATCGGAAAATATTTTCGTAAATTCTGAATTTCAAGAAGTTTCTTTTCTTCTGCCATTATTTCCCCTCCTTGTTCATAAGCTCCTGAACACGAAGCCAGCAGGCAGAACGATGTTTCTCGCCCACTTCCACGTAAGGAGGCATTTTTTTCAGACAGATCTTCATGCAGTGCTCACAGCGGGGAGCGAACGGACATCCCTCCGGTGGATTCAGCATATCAACTGGTGTTCCCTCAATAGGAATCAGACGTTCATAGCTCTCGGCATCAACACGAGGCATAGAACGAAGAAGACCTTTTGTATATGGATGAGCAGGCTTATAGAAAATATCATCCACAGGCCCCTGCTCTACAATCTTACCTGCATACATTACCGATACCTTATCACAGATGTCTGCAACAACGCCAAGATTGTGCGTAATAAAAATTATTCCCATTCCTGTTTTCTTCTGAAGATTCTTCATCAGATCCAGGATCTGAGCCTGAATGGTAACATCAAGTGCTGTGGTAGGCTCATCTGCGATCAGCAGCTGCGGATGACAGATCAGTCCCATAGCAATCATTACACGCTGACGCATACCGCCGGAAAACTCATGAGGATACTGCTTCATACGCTTCTCTACATTGTTGATTCCTACCAGCTCCATCATTTCCATGGCACGCTTCTGTGCTTCTTCTGCACTGATTTTTTTATCATGGGCACGAAGAGCCTCAACCAGCTGGTTTCCAATGGTGTAAACCGGATTCAGGCAGGTCATTGGATTCTGAAAAATCATCGCTACTTTATTTCCGCGAAATGCAGTCATTTCATCTTTTGAAAAAGAAAGGACATCCTTTCCCTCGAAGGTGATAGATCCTCCGATTACCTTACCTGGTGACTGAAGAAGCCCCATAATAGAATATGCTTCCTGGCTCTTTCCAGAACCAGATTCTCCAACCACGCCCATAACTTCGCCATAATCAAGATCATAAGAAATACCACCAACAGCCTTTACTTCTCCTGCCGGAGTAAAGAAGGAGACTTTCAGGTCTTTTACTTCCAATAATTTATTTTTCTGTTCAGACATTTTTCTCCTCCTCTCTTATTTCTTCAGCTTCGGATCAAGAGCATCGCGAAGACCGTCGCCAAATAAATTAAAGGCAAGAATCATAATGCTCAGGATCACAGAAGGCACAATCAATCTGTAAGTATAGGTGTACATACCACTTAATGCATCTGTTGCCATGGAGCCAAGGCTTGGAAGCGGTGCAGAGACACCAACACCAAGATAGGATAAGAAGGACTCCAGGAAAATAGCAGAAGGAATCTGCAGGCAGGTAGTAACAACGATCTGTCCGATACAGTTTGGAAGCAGATGGCGACGAATGATTCTGCCGCCCGATGCGCCAAGTGCTCTGGCTGCGGTTACATATTCCTGCTGCTTCAGCTGAAGCACCTGACCGCGGATAATGCGGCTCATGGTTACCCAGTACAGAAGACCAAAGGCAATGAACATGGAAATCAGATTAGGTCCAAGAACATTAACAAAGGATTTCAAAGGACTGGTTCCTGCAGAGTTTACATAGTCAGTAAGAATCGGCTTCAGTGCAGTGGCAATCAAAAGAACAACAAGCATCTCAGGAACCGCATAAATAAGCTCTACAATACGCTGCATTACTGCGTCAACCTTACCACCGCAATAACCAGAAATTGCTCCGTAAAGAGCACCGATCACAAGTACAAGAATAGCGGCAAACACACCAACGGACATGGAAACTCTGGCGCCATACATAACACGGACCAGAATGTCACGGCCATACATATCAGTACCAAATACATGAGGAAATACGTTTTCCCCATTTGCTTTACGCTCAAGCTCAGCCTGAGAATAGCCGAAAATATGCTTTTTAATTCCAAGCTCCTTACGGACGGAATCCTCATCTACGCTCTGATCTTCAGAAGAAGAATCTGCCGGCTTTGCAGCAACTTTTGCCTTCGCACGGATAACGGCTTCGTCCTTCTTTGTAAATTTCTCACCTTTTTTCTCTGCTTCAGCCTTCGCCTGTGCGATCATCTCATCTACATCGACCACATCAGACTGAGTTCTTGCGGCAATCTCATCATTCACACGCTGCTGATCTTCTAAAGTATAGTGATATGGGTAAAGATTCTCAGCACCCTTGTTAAACTCATCATATCCATAGGGAATCAGAAGAGGTCCCACAAAAGCAAATAAAAACAGGAACACGATCACACCAAGTGCAACCATAGCTACTGCATTCTTTTTCAGTCTTCTCCAGGCATCCTTCCAGTAGGATACGCTCTGGCGGTCCTGAATGAAATCATCCTTCTCCTGTCTGGAAGCAGATGCAAAATCATCCGGCGTCAGATCCTGAAGGAGATTCTCAATATCCGGCTGAAGACTAACCGGACATTTCTTGATTTTCTTATCTTCTGTCACGATCATTCTCCTCCTTTCGTAAGGCTGATTCTCGGGTCAGCTACCTTATAGAGGAGGTCTACAACCAGGTTCATCAGAATAATAAATGCTGCCAGGAAAATAGTGGTTCCCATAATAACCGGATAGTCACGGTTCTGAATGGACTGTACAAAGTAACGTCCAAGTCCCGGGATAGAGAAAACGCTCTCTACAACGAAACCGCCGCAAAGAGTGAAGGCTACCTGCGGTCCTAAGTATGTAATAACCGGAATCAGGGCATTTCTCAGGGCATGCTTGAAAATGATCTTTTTATTTTTCAGACCCTTGGCACGGGCTGTCTTAATGTACTCCTGGCTTAAAGAATCCAGCATGGCAGAACGTGTCTGGCGGGCTGTGTAGCACATCGGATAAAATCCAAGCGCAAAGCAGGGCAGCACATAGGCGCGCCATCCCTGTGACGGGTCAAAAATAGACGGAAACAGATTCAGTGCATTGTTTCCAGTAAGTGTAACCAGAAGAACAGATGCCACAACAAAGCTTGGCATGGAAATTCCAAGTGTACAGATCACGCGAAGGATACTGTCTGTAAGCTTGCCGCGCTTAAATGCTGCAAGACATCCAAGAGGTACGCCTACCAGGATCGCCCAGAGGAGCGCAAGCGCACCTACCTTGGCAGATACCGGAAACATATCCACAATAATGTCAAGAACTGCACGGTTCTTCTGCATCTTAAGAGATACGCCGAAATCACCGTGAAGAATATTTTTCAGATACATAAACAGCTGTACATAAACTGGCTTGTCCAGTCCGTATTTGGCATTCAGTGCTGCAAGTGTGGTTTCAGAAGGTGTCTTTTCACTGAGCCATGGGCTTCCCGGTACAGCATTCATCAGCAGGAATGTCAGACAGGCTACCAGAAAGATCGTCAGGATTGCCATTCCCAGTCTTTTTACAAAGTACTTTCCCATTTTTCCTCCTTAATTCACCTGGTTGAAATCTTTCCTTCTTTAATTTCTGACCAGGATTCATTTTTAATAAGATATGAAAAAAATTATAGCATCTTCGTTCGCTTTAGGCAAGTAACTTTTTAAACTTTAACAGGGTGATATTGTAATTTTTTAAGTTTGTAGTACGCTTACGCGGCACTGCCATAAGTTTTTTAGGCACATATTGCAATCTGGCAGAAGCATTTTCGAAAATTTTTCTGTTTTTGTCAGTAAAAAAGGAAGAGCACCATAGGGTACCCTTCCTGTTCCGTTCTCACCAGTTCACCTTTTGCCTCATCCGGCTCTGTATCCTTGCCGCAGCTGATCAGAAAAGCCACGCACAGCAGGACAAGCAGCAAAATCCAGCCTCTTTTTCTCATAGAAATCTCCATTTTCCAATAAACCTCTTTCGTCGTTGCCTCTTATATCCTCATTATGCTCCAAATGGATTTTTCTATGCAAAACATTGATTTTCTGTTTTCTCCCATTCCTTAACGCTTCTGAACAGGTGCTCTTCTTATCAGAAGCCTTTTTTCCTTATGTAGAATGCAATATCGTGATAAACCCGTTTCTTATCAGTCTCATTGAGGATCTCGTGGCGCATGCCCGGATAGAGCTTGCCTTTTACGTCCAGATAACCTGCGTGGCGCATATCTTGCACTGCTTTTGCGAAATGGCGCACATTGATCATACAGGGATCGTCTGCGCCGCTTACAAAAAGCACAGGCATTTTCGGCTTTGTGCAGTGCCAGTGCTTCACATCGTAGGCTCGCTTCATCAGCTCGAAAAGTGCCAGGTAGCCATCGTCTGTGAAAGTAAAGCCGCACAGCTCAGAATCGGAATACTCCTGTGCTGCTGCCTTATTGGCACAGATCCAGGAGGTACAGTTCTGGTCCTTACGAAAACGCATTACATTTCCGCCAAAGGACAAGGCCTCGATCACATGGCTTCTGTGAGTCGGGCCGAAAACAGTGCTCTCCGCATGGGCCAGTGCCACCCCTAATGGCCTTGCTGTATTTTTGCTTGGGGAACCGCAGATGATCAGCATATCCATGCAGTCATCATGATCCCTTGCAAAAGCCCTGACTGCCAGGGAACCCATGCTGTGACCGAACAGGATCAAGGGAAGATCCGGAAGCTGCTGGTGCATTTCCCGGTTCACCACCTCAATATCCTTCAGAATGGCATCTGCACCGCCGCCATACATATAACCAAGGTCATCCATGGCGCGGACGCTTTTCCCATGGCCTCTGTGGTCGTGGATCACGCATACATAGCCTCTCTTTGCCATGTATTCCATAAATGGAAGATAACGCTCCTTGTATTCGCTCATGCCGTGAACAAGCTGCAGGATTCCCCGGTAAGGCGTCTCGTCCGGAACCACTGCCAGAACGGAAATATCAAGGCCGTCCGCCTCGGATTCTATATAAGCTTCGTATTTTGCACTCATAGTTTTTCCGCCTTTCTTTTTTTCTTAGTATAACATGGACGCCCCTGTTTTTCCACTATTTTGACATGCCCTCCTTTGGACAAATGCTTTGACACAAATCTTTTCGTATACTATAATGGAAGCAATTCCAGCAACGAAAAGGAGGAAACATGAGAGAGCCACAATTAAATACCCCGGATGAGCAGTCCGTTCCCCGTAAAAAGAAAAAAAAGGGCAAGATTGGGCGCGTCCTGATTCTGCTTGCCCTTATCCTTGTGATCGGAGCAGGCGTGGGATACTATTTCTACGAGCGAAGTCAGCCAGCCAAAGAACTGGAGACATACCTTACCGCGATCCAGTCCCTTGATCTTAACGCCATGCAGTCCCACCTTCAAAGCGCCGATCTGTCTGCTCTTGACAATGCAGATGTGACAAATGCTGCATACGAAAGCTTTTTCAAGTCCATCAATGCCAAAATGACCTGGTCCATCACTAAGACCAGCTTTAGCTTCCAGAATGGAACAGCCGATGTGACAGCACGCATCCGTTATATCGACGGCTCTGATATTTACAGGGAAACGGTCACAGAATTTCTTCGTCAGATCGTGTCCAGCGCCTTTTCCGGCGAAAGCCTCACAGAGCAGGAGACACAGGAAAAGCTTGCCGCGATCTTAATGGAAAAATCAGACAGTCTGGAGGATAAATTCAGCGAGGCTGATATCACTTATCCTATGATCAAGGTAGACGGCCAGTGGAAGGTCACTTCCCTGGATGATGAGACTGTAAAGATCATGTCCGCAAACTTCAAAAGCGTGGAAGATGAAATCAGCCAGACCTTAAGCGCTTCTTCTGAGGAGGCAGATGGCTCTTCTTCAGAAAATGCCCAGGCGCCTGCTGCTTCAGACGGCACCATTGATCTTTCAAATGAACGTTTTTCCATTCACTATACCAGAAATGTAGTCTCCACAGACTTCGGCGGTGAACCCTGTCTTCTTGTTTACTACGACTACACCAACAACGGTTCCGGTGCTTCCAGTGCCATGGTGGATGTGAACCTGACCGCTTACCAGAACGGTGCTTCTCTTGAGGCCGCCATTCCGGCAAACAGCGACAGCGCCATCGATGCCTTTATGAAAGAGATCCAGCCAGGGGAGACCGTGAATGTATGCCAGGCCTTTTCCCTGAAGGATATGAGTCCGGTTACCTTACAGGCTGTGGACGCTTTTGGACTGGACACCAGTGTAACAGCGGTGCAGACCCTGAACCTGCAGTAAAAACTGCTTTTTACTTTTAAAATGCGCGAAAATCTTTTAACTGGATTTTCGCGTATTTTTTATGCATATTTTACGAAAAAGAAGAGACACTATGGATACGAAAGGATGGTGACTTATGGGAAATAAATTTTTGAGATGTTTTTGTCTGACGCTTACCATAATCGGTGCAATCAACTGGGGACTGATCGGATTCTTTAATTTCAATCTGGTAGCCCTAATCTTTGGAAGCATGAGCTGGATCTCCAGAATTATCTATGCACTGGTGGGACTTAGCGGCCTGTATCTGCTCAGCTTCTATGGAATCATCTGCGCAGACGAGGCAGACGCATAAAACCCAGGCAACATAGTCTTTTTTCAAAACACTCTTTCATCTTATGAATATGCAAAAGCAGCCTGCATTTCGCGGATCGAATCCCAAAGCGCAGGCTGCTTTCCTATTACAAACAAAAAACCAGGAGCAATATGTCCTGGTTTCTCAAGAGCGATAGACGGGGCTCGAACCCGCGGTCTCGACCTTGGCAAGGTCGCGCGTTACCAACTACGCCACTATCGCACAAGCGGGTGATGGGAATCGAACCCACGTATCCAGCTTGGAAGGCTGGTGTTCTACCATTGAACTACACCCGCACATCTGTATTCAAATGTGCCTGCCTGACTTTCGTCAGAAGAGCGATAGACGGGGCTCGAACCCGCGGTCTCGACCTTGGCAAGGTCGCGCGTTACCAACTACGCCACTATCGCATAAGCGGGTGATGGGAATCGAACCCACGTATCCAGCTTGGAAGGCTGGTGTTCTACCATTGAACTACACCCGCACATTTGTGCTTGTCCGTCACAACGAAACTTAGTATATCCGATGTGGACGGATTTGTCAATAACTTTTTTGAAATTTTTTCAAATTTTTTCTTTTGTTTCTAAGATTGACGCAATAGAACTGTTTTTAGGGGATTTCCAGAAGAGCCAGACCCCTGCTCCTACACCCTAAAGTGTGTTTGAAAAAGGCTCTGGCTCTCATTTATCACTTTCCAAATCGATCTTGCCAAGATCAGTTCTCCCAGTCCCACACATTGGAAGCCTCCACGCAGGTGCGCGGCTTCTTGATCACAAGCTCCGGGCTCTTGGCGCTTACCTTGGAGTTCGCCGGGATGGACTCTGTAATGAAGGTGTTACCGCCGATGATGGTATTTTCTCCAATGACAGTCTCACCGCCAAGCACGGAAGAATTGGAATAAATGGTCACATTGTCCTCAATAGTAGGATGACGCTTCACACCGGACAGCTGCTGTCCCTTTCTGGTGGAAAGCGCACCAAGAGTCACGCCCTGATACAGCTTCACATTATTTCCAATAGTAGTAGTCTCACCGATTACCACGCCGGTTCCATGGTCAATGAAGAAGTACTCTCCAATGGTGGCACCTGGGTTGATATCGATTCCTGTATGGTCATGTGCATACTCTGTCATGATTCTGGGAATAAAAGGCACCTCCTCCAGATAAAGGATATGGGCCAGACGATACACATAAATTGCCAGGAATCCCGGATAGGAGAAAATAATCTCTTCCCTGCTCTTGGCAGCCGGGTCACCGTCAAAGCCTGCCTGCACATCCTTCAGAAGCATTTCCTGCACATCCGGCAGCTGTTCAAAAAAGCTGGCTGTTACCCTGGCAGCCTTGCCGCATGCGCTGGCAGTATCCTCGCCCACATAGAGAAATGCAGTCTCAATCTGCTCCTTCATACGGTCAAACAGGTCATTCAGCAGATATCCGGTGTAATGCTCTGGAAAAACCGCCGCGCCGGAATCAATGTCAAAATATCCCGGGAAAATAACGGATCTCATCTCTTTCACAATATCAATAATCGCCGCACGGACAGGAAGGTGTCTTCCACTCTTTGTCAGAAACAGCTCTTCCTTGCGGTAATTGGCAGTCAGACGGGCTACTGCATTCTCTATGGATGTCTTCTTATCACTCATAACTGTTCTCCTTATTTCACGAAAGCAGATATGCTCCCGCCTATTTTCTATATAGTATGCCGGATTCTTCCGGCATGATTGCCACAAATGGTTACCTTCCCATAATATTACACTATTGTTTTCCCGTCAATAATAAAAAAAGGATTGACCTTTCTCCCATCCCCCGATATAATGAGAAATGTCGTGGAGATGTACCCAAGTGGCTGAAGGGTCCGCACTCGAAATGCGGTAGGTCGGGCAACCGATGCGAGGGTTCAAATCCCTCCATCTCCGCTTTTTGCTATTATGCACAGCACTTTGTCCGCCAGGTACACCGCTTTTATAAAAATTTTCGCGAAATCTAACATTTTATCTTGACAAGTGTGCCTTTTGTATGTATAATTGCAACAGAAGCAAAACATAGGGGATTGGTCAAATGGTATGATAGGGGTCTCCAAAACCTTTGGTGGGAGTTCGATTCTCTCATCCCCTGTTCTCCAACAAGTCGGAAAGCTTTCTAATCAAAGTTTTCCGGCTTTTTGCTTTATCTATTCATAAAAAATATGGGAAGAAATCCACCATTGCGATTTCTTCCCGTTTTTTATTTCTTAAGAAGCATGAGATGCTCCGGCGGAAAATACAGATACGCAGGTACCCGATCCTCTGTTTTCTCCTGGAAATCTTTCTTCTGGCACATCCACCAAAGGGGTGTGCTTCCATCGGCTTCCTTATTGCGGATCAGATACTGATGCTCAAATGTATTCTCAATATATTCCTCCACCTGCACGGTCATTACATTTTCCCCGCTCTCATTGGCAGGACGCATCCAGTGGCCGCGGATTCCCACATGGGTGATCTCATCGGAAACTTCCTCCTGGATATGAAGCATCAGCTCCCAGTCAAGGGCATACACCTGATGCGGTCCCATCTTCTGCACAGCGGAAAAATTCTTGCAGCCGGTAAGCTTAGCAGCCTCCAGATACTGTGGCTTCTCAAAGATCTGCCGTGTCTCTCCCGTCAGGATCTCCTTGCCATTATGCAGCAGCGTCAGCTGGCTGCAGAACTTGTACGCCTCATCCCTGCTGTGGGTAACCATGATCATGTCACCCTTATAGTCCTTCAGGAAATTCTGCATATCCCTCTGTAAAATATCTTTCAGATAACCATCCAGCGCAGAAAACGGCTCATCCAGAAGAATTACCTCCGGTTCCCCGATCATCATCCGCGCAAGGGCAACTCTCTGCTGCTGACCTCCGGAAAGCTGAGACGGCAGATGCTTCTCAAGCCCCTCCAGATGATAACGTTTTATGTAATCTGCCACTTTCTCGGCCATTTCATTTTTGTCCCCGCGGAATCCGCAGGCAATGTTCTTCTCCACTGTCATTGTAGGAAAAAGGGCATAATTCTGAAACAGGTATCCCACCCGTCTCTCCTGGGGACGCAGATTGATCTTCTGCTCCGAGTCAAAAACCGTTCTTCCATTTATCACGATCTTCCCGGAATCCGGCGTCTCAATTCCCGCAATACTGCGAAGCGTCATGCTCTTTCCGCTTCCGGAAGCTCCCAGGATTCCCATGGTTCCGTCCTGCCCCTTCAGCTTTACATTCAGGGAAAAGCCTTTGAAATTTTTCTGAATATCAAGTTCAATCGCCATTATATCCACCTTCTGGTCTGCATTCCTCTGCCGGAGACAATATTGATTGCCGCAACCACCAGGAATGAGATCAATATAATTACCACAACCCAAAAGCCAGCCATATCAAAGTTTCCAGCTGCTGTCTCTGAAGCGATGGCAACTGAAACCGTCCTTGTTTTTCCAAGAATGTTGCCGGCAAGCATGGAGGTAGCGCCGTATTCTCCGATTGCACGGGCAAAAGCCAGCACGGTACCGGATGCGATTCCAGGTCCTGCTGCAGGCATGATCACCTTCCAGAAAATCCTGCTCTCACTCATTCCCAGAGTCCGTCCTGCATAGATCAGGTTCACATCCACCTGCTCGAAAGCAGCTCTGGTATTTCGGTACATCAAAGGAAACGCGATCACAGAAGCCGCGATCACACAGCCGGTCCATGTCTGTACTACCTTGATATCAAAATTTTGAAGCAAAAATTTTCCAAAGGGTCTTTTCAGGCTGAAAAGCAAAAGCAGGCAAAATCCCGCTACAGTAGGCGGAAGAACAAGGGGCATAGTCAGGATGCCGTCCATAATAGCCCTGGCCCCTGGTTTTAATTTCATGATCTTCCTTGCGCAGAATACACCCAGGAAAAAGGCGATTATGGTTGCCGCCACACCTGTTTTCATGGAAATCCATAACGGAGTCCAGTTTATTTCACTGAGAAATTCTCCCATATTACTATCCTTTTTCTTTCTAATATGAATATGGTTACTGTCCAGGTAAGGAGCAGTAACCATATATTGTCATATGTAAAAATTTATGTTCCGTAATTATTCTGCTGTATCCTCAGCTGCCTCTTCTGTCTCTTCAGCGGCATCGTCAGCCTGGGCATCATCAGCATTCTCATCTGTTACATAAGCTGCAAATCCGTATTTCTCAAATACTTCAAGAGCCTCATCAGACTGAAGATACTCAAGGAATGCTGCTGCAGCTGCCTTGTCATCATCGCTTGCTTCCTGGTCTTCTACAAGTCCTACCGGATAAAGTACAGGTGTCTCAAGGCTTCCAGCCGGTGCCTCTGCGATAATATCAACGGAATCTGCGACAGAAGCCGCGTCAGTGGCATAAACGATACCAACCTCGTTGCTTCCCTCACTTACAGCCGCAAGTACTTCAGTCACGTTCTTGCCTTCGTTGATCTCCATCTTGTTTACTTCGTCTGTAATTCCAAGATTGTCAAAAATCTCACGGGAATACTGTCCCACCGGAACATCCTCGCCTGCAAGTGCAAGGTTGGCAGCGTCTGTAATATTCTCAAAGCCTGTTACCTTAGTCTCGCCATCCTTTGGTTTGATCAGGACTACCTTGTTTTCAAGAAGATCTACAACGGAATCCTTGTCTGCAAGGCCTTCATCTACCAGCGCATTCATCTGCTTCTGTGCTGCGGAGAAGAAGATATCGCAGCGTGCGCCTTCCTCAATCTGAGTCTGCAGTGTGCCTGAGCTGTCTGCATTGTAAAGGATCTCAACGTCCGGATATGTCTCATTGAAGTTCTTCTGAAGCTCTTCCATGGCATTGTTCAGGCTGGCTGCAATAAACGCGTAAACCTCGCCTTTCAGCTCCGGAGTCTCAGCCTCAGCAGATACTAAAGTGGTACCAAACATCATAGTTCCCATAACACCAGCCATCAGTGCTGCAAAAACTCTTTTTTTCATGTCTCGTTCCTCCATTTTTGCTTCGTTTTGTTGAGTTTTGTTCCGTTTTATCCATTATACTTGATTTGTTTTTCTATGTCAATTCCTGCGCCTGCAAATTGTACAAATTCTTTTTATCCATGCAAATATTTTTTGTAAATTTTCCTATAACCAGAACGTGTTTGGAATCGTGTCGAAGCTTGTTATTTCCCACATTCCATGCTATCATAGTAGGACAGCGAAAGCATGGAAAAACTGCTGTTTTTTGTCTTTCGCAGCGATTACTTCTGAATCAGATTTTATTTAAGAAAAGAGGATTTTTACTATGAAATTAAGCGCACGCAATCAGTTAAAAGGCAAAGTTATCAATATTAACAAGGGAGCTGTAAACTCCATCGTCACCATCGATATCGGCGGCGGAAACATCATCACAGCTACCATCTCCTGCGCAGCTGTAGAGGAGCTTGGACTTGAGGTAGGCTCCGATGCTTATGCCGTAATCAAGGCTACCAACGTAATGGTGGGAATTGATGAATAAGCTTTATACTGCCCAGGAAGTCGCAGACAGGCTTCAGATTAAAAAAACAACCGTATATGAGCTGATCAAGCGGGGAGAATTATATTCCTCCAAGGTTGGCAAGCAGCTGCGGATCAGTGAACAGCAGCTGAACCAGTATCTGGAGCACAGCAATTCCGGAAATCCCGGGAATTCTGGAGCCTCTGCTTCCGGGATTTCCCCCATGTCCAGCCTGCAGGTTCCGGAATTTCCGCCAGAAAGCTCCCTTTTGAAGCGGGATTATCTGCTTCATTCCAGCGGACTGATCCTGTGCGGACAGTTTTCCCCGGCTCTGGAGCTTCTGGTCAGCCAGATGTCCATTCATCCACAGGGAATTCCAGTGCTTCAGTCTTTTATGAACAGCTACAACAGCCTTTATTCCCTTTATTTCAAAAAGGCCCATATTGCCTGTGCCAGCCTGGATCTGGAAGATATCCGCCATCTGGTTCCCGGCACTGCACTGTCCGTGATCTGTCTTTATGAATATGCCATTGGCTTTTATGTTCCATCCGGCAACCCTAAGGGAATCACATCCCTTAATGCCCTTTCTGGAAAAAACATTACCATTGCTAACCGTGAGAAAGGCAGCACTCCCAGAATCTATCTGGACCGTTTCCTTCTTGGCAGCCAGATTTCCCCTGCCAGTGTTTCCGGTTATTCCACAGAGCTTGTGTCTGACATTTCTACAGCTGCAGCTGTGGCTAATCACAAAGCGGACACGGCCCTTGGGGAAGAATATGCGGCTCATCAGTCCGGGCTTTTAGATTTTGTTCCCCTGGAAACACTGCCCATGTATCTTGTTATGGAAACAAGTGCTCTTTCCCAGCCTGGATTTGCTGCTTTGCTGGAGATCGTCCGTTCTGAAGATTTTCGCACCATCCTTCAGGGACAGACAGGATACGACGTAACCCGCACAGGAGAACTGTTTTCCCTGTAATCTTTTGCTTTAAATTCAAAAATGCGCTTCATTTCTTTGGCAGCGAATGTTTTTGAAATGAAACGCATTTTTTATTATGGAATTTTCCAATACAAATGATGTTCGGGGCAAAAGGTCTTTTGGCAGTTTAACGGCTGGAAACAATATTCTGCATCCATACGCCCTTTTTCACCAGAACGAAGCCAACAATGCATTTCAGAATATCTCCGATCTGCACCATGGTAAATACTGCCAGCACATGAAGCCCTGTAAATCGGCTGAGACAGTACGCAATGGGCACACTGACGCACCACACGAACACACTGTCAAACAGGAATGTAATAATGGTCTTGCCGCCGGAGCGCAGAGTGAAATAAGCCGCATGGAGAAATGCATTCTGCGGCATAAAGATGGCCATGATCATAATGAAATATTTCGCCAGCTCTCTTGCATCCTGATTGGTCTTATAAAGCCTTGGGAAAAACGGCGCAACCACAAGCATCACAATCGCAACTCCCGTACAGCACATAACGGAAAATGCGATCATCTTATTATCCGTATCCCTTGCTTTCTTCATATCTCCAGCCCCCAGAAGCTGTCCCACCACAATGGCAACCGAATCTCCAAGAGCAATAAACACCACGTTAAATACATTGTTAATGGTATTGGCAATATTCTGAGCAGCTACTACATTCAATCCGCGTACAGAATAACACTGTGTCAGGATTGCCATGCCAGCCGCCCACAAGGTCTCGTTCAGAAGAAGCGGGGTACCTTTTATCAGAATTTTCTTCGTCAGGCTGGCTGGTACCTTCAAAGTGCTGTACAGCCCCTTTGCAAATGGCATTCTGTCTGTATGGGTATGCGTCCAGACAATGACAATGGCTACCTCCACATAACGGGATATAACGGTAGCAATTGCTGCCCCTCTTACTCCCAGCTCCGGGAAACCAAATTTACCATAAATAAGAAGATAGTTAAATACCAGGTTCACAAGGACAGCTGTGACGCCTGCTTTCATCGGCGGTACAGTTTCTCCGCACTCACGAAGGGTGCTGGAATATACCTGACTGATCATAAATGGCGGAAGTCCGATAAGCATAATCCAGAGATACTGCATACCATATCTGCTGGTAGCTTCTAATGCAGCTGCGCTTCCTTCCCCCTTCAGATACATGCCGATCAGAGCTTCCCCGGATGAAATCAGAAGCAGTACTGTGATAATTGTAAGAATGATTACCAGCCACAGCTTATAGCGAAAGGTCTGACGTACACCTTCGTGATCCTTCTGACCTGCATACTGCGCAGTGAAAATACCAGCTCCGGATACCCCGCCGAACAGGCAGAGGTTATAGACAAACAGCAGCTGATTCACGATTGCCGCCCCTGACATCTGCTCCGTGCCGATTCTTCCAATCATAATATTGTCCAGAAGGCTGACAAAATTGGTAATACCATTCTGGATCATAATCGGTATTGCAATTGCAAGTACCATTTTGTAAAAGGCCTTGTCTCCCAGGAATTTCTTCCGGAAGCCAGCCTTAACTGACGTGTTTTCCATTTTTCATTTTCCCCTTCCACTTTCCCTTGCAGACAGAATGTTTGTTCTGTATCTGCAGCGTAATAAATATTAAATTACTACATATTTCAGCAGAATGCAAGAGGGAAATGAAGAGAATTATATTTTTCAGCAATAAAAAAACGATAACCAATCGGCTACCGTTTGCTTACTGTGCCTTCAAAACTACATACATGCTGTATCCTCGTTTGGAATCTTTTCTGAATCATTCTTCAACCTTGCGAATAACCTGGAAGCTCCATCTCGCTTCGTTCAATGGAACGACCTGTGCGC
>NZ_JAOQJM010000014.1:0-23882 GCF_025566865.1 Blautia acetigignens
CCTTTGGCGCTCCAAGGACTCGGTACTGGCGACTTGCTAAGTCTTACCAGACTGGATTCCCACCAGTTATATATTTGGCACCGAACTGGCGCACACCTCCGATGGTTCAATTGTACCATAATAGGAATATGTATTAAAATAGTTTGTTATCTAAAATGGATTATACTAGTATACCATAAACATACTATTTTTAGGAAGAAATGTCCTATTTCATCCGTAAATAGATTGCAACTTTTTAAATCAGTTAAATTTGACCCTATTAAACCAATCATAAGCCCTATTTTATAGCATTTTGGAGTCTTGATTGGTTAAATAATCGGTTTAAGCAGAGTAAATCAAACCAATCTTAAACCGATTAATCTTTTAATATATCTTATCAACCTCATCTTCATACACTGATTCAGTATGAGTATCAAATAGCACCCATTCCACCAGGTCAAAACAATCCGGATTATCCTGCAAGAACCGGTTTACTGTATGTACCGCAATCTTTGCTGCCAACTCAACAGGAAAACTATATATTCCCGTTGATATTGAAGGAAATGCATATCTGTATGAATGTCCTTAAAGCCTGCAACCTGCTCATGCATAATCATTCCCCATTATTCAACATATTCCAAAAATACTTTATCCTTAAATCCACCACGTTCATCAGCTTTCTTTGCTCTCATCGTCTCAAGCTCATCCAAGCTATAACCTCTTGCCACGCATATCGCCTGAAGAACTTCAAGTACACCAGCCATTTCTTCAAGGTTCTTATCAGCCTGATACTCTGCCACCTCTTCGTTAAGCTTCGTCTCCAATGCTACTATATATTTCTCGCCTGAGAGAATATGAGTTACACAAGTCTTTCCGTCTTTTTCTATTATTTCCGGTATTTTATCTCTAACTAATTTGTTATGTACCTTCATCTAGCTCACCTCGTAAATCCAGTTTCCAAAACCACAATTTTGTGCGGATTGGTATACTGGCATAATGATGGATTTCAATTGGCCTGTAAATTCATTATATTCTAGGCCTTCCCGATATACACGATTAATTCCTCATACAGTTCATCACTCTCTGCCTTAACTTTCATAAGACAATAGAGTACCACTGTACTAATAATGATTACGAACCAAATTAACACTTTGCCCATTCGACCACTCCTCTCAAATAAAAAGAGGAGCAAACCAGCTGATGGAATATTCCATCTCAAGTGCTAATTTAGTCCTCACTAAATGTTTTGATATAAAATTGTACCTAATCTAAGCACACAGATTCACTCTCAGACTGATTGCGGACATCTGTGATACTGACTTGGATTTTCGGTTTTGATATAACAGCGCTGCCTTAATCTACCGCTAAATTGGTATAAAAATAAGGACTAAATTAGGCATAACCCCTTGATTTTACTGGCTTTCATCTAACTTGGTCCTATTATAACTCAAACACCATTTTCCCAGTTAGAAATAGTCTGCCTGGAAACATTGAGGTCTTCAGCAACCTGTTCCTGTGTAAGTTTCTTTATAGTACGAGCATTTTTAATTTTATCAGCTATCATATTTCTGTATACCTCTTTTTTCCATGAAATTACAGCAAACGTAGTAGTAACGTCTATCAAAAGGCTTTTACATATTAGATAAAAGCATATAAAATTTCTTTTACATAGCTTAATTGTGGTCTATTTAGCCTGTTTTTTGACTACTCAGGAAAAATATTTCTACCCTCGCCCCACCTGTATTTTCAGAATTTGAAAGTTTAATACCTCCACCATATTTTTCAGCCACAGTTTTTGCAAAAAATAGCCCCATCCCATAATGAGCTTCGCCATTTCTGCTTGTGTCATCCATAAAAAACTGCTCTGTGCCATGCAATAATGCTTCTTTTGTAAATCCTGATCCGCTATCCTCCACAATGAATGTCAGCCGTTCATCCTGCTCCTTTGCGTCAATATAAATGATTCCATTTTCTTTTGTATGCTCCACTGCATTCTGAATCATATTCATTACGGCTCGAAACATTGGATCATAAGCAATCGTTACCTTTTTATCACTTTGTCCCGCCTTCCAATCTATTATCTGGTGATAGATTTCTGCCAGTCCGAGTGCCTGTTCCTTTATATCTGCGAAAAAATCTTCTAACCTCACCGTTGTATAGGTAACATCACTGCAATTCCATGATTTTGTGACATCTATCAACTGTTTTACATAACTTTGTATCTGCGTTGTGCCGTTCAAAACATAAGTGATATTATTCTTCTGTTCTGTGGTCAGTTCAGTCTCTGAAAGTAGTTCTGCATTTCCCCGTACAATCGTAAGAGGTGTTTTAATATCATGCGCCAAAGCAGACATCTGCTGTTTCTTTTCTTGCTCTGTTTTCCACTGCTTTTCTAAAGATTCTCGCAATGCATCTCGCATATCATCGATTGCCGATAAACAGTCATCAAACTCTTTGATACCGGAACAGGATGTCTCATATTCCAGATTTTGATCCTTTATTTGTCCGATTGCGTCTAATACAGGCTGCATCTGCTTTTTGATTCTTTTTCCAAAACGTATGGACGGAATGATGATAATCGCTACCGCTCCAATCACAGACATAAAACTCATCACATTCTGTGGTCCTATAAAATGCTCCCTCAAAAAAGCTGAATGATATTGAGGTGTCAGGCGATATTGCAATACAACATATTCATTTTCCCTTACAATTACTTTATAAAAATATTTCCCGGATGCGTTTCCGTACTTTGCAACATTCCATGCTATCTGTTCGTATTGTTCTGACAGATCTCCACCTATTTTCTCTCCATTCTCTGAAAAGATTACATAATCACAAAGTGCGGGAATCATCTCAGCAGTCACTTTATCTGCACGTAGAATCGTATCATATGCTTCATTAATCTTTTGCTCTGCATAATTTGCCGGATAAATACAGCCCACACTAATCAAAAGGTACAGCAGCAGATAAGCAACAATCACCAAACCAACTAATGATCCAAGCATGACCAGTACATATCTCATAAAAATCCTGCTGAGTGCATTGCTTCTCTTTATTCTTCCCATTTATATCCAATCCCCCAGACTGTTTTTATCGGTATATAATCATAATCCGCAAATTTTGCTCTTATATTTTTGATATGCGTGATAATAGTACTGTCATTACTCTCATTGTCAAAACCAAAGACCGCTTCCAATATCTGTTCCTTCGAAAAAACCTGTCCTCTGTTTTTAGCCAGAAATTCACAGATTTCGTACTCTGCTTTCGTAAACGGAAGTTCTTTATCATCCATCAACAGTTTCTTTTGAGACATCTGAATGCAGACTCTCCCTAAAACCATCCGGACAGAATGTTCCCTGTGCTCTCTTCTAAGATGTGCATTGATCCTTGCCCGAAGTTCCATCACTCCAAATGGCTTTGAAATATAATCATCTGCTCCTAAAGAAAGTCCGTTTACCAGACTGTTTTCCTCCGTTTTTGCCGTAAGAAACAAAATCGGACAATCCACAAGTATCCTGATTCTTTTGCATAATTCGAAGCCATCAATTCCAGGCATCATAATGTCCAGTAAAATCAGGTCATAACGATGTAATTCTTCCATATTAAGTTTCAGTGGATTACTTACTTTAGTAACCAGATGTCCATCCTTATTCAAAATGCTTTCTATCATTTCCAGAATTGCCGGTTCATCATCAACTGCCAGTATTTTTGCCATAGTTTCCCTCGATTCTATTCCGATATTCTGTTTCCTTCCCAGTGGTTTACCCACCAAAAATAGTATACCATACTAATCCCTGTAAATATTAAGCAACCTGGTATGAATGACAACCATTCACCTACACTAGTTTCTCCCAATACAGATTGCAGATAAGTATATGGTACTCTTCCCGTCCAGCAGACAAATACATATTTCCACACATAATCTCCAAGTCCGGTAAGCATCAATGCACTAATTAGTCCTGATATAATCCCTGCTCCAATGGATACCCCTTTTCCAAACTGAAAAGCCAGAATCAGCTGCCACAGATAAAGTGGAACACTGCTTCCCCACAGCAGCAATGCTGCAAATATACATCCTTTCATGATTTCGATATCGCTTGATGCGATTCTTCCAAATCCAATTCCGAATATGATTGCTGTCAATAGGATAGAGCACAGACACAAAACCAGTAGCATCAACAGTTTCGATAAAAATGCTGCAGGTTTATCCGGTAAAGACAACAGATTTTGAAAATCACCTGCGTTTTGTTCCTGTTCCATCACACTTGCTGTAAAAATTCCAATATGTACCGGAAGTCCTGCTCCTATTGCCTGATAAAATGCAATCACTTTCACATTTTCATTCCATGGTGAAAAAAAGTAATATATTAAAAATATAACGCTGGTTAGAATCGGAATCAGTAAGTGTGCCAGAATCACAGATGTTCCTTTCATCTTTCGCAAGTCTGCATTCAGAGATCTTCCAATCATCTTATTTCACCTCTCTTCTCTCAAACCATTTCAAAAACAGAACCGTTACAAAAACAAACCAGATGATTGAGAGACACATTCCCGGAACAATGACTCCCGTATCCAAAAGAGGATTCCCTGCTTCTGCGGCAAGTCCATTTGGTAAAACATGAAGCAACGGGCACATCATCCTCATAGGAATTGCAGAGACAAGTACATACCAGATTCTGGTTTGTGATATTACCACACCGCTGACGGTAATAAACAGGCAGACGAACAGGTTTACAATCATTCCAAATCGTTCACTTAAAAATAAAGCTACCGGAATCTCCCATAACTCAGAAACCGTCAGAAACAATACTGCAATCAACGCTCCTCCAACTGGAACATGTGTCGTTAGAAGAAAGCCTCCAAGCGTTGCTCCTGCAAACACAATCACATTAGAAAACAAAATCATGTACCCAATATAAATAATTTTCCCCAGCAACAATTTTCTTCTGTCTGTGGGAATAGTCGTTAAATGATAGTATTTTATCTTTTTCTCCTGCGCCACAGAAAGATAACAAAATAGAGCAATCATCCCCGGCAGCAAAAGTGTATACCACCAGTTCCAAACACTTTCTGCATAAGCATTTGTCATCCCAAGAGTAAATATAAATGCCATGACAAATGTAAGAAGAGGAAATCCCCAGATAAACTTTTTTCGCATGGTTCTTTTGGCTTTTTGATGTTCTGCTTTTATAATATTAACCATGGATTTCACCTGCTTTCTGGTTTTTTCTTACCACATTCATAAACAAATCTTCAAGATTATCTCCCTGCTTTAATGCTCCTTCGTATCCTAAGATTCCACCTGAAATAATCCCGACTTTATCTGCAAGTAACTGTACCTCTGAGAGAATATGACTGGAGAGAATTACAGTGATTCCCTGTTCCGGAAAAGACCGGATCAGCTCTCGTAATTCCTCGATGCCTATTGGATCTAATCCATTCGTAGGTTCATCCAATATCAAAAGTTCCGGTTCTCCAAGCAATGCCATTGCAATGCCTAGTCTTTGCTTCATTCCCAAAGAAAACTGTCCTGCTTTCTTCTTTCCGGTGTTTGTAAGTGATACAATCTGCAAGACCTCATCAATTCTGTTTTCATCTGTACCAAGCAATAATTGTCTTACCTTCAAATTCTCTCTGGCGGAAAGATTTTCATAAATAGGCGGATTTTCAATTAACGCTCCTATTTTTGATAAATCTTTCCTATCCAAAAGTTTTCCATCAAAGTAAATCTTTCCTGCAGTTGGTTTCATCATACCAGTCAACATTTTCAATGTGGTAGATTTTCCCGCACCATTCGGTCCAAGCAGTCCATAAATCTGTTCCTTTTCTATATTAAGTGAAACATTATTTACCGCTTTCTGCTTTCTAAAATATTTACACAAATTTTGTGTCTGCAACATCATTTCCATCTTTACTATCCTTCCTTCCATATTTCATTTCTTACTGAAATATAACCTAACAGAAAAAAATAAAGATTTGATGAAGATTGCTAAATAATTCGTCTACTCTATTTTTATTCTCGTATGGAATAAACCATCAATTGAATATCATTATCAGAACTCGACTTTCCACTGAAATCAGCAAAGCTGTTACAAATACGAAGTCCTAATTTACCGAATATCTCCGTGATTTCATCCAAACTATATAACCTTATAGGATTTCCTTCTTTCATTTCAGGCTTATAAAGTGCTTCTCCATACATATAGTCTACCTGCCCATATATCAGCGTTTTTCTATCCTTCTCCCATTCAAAAGCAGATAATGTAAGTCCCTTTTCTCCTGCATCCCATAACTTGCAAACATCAAATTCTTTAGATAAGAGCTTAAGTGTATCAGTATTGGGAACGGTATCACCATTTTCCCAGCGTGATACTGCCTGCCTTGTAACCATAATTTTATCTGCCAGCTCGTCCTGTGACATTCCTCTTTCTGTTCTAAGTTTAAGAATTATCTTTTTTGTTTCCATAGTCGTCACCTCCGTTGTCTTTATCATATCGATAAATCCGCAGTCTGAAAAGCAACCTGTTGTTGCCATAAGCTATCTACATGATTTAGTTATCTCGCTTTGGTCATGACTCTTTTACAATAGGAATTTGTCTTACCAATCACAGAATCCAGCCATGTACAATACTGGTGCATCATTGGTTGGAAAAATATCCCCACAAAATGTTTATACTGGATTCGTTGATCTATAGCATACTTTTAATCTCCCTGATTACACTTTCCCCCGTCAATGGTTTTGCAATATGCTTATTTATTCCTGCCTTTTTGCTGCGCTCCACATCATCCTGAAAAGCATTTGCAGACATGGCTACAATAGGGATCAGTTTTGCATCAGGACGATCCATCGCCCGAATCTGTCTTGCTGCTTCCAGGCCATCCATAACCGGCATCATGATATCCATTAATATCAAATTATATTCTCCTGGCTTTGCCCGGGCAAAAATATCCACTGCCTCTTTTCCATTCCATGCACAGCGAACCAGCATGTTCTCATTTTCCAATATAAATTGTGCAATTTCCATATTCAATTCATTATCTTCAACAAGAAGTGCTCTTTTTCCTTTCAGTGAAACATTCTCAACGGATGATTCTGGCATTTTTGATTCTCTGTCTGAGGAAATCTGGAACGGCAATGTAATCACAAATGAAGTTCCTTCATCCACTTTACTGGTAAAACAAATCTGCCCTCCCATCAGTTTTACTAACTGGCTGACAATAGTCATTCCCAGACCAGTTCCCATATTTGCTTTCTGTTCCAGTCTGTTTTCCTGTGTAAAAGGTTCAAACAAATGCTCCTGAAACTCTTCACTCATCCCAATTCCATTATCTGTACAGGTAAATTCGAATACTGCGGTCCGGTCATCAGAACTGATTTCCTGGCAGCCAACAATAATCTTGCCACCCACATGATTATAATTTACTGCATTACTTCCTATATTCTGCAGGATCTGCTGAAGATGAAGAGGACTTCCAACCAATTGATTATGTATGATATTGACAGCTCCCAGGTTCAGTGAAATTCCCTTTTCATGTCCCTGCATCTCAACAATACCGGTCGATTCTCCCAGCACCTTGCGTAAATCGAAAGTTTTTTCTTCCAGCTGCAATGTTCCAGATTCCATTTTATTCATATCCAGGATATCATTCACAAGATTCAGAAGAAATCCAGATGCTGTCAGGACTTTATCTCTGCACTCCTGCTGTTTTTGCAGATCTTCCGGAAAATGGTTTGCAATCTGCGTAATTCCACGGATTCCATTGATTGGAGTCCGGATATCATGACTCATTCGTCTGAGAAAATCAGTTTTTGAAATATTCGCTTTTTCCGCTTCCTGGGCAATTCTTTTCAACTGTTCCTGATATTCGAACTCTTGCTTTTTTTCTTCCGTAATGTCACGTGCTACATAAAGCACCTCCGTAACAGTTCCGTTTGCATCACGCTGCTTCACAATGAATCGTCCCATATGCCAGTGCCCGTCTGCAGCAAGATATTCTCTCGCAATCGTCTCTTCCTGCTGCAGCCTGGCTGCCAGCGTTGTAACCTCAAAGAACTCCCGCATGGTTTTTTGATCCTCTCTGGAAACAACACTTTTCCGTGCGGTACGAAATGCTTCTGAAGCACATCCGTGACTGCCTGTCAACCGATGCATCACCTCGCCCCCGACAACTTCTTCAAAACTGTCTGTTCGTAGGTTCATAGAATAAATCGTCCAGTAAATCTTTGAAATTGCGGATATGACTGCATTGCTTTCCTGTGCTTCTTTCAGTGATTTTTTCAGAGTAACATTTTCAGAAATATCAAGGAATGTGGTTAGTATTGTTTTTTTCCCGTCTGATGTATAAAAAATTTCCGTCTTCGCAATCGCCGGTGTCAGATGTCCCTTTCCGTCAGGGATTACACATTCATAAGAAACAGCTCCGTCATGGTACCGCATATCCATCAGTTTCTCAATTACATTCTGATTTAAATAGGACACAGCCCCTATGAGCCTGCCCAGATTTTCCTGTGCTTCCCCAACTGTCTCCACTCCATAGATGCGCATAGCTTCTGCATTCATATGGACAAGCTCATGCTCTGGCAAGGTATAGGACAGCACTCCAACACTTATCGTATCCAGAAGTTCTTTATAATAAGAAATCTGGTTTTTGTTTTCATCCTTTAAATGCTGGTTCTGTTGCAGCAATCGGTTCTCCAGAAGTTTTTCTTTTTCAAAATGGACAATATCTCCTGCTTCCTGATGATAGCCCACAATCCTGATCATGTTGTCTGGAGATGGGACTCTCCTTCCTGTACAGCGTATATAAATGACTCCCTTTACAGGATGCATATAACGGTAAACAGCTTCTGATTCATGGCTTTTCAGTTCTTCCATGTAATCCCAGAAGCACTCCCTCTCCTGCGGATAAATATGTTCTGCCACATACTCCATACATTTTTCCGGAGACAAATCTTCTGTAATTCCAAACAGTTCATCTGTGATTTCATCTGTATACAGTCTTGTCTTTTTTCCTTCTTCAGACTCTACTTTCCAGAATCCAGAGTTTCCTGCCTGAAAATATGCCTGTATATCCTCATCGTTCAACTTTTTCATAAACATGTCCCTCTCGAATAATATCTTTAGATATACAAATTAAAAGCACTGCCAAACAGACAGCCCCACCTCATTTCATGCAACTGGCTGCCATTTTACAGGCCCTGTAGCTTTGCGTCCCAGACTTTCATCTGGTTTGCTGATTTCCTTATTATAGCTTTTAAAATTATGCAAAAAACTGATTTTATTATACCCCCCTTACTCCACTTTACACAAGGAAAACATCACCGCCTTAATGCCAAAAAAAGCCGGAAGCCACTTTGCTACCCGTGACCTCCGACTCGTTGTGCTTATTCTAATCAGTCCTTACATCCAAATCAGATCCTCAGCCTCATGGATATCCTTCACGCTTTTTTACCAGAGTATATAAGTTCCGGCTTCGTCATCATAATAGTACCAGCCATTTCCTCTTCCGATTGGCTCTCCATTTCCGTCTGACTGCTGATATGGGATATAGGTTCCGGTTTCCGGATCCCAGGAGTACAGATCATAAGGATCTTGTACATTTTCCTCTGCCTCAGAGGTCTGGACTGTTTCATTCCACTCTACGCCGGATTCATCGATCCAGGTGTCTACGCCATCAAAGGTATATACCGTATTGGTCCGGTCCATATATCTGCCATCAGCCAGTTTATAAACTGTTGTGGTATCACCCCTCAGATTTACAAGCATGGCAGTATCTGGTCCTGGGAAGTCGGTTTGTTCTGTCTGGGACTGATAATTACAATCAGATGACTGCCCGGCATCCGGCTGTCCATCCTGGTTGTCCTGACCGCTCGTCACATCTGTTTCTGTAGGTTCCATCGCTACAGCATCCTCACGATTCTCAGGAAGCTGTACCACATCTTTGATAGTTTCAATTGCCTCAATTTTTGAGCTGCCCCATGGATACCCTTTGCCAGTATAACCAGCTGACGAAAGCAGTTCTTCAGCATTCTCTCCAAGGAGTTCCTGGTATGCATCATATACATCTGCCATCTTCTGGGAAAATTCCGCCTGTTCGTCGTTTCCTTTATCCGACAGCCACCGGACAGTCTCACTTTTGATTTCTTCCTGACTAAGGCTGGTTTCGGTTCCCCAGTCCAGAAGATTGGCTGCCATTTTTACAGTTTTTAAGGAACTGCCTGCTGTTCCAGGCTGGACATCCGTGTTGATTTCATTCAGCATATTGTCCAGTTCTGTAACGGCAGAAGAGGTAGTTGTGGTATTTTGAGAGGTTTCATTCCCAGCTATAGAAGCCTCTGTGCTTTTCGCCTCCTGCTTTGCACTGCTGTTCATTGTCATGGTGCCTGTTACATCAGATCCGTTGCAGGCACTTGCTGTAATGGCCATGGCTGTTAAAATTAATAACAATACTGACTTTTTCATAATCTTGTCTCCTCATTTTTTGTTATTTCATAACTCCAAAATTCTTTTTCTGAAACACTTTGTTCCATATGTTCTTCTTTTGCCCATGCAGGGATGTGGAAATTTCCTGTTTCCGGTTCTCTGACGTGGAAATCAATCCTGTCAAACATTTCTTTCAACTCCTTTATTATCACTTTTGATGTTTTATTTTGTAAATCTGACTGATACATACTCTTTGCTCCAATCTACTAATTTGTTCATTTTAGAGTAAAACAAAAGACCCAGTAACTGCTTCCTATAAATCAGTACAGTTCTGCCTGGATCCGGATGGTATCCAGGGTATTATAGAGGAAATGGGGATTGACCTGGCTTTTCAGGTACAGCATGGACATCTTCTGTTCTGTAAGCTCTGCGCGGATAATGTCCGGGTTCTCCAGGGTCAGGTAAAAAGTCAGGGTCATCAGCGTGATCCCCATTCCGCTGATCAGCCAGGTGTGGTGCAGCCCTTGGAGCACACAGACCATCAATTCTACGATTAGGGCTCCCTAACTATGTCTTGGAATATTACTTTTTGGTCTCTTCTTTTGCTTCCAGAATTGCCTGTTTTTTAGAAAATCATCCTTGCAAAAAAATGCACCGACTCACATATTACAGCTCCGCCAGTATCTGGCTTCCTTTCTTTTTCAACCATCTATATAAAACCAGACATAAAAGGAAAGTAATTCCTGTGAATATTCCTGTATATCCTGCAAAGCCCATTTTCCACAGGTCGGTCATTAAATAACCGGCTGCAAACAAAAGCGTATATAAAAATCCTCCAAAAAGATTAACCGCAACACAGGCACTCTGTTTTATTGGTGCCAGTTCACTGGTCCAATTTAGATTTGGCATTTTGAGACCCAGGAAAAGTCCTGACAGTGCCATCAATAATAAAAATCCCAAACCCAGTACAAAGCTTAAAAGTAGTTGTTCCCATGGACAGATTCCTGTCACTGCCATGCAAATAACACAGAACAGCATAGGGATCCCTGTCAGCCCTGCATGCAGGAGCAGTTTAGCTCTTAGTACCTGCCAGGGTGTAATGGGAAGTGACTGAATCAGCCAGAGGTTTTTCCCCTCTAATGAAACAGATGGCGCTGACATATCATTCATGGATGCCAGGGCACAAAGGGCTGCACAAAGGATCAGCATAACCGAGCCCGGCCGATCCCAAAATACCTGGTTCAAGATCATACATAAACCTTTTCCCTTTACCAGAAATGCAATACCTGCAACAGGCAGAAGAATAATTCCAAGCCCACAGTTCAGCATATAATTGGGACTGGAGGTAAAATGAAGGACTTCCCTTCCAAGCAGTGCTGTCGGAATGCTTTTGCATTTTACTGTTTTTTCCCGGTAAACCTTATGCTCCGTTTTTCCTGTGGAGGTTGCAATTTTCAAAAAGCTTTTTGACATCATAAGCCACATAACAGCGAAAAAAACCAGAACTGCCGCCATCACCACAAACAATGCTCCCAAATCACCTGTACCAGACATTCCCAGTAAATATACCGGATATGCAAAAGATTTTACCTGCATTCCATATACCGCTGCATTTGCCAGCAGTTCGCTGATCAGCCTTTGTGCCTGGAAAGAGATAAAATAATATCCACCAAAGAAAGCCAGGGAAATAATCACAGTGATAAAGCTTTTATGTTTCAGCCTCAGGCTGATCTTTGCCACAATCCAGCCAAGGGCACAGGAAAGTGTCATTACAAATATGGAAATTAGTACCAGATATAAAATACCACCTGCCACTGCTTTTACAGAGAATTCCACAGTAACCCAGTAAACAATCACTGCCGGAAGTGTTACAGCACCTGAATACATCAGCCCCATCAGGTATACACTCATCAGCCTTGAGATCATGATCACAGAAACCTGTATGGGAAGGGAAAGAAGCAGATCATTATCTTTTGAAAGATAAAGGCTGGAAAATGTATTAAATACACTTCCGAATGCTCCAAGCAGTATGGCTGTCAATCCCATGAGGGCAAAATAAAACCATTCTACCTCTGCCTCCGCCATTGGCTTACAGATCATAAGTGCCATGCCGGTAAATATTCCACCAAGCACGCCCACCATCAGCATAACAAACAATACAACATACGCAGCCGTCGCACCCTTTGAGTATGCCTTATTCTTTTTTGCGTTATAAAAATAGCTTCTGAAAATCTCTATCAACTGCTTTTTTACTAAAACCTTCAGCATTTTTCTTCCTCCAGTTCCAGGAAGACATCTTCCAGGGAATCATCACCTTTTACTTCATCCATGGTTCCGGAGCGGATCAGTTGTCCTCCCTTGATAATTGCCACTTTATCGCACAGCTTTTCTGCCACTTCCAGCACATGGGTGGAAAAAAATATGGCACTGCCTCCAGCGCAGACCTCGTGCATCATCTCTTTTAACAAATGGGCTGCCTTCGGATCAAGTCCCACAAATGGCTCATCCATAATAATCAGCCTGGGATGATGAAGCCACGCTGCAATAATGGCAAGCTTCTGTTTCATTCCATGGGAATATGCTCCAATAGGCTGTGCAAGATCCTGTGTCAGTTCAAAACGGTCTGCATATTTACGGATATCCTTCAGGCGTTCATCTGCATCCACTCCAAATATATCCGCAATAAAATTCAGATATTGAATTCCGGTCATATATTCGTAAAGATCCGGGTTATCTGGGATATAGGCTGTTTCACGCTTACATCCCAGAGGATCCTCTTTTATGGATTTTCCATCAATATAGATTTCTCCCTGGTCAAACTGTAAAATCCCTACTACCGACTTCAAAGTAGTAGTTTTTCCGGCTCCGTTGTGACCAATGAACCCATAAATTTCCCCCGGCTGAATGTGCAGGCTCAAATCATCTACTGCTTTCTTTTCTCCATAGGACTTTGTGACATGGCTGATTTTTAACATTATTCTTCCCCTTTCCTTTCAATGGCTTCCATTAGTTCTTTTACTTCTTCCTTTGCAGCCAGAAATATTTTGACCAGTCTGGGATCAAAATCTGAGCCGCTTCCTTTTTCAATAATAGAAAAGCTCTCTTCCAGCGGCATGGCATCCCGGTAGCAGCGTTTCTGGGAAACTGCATCAAATACATCTGCGATTGCCATGATTCTTGCGTGAAGCGGGATCTGCTCCCCTGCCAGTCCGTCTGGGTAGCCTTTTCCATTAAATTTTTCATGGTGAAATCGGGCTACTTCGTAGGCAATCTGCCGGAAGTCTGCATCATCCAGATTGTAAAAGGTCTGCAGAATGATATCTCCTCCAGTTGCTGCATGCTGTTTCATGATCTCATATTCCGCCGCTGTAAGCTTACCCGACTTTTGCAGGATACTGTCCGGGGTTGCAATTTTACCAATATCATGCAGAGGCGCAGCATGAATGACGTTTAGCATATAATCCTTGTTCAGAATGTTCCGGTAATATCTGTCATCCCTCATTTTTTCAAGAAGCAGATTTACATATGCCCTTGTACGTTTAATGTGTCCACCTGTGTTATAGTCCCGGTTTTCTACCATAGTAGCAAACCCATCCAGCATTTCTTCATTATGTACAGTCTGCTTCCGTATAAATGGATTCTCAAAATCAATATAAATTCCAAGCAGCAGTACAGTTGGGAATATGGAAGTAAGAAGTACTTCCGGAAAACGGATCTGTACAGCCAGTATCAGTCCTGCAATCAGGATAAAGGATAATGTTCCCATTACTTTTTCTTTTGGGAGAAAACGATGCCTTGTTATCACCAGAAACAGAATCATTCCATAATAAAATATGATTGTCCCGTAACAGACATACACTGAGAAGCCCATAGAATACCAGGTAGTCCTGCCCCGGATGTACCCCAGTTTCCCGATTCCTGCCGTAATCAGAAGGAGAGAAAGCACACCTGGGATTCTCCGCAAAAAGAGAGCTTTTGTTTTGTTTTTATCAATTCCGATCAATTGTTCATACATGTATTCTGCCGTAATGATAATGGTCAGATCCATAAAAACAAAAAAGAACAGATGCGCCAGACGATTCACAAAACCTGGGATCACGTCCTGATGATTGACGATCCAGGCAGTCAGGCCAGCAGCGTTCCTCATAAGCAGTACATCAAGCACTACCAAGACGGCACCCAATCCCAAAAGAAGCCACGAATTGATCAAAAGGATGCCTGTAAATTGTCCAATAACCAGTGCGAGAATCGGGAAAATCAGAAATACAGCCCGCTGCTGTGCTTCCTCGATGGTCTTAGCCTTTGCAGAACTACGCACTGTCACAGCAATCGCAACGAGCGAGAATGTCGGAGCAATCAGAAGCATACTGATCAGCCAGCTTATACCTGGGATAATCAGATTGCCGGTCAGAAAGAATACTTCCACTTCTACAACCAACAGCATGGCAGCAAACGAAATATAGGAAACCATCATCCCAACAGAAAATCCAGCCGGTATTTTGGATTGGAACAGCTGTCGCAGGGACAGCGGCGAATAAAGCAATGTTTCTAAGGTATGCTTTTCTTTTTCTCCCACAAAGGAGCTTGCTGCCATAACAGAGGATGCCATGATGGGAACAATCAGAAAAAAGGGCGGCATAATGTTATTCAATATAAGTCCCAATATCCTCTGCTGCTGACTATACTCCCCATCTGTAACGGGCATCATATCCAGCAGCTTTTGAAAATCTGAAGCAGCATCTGGAGCCTGCGTCAGTACAAGTACAAAAATCGACGGCAGAACAATGGTAAGCACAAGCGGCACGATAAGAAGAACCGCGAATATCTGCTTATTTGATGTAATGCTCCGAATATCTTTCTTTATTAAAGCGAACTGTCCGTTATTCATATCTTTCACACTCCGTTTCTGCATGTTCCCGGTCAATCAGAGAAAAATAGATTTTCTCCAACGAAAGCTGTTCTTTTGATACATGATACACATCACCACCAGCCTCTACGATTCATTTTACAATCAGTGGGATGTCATGCTCTGAGGTCACCTCCATATCATAGATATAATCTCTCGGAATCTTCAGCCCAGTAAAATCAAGACTGTTACTTTTCTCAGCCTGACTGTGACATCGGCTGGGATTCCTCTCGCGACTGCTTCTATCATGGATATGATTTATATATGCTGGTCGATTCACAGAGTGATCTCCCGGTATTCCCCCATTATTCCTGTGCTTCAACACATGATTCGCATGGATTCCTTCAGGCTTTTTTTCGAATGAGATCTTTCCTTCCTGATTACAAAGTATCAAAAGTGCTTTTAGATTCTGCACATGATGCCATGCCTTACCATCAATACTTTAAGCGCCAAAACATCACTCCATTTATTGATCTGAACAGCAAAGCTGGAAGACCACCTGTCTATAAAAATGATTTTACCATTGATAAAGACGGGGTTCCTGTCTGCCCAGCCGGACACCGGATGCGGCGCGATGGTATCGAAGCTGCGAAAGGACGCATGAAATTCAAATGTCCGAAGATCAGTCATGCAGGCGGCTGTATTTCCTGTACCTGTGACAATCCATGCTCAAACGCGAAATATGGACGCACCGTCCATTTGGTCTTAAATGACAACCCAAGACTCTTTAACAATCCGCCAAGAAGCAGCAAAGAATGGAAACAGGAATACAATGCAAGAACATCTGTAGAACGTTCAAGCAAACGTGAGAAATTAGACTTCAGATTAGAAGACGGCAGACACCGCTCTACAAAGATGTGGTACTGCCGCCTCTATCACATCCTGATGTTACAGCATCTGGATGCATGGGATCTGCCATCTGAATCTCCCCTGAGAAAGTTGATTTTGGATGTAGCATAATCCTATTGACTATCATACCACGCTTAGAGCCATAATGAAAGCTATGTTTATTTCTCATGCCGTTTTTTTGTTCCAGAAACAATATCTACTTTTCAAAGTTCACTGCCAGAGTTTCGCTGGCATGATCAATCAGAATTCCGAGAGATCATGAAATTTATATATGTGCGATTGCTCTTAATCTGCGGTAATCGGCAATCCATTCATTACCGTTCCAAAGAGATTCTTTTGTTGAATCCTCGACTTTTTTAATGATTTCATTCTGCATCTTTTCCAGCATCATTTCTAAATCGGATGCAAAAAATTGCTTCATCCAATTAGCTAATCCTCTCTCGTTATCTTTTAGCGGTGTTGGTCTTGCATAATCGTACACTTTGTCAATCACAAAATCATTCTTCACCAACAAGTCCGCAAACCGTCCACTCGTTGAAAAATTAAATCTTGGCTTATATTCATATTCAAAATCGCGGCAAGCATCTATAAAGGCATTCTCAATGGTTGCAATATTGCCATTTGCGCCAAATTCACAAACCAACAATCCATTTGGCTTCAACACTTTATGGATTTGCTTTAACAAAGCGTCATAGTCAGCTATCCAATGGAAAACTGCATTCGAGAAAACCACATCGAACCGCTTCTCAAATGGCAAAGCAAGTGCATCACAAACCACAAATTGCATATTGGAATATTGCTTTTTCGCCTTTGCTATCATGCTTGCAGAGCTGTCAACACCAATAACTATATCTGCAAAATTCGATAGCTGTACAGTAAGCGTTCCCGTTCCACACCCCAAATCTAAAATACTTTGGTTTTTATTCTCAGGCACAAATTCTAAAAGTCCTTTTCCGTATTCGGCAACAAAGTCGTGCTTACTATCATATAATACAGCATTCCACTCGCTCATACATTTGCCTCCACAAATCCCGATTGAGATTTCACCTGTTTTAAGAAATTTAATAACTGTTATATTTTGTTATTAAATTCTCCGCAAACCATTGAAAACACTGGATTTGTCGCAGGTGAGCTTTCCCTTATTGTTTCCCTTGTGTTATATCGTCCCACCAGTGTTTACGAACTCTGATAAGGGCAAATACAAGGGCAAGAAAAATCTATAAAACAGTATAACACAAAATAAAAGTGACATGGTGAACTGATTGAAATGCTTCTGATTTTTGTAACAAATGATTGATTGAACGACAAGGAGATAAGATGCGATGAGAACGATACTTGCAGAATACAATCCACGCAGAAACAGCATTGATGTATATACCAGTGCAGGCTATATGCTTCGCATTGACTGTTGGGAAGCAGAAAAAAATTTAAAAACTACACCCGGATCAGACTGTGCATTAAACGCACTTGCTATTGATGAACCACTTGAGTATGCAAAATTATATCTTGATGGAAATTTGCAGATGTGGGTAGATGCCGAAGATTCTCTTGAATTATAATTAAAAACTGCGATAATCAAATGAATATAAATCAACTCTTGATTATCTTTTAGTTGTTCAGAACCTTTCAATTTTCGGTTATATAATCAGCCGTAACATTTGACAGCATATTTCTATTCTGCTCTGTATCTTCTGTATACACTGCTTTCACATCTAATGTTGAGCTTTCTGTATCACCCATACTAACTGTTCCTTCATAACGGACTATGCTCGACCAGTATAAAGTTCCTTCGACATAAAACATATATGTACCATCTGCAACTATATTTCCGTCATCATTTGTTCCATCCCAGATATAAGAGTGTGTCCCGGTAGAAGGAGTTGCTCCTGTTATGGCATCAATTCGTGTTTTGTCCATATCAGAGGGCTTAGCATGAGCAACCCATGTAGGAATGCTGTCTTCACGCTCTGCATATCCTCCATTGGAAGTAAAATTGGTTACAAAAAGAGTTTTTACCACATTTCCATCCATATCTTCAATCCACACGGCATACTGATTAGAAGCCGGTGTACTTGAACGATTAAAATCTATACTGATTTTCAGCTTTCCATTTACCTGACTATCTTTAGACTGTGCTGTCTCAAGTGGACTTATATCTGGCACATTATCATCTGATGTTACAGTTTTTTCTATAACATCATCTGTTTCTTCTGTTATGGTTTGTTGCTTATTGCTTTCAGTTGTACAAGTAACATTATTGATGTTCTTTGAAGCTCCGATTTTTACAATTATTGTAAGTACAAATAGTATGATTACTAATATGGAAACTATCTTTTTCCTCATAACAATGGTTCTCCTATTCTGCCAATATTATAAAACATCATTCTCAATATCTCTTATCTTCTTAGCCGGAACCCCGCCTATCACGCAGTTATCCGGCACATCTTTTGTTACCACAGCTCCGGCTGCAATGACCACATTGTTGCCAATTGTCACTCCCGGAAGAATGGTCACATTTCCGCCAATCCATACATCATTTCCAATCGTAACAGGATTGCCAATGCCAAGGTGTTCTCTGCGTCCTTTTGGGGTGATTGGGTGATTTACAGTCGTAATCAAAGTATTTGGTCCGATCATCACATAATCGCCAATATGCACCGGCATGATATCAAGAATTGTGACATTGTAATTTGCAAGAAACTGATCCCCAACATGAATATTTTTGCCGCTGTCACACATAAAGCCTGGACACAGACACACATCACTGCCTACCGAACCAAAATATTTTTTTATCAATACAGCCTGTTCATCCTCTGTCGCATCTGCATCCTGCATTCTGCGAAGTTCCCGGCAGAATTTGATTGCATTCAGTTTTCTGCCATTTACTCCGACATCCCAGAAATCATAATAAAGTCCTGCGTCTAATTTTTCTTCTTCTGTCATAATAAGCCTCCTGATATTTTTAATACTTTTCTTATTATATTTTTGAAATTTGTTTGATTTTTTGCACAAATCCTGCTAATACAATCGGTACACATACAATCCATGTAATCGGCTCTGTCAGACAGATTCCCAGATATCCGATCATTCGTGAAAGCAGGAAAGCTCCTGCAAACTTTCCTATTAGTTCTACTATGCTGGCAATTACAGGAAGTTTCTTATTTCCCAATGCCTGAAGGCAGTTTCTCATAATAAGTAAAATATTCAACACCGCATAAAACGGAACATTCCAATATAAATATTTCATAGATATTCCGATAACAATTGCATCTGTAGATCCGGTAAGTGCATAGATCAGTTGCCGACCGGCAATCAGCACAATCATCAGTACAAGAACACTCCAGATAGTTCCGAGAAAAATGCTGGCTGAAACACCTTGTTTTATACGTTCCTTTTTTCTGGCACCATAATTCTGACTGACAAATGTTGCTGAAAATGTACATATCGTGCCAAGCGGAAGTATACACAGATCATGAAATTTTCTTGCGGCTGTATGGCCTGTAATAGTGGATGTGCCAAAGGAATTAATGCTTCCCTGTAATATAACCGTACCGATATTAGTCAGAACAAGCATCATCGCCATTGAAAATCCAGTAGTTAAAAGTTCAAGTAATATTGTCCAGTTGATGGTAAATTTACGAATATTTATATGCAGCAATGGACAGTATTTTGCTATATATATCAACAGGAAAAGTGCGGAAAATCCCTGTGCTATTACTGTTGCGAAGGCTGCTCCCCTTACTCCCATATTAAGTGTTTTCACAAAAAAGATATCAAGTATTACATTTAAAACAGATGCGATAATCAGTGCATACAGTGGAATATAACTATTTCCAATTGCCCGGAGTATTGAAGACAAAAGATTGTATGCAAAAGTAACACAGCAAAACAGCATGATAACTGAAATATAGCTCTGAGATAAATCTAAAATATCAACAGGTGTGTTTAGCAAACGAAGTAATGGTTTTAAAAATAGTATTGAGGCAATCGTCAGAATAACGGTTGTTATAATGGACAGGATAATTGAAAATTGCACAGATTTTTGGAAATTATCCTGTTCATTTCCACCAAAATATCTTGCAATTATTATGCAGAAACCATTTGACATTCCATTGATAAATCCGATTACCAGACTGTAAATAGATGATGTTGCTCCAACTGCTGCCAGCGCATTATCTCCTAAAATATGTCCGATCACAGCCACGTCTACAACATTATAAAACTGTTGAAACAGATTGCTGATAAAAATGGGAATTGTAAACACAAGAAGTACCCGTATTACTTTACCTTCCGTCATGTCCAAAGTAGCAGCTTTGTTCATACCTGTTTTCCTCCAAATTTCAAATGGTATTTTAATCTCAACTTATGATTTTATTTTAAATATAGGTGGTCAGCCAGTCACTATCATTTCTTAATAATTGAGGTGGCGTTTTCTAATATCATGATATATAATTGGGACAGATTATAAAAAAGGAGTCCTTCTTATGCGTAATAAATATATTGAACTCGCCATTAACAAACTGGGAATTGCTTTTAATTCTCTTGACCTGACCTTTCATCAGATGAATACCGGTGTGCCCGGAGATGTCACCTCTTACTGGCCTGGTCCGGATGATGAGGATGTGCTGATATGCGTTTTCAAAGGGAAACAGATACATGAACCCTTTCACAGGCAGGATTTTTTCTTTATCAACTATGCATATAAGAACAGCTATCAGGCTTTATCCGAAAAATATAATAATCTGATCACAATAAACGAGGATGAATGCTATATCGGACAGCCTTACAGTGGGTATGCCCTACGTGCTGACAACAATGAAAATGTGGTGATTATTGGTGTTCTTATCCGTAAAGATTCCTTTTTTCGGGAATATTTACCCACAGTATATACGGATTCTGCCCTTTTCCGTTTCTTTATCGAGCCACAGACCAATAAATTCTCAGACGAATATATCCATCTGCCTGTTACGAAAGACCATGCCATCCGCACAATCCTTGAACTTATGGTAGTAGAATATGCTGACAAACAGGAAGATACCCAGCGTATATTAAAATCAATGCTCCAGACATTGTTACTTGAAATTGCTCGAAGATACCGAATAGAAAAGCACGGAGCAGATACAAAGTCACTTACAGAACAGATTATAAACTATATGGGGGATCATTCTGATGTTGTCACCTTAAAGGATATTGCTGCACATTTTTCCTACCATCCAAACTATATTTCTACGCTTCTTCACAAAGAAACCGGCAGAAAATTCACAGAAATCCTGCTTGAAAAAAGAATGGAACGTGCAGTTCTTCTGATGAAAAATACATCCCTTTCACTTGAGGAAATCTCTGTACTTCTCGGTTACAGCAATCACAGTAACTTTTACAAAGCATTCAAAGAATATTACGGAATGCCCCCGAGAGAGTATCTGAAATCTATATCATAATGTTCTGTCTCCAAAATATATATTAGAAATTACCACCATATTTATTAACATATAATAGTGTCCTCCCTGACAACATAATTATATAATTACTTCAGATTCAGAGAGATTCTGGAAAATTCACTAAAACAGGAGGTACTGAATATGTATAATTTTAATTTCTACATGCCTACGAAAGTGCTTTTCGGTCCCGGAAAACTGAGTGAACTTCATAGTGAACAGCTTCCGGGCAAAAAGGCACTCATTGCAATTGGTGGTCAGTCCGTAAAAAAGTATGGATATCTTGAAACACTGGAAAAAGAATTAGATACTGCCGGTATCGAACATGTATTGTTTGAAGGCATCCGTCCTAATCCAACAGATATCAATGTCATGGATGGTGCAAAGGCTGTCCGTGAAAATGGCTGTGACTTTGTCATTGCTCTGGGTGGCGGTTCTATCATGGACTGTACAAAATGTATCGCACTGATGGCAGCAAATGACGGAAACATCTGGGATTATTCTTTATCTGCAAGTGGCGGAAAGAAAACTCCGGCACATCCTGCCTTACCTATCGTATGTATTACAACTTCTGCCGGAACTGCAAGCGAGGTTGATATTGCTTCTGTTATTACCAATGATGAAACACAGGAAAAAACAGGCATTTTCTTCCCATCTATGTTCCCGACACTTTCTGTTGTTGACAGTAACTTGATGATGAGTGTTCCAGCAAAGCTTACTGCTTATCAGGGAATGGATGCCTTTTTCCACGCATCAGAAACGGTTGTAAATATCAACCACCATCCTATGGCAGAAATGTTTGCTTTAAAAACCATAGAATATGTTGCAAAATATCTTCCAAGAGCAGTAAAAGACGGAAATGATAAAGAAGCCCGTGCATACATGGCTCTTGCAAATACTTTTGCAGGTTACTATATGATGTGTACTTCTGCCCACACTATGGAACATGTAATGGGCAGCTTCCATGACAACCTCATTCATGGTGCCGGTCTGATTGAAATTGCACACGCTTATTATGATTTCTTCGCCGAAAAGAAAGCTTCCGAAGAAAATATGATAAAAATGGCGGCTGCAATGGGTGTTGCCAATCCTACAAGTGGAAAAGATTTTATTGCAGCTCTTGATAAACTTATTTCTGAGGTCGGATGCAGCGATCTTAAGATGAGCGATGATGGAATTACAAAGGAAGAATTACAGTTGTATCCTGCCAAGGTTCACGAAGTTTTAGGCGGTGATATTACTGCTGATCCGCTTCCTTTATCTGATGATGATTATCTTACAATTTTTGAAAACGCATGGAGGTAAAAATCAATGAAAAAATTAGCATCTAATACTGTACTTTGTGTCCAGCCGCTCCCTCAGACAATCGTTTCCTGCAGGGACAAAGATGGCAAAAACAATGCCTTGGTAGTTGGCTTCGTTGCCAATGTAAGCCTTGATCCGGTTATGGTAATGGTCGGCATCACACCTACAAGATATTCCCACCATATAGTAAAGGAATCCGGCTGCTTTGTAATCAATTTCCCGAAAAAGAGCTATAAAAAAGAATATGGCTATCTTGGCTCAGCTTCTGGAAGAGATGAAGATAAATTTGCAAAAGCCGACATCAAATGGGAAGATGCAACTTATGTAGATGCCCCTATCCTTACAGATTGTCCGGTAAGCATTGAGTGCAGTGTTGTAGACAGTACTATGCCGGGTACACATGAATTGTTCATCGGAAAGGTTGAAGCTATTCATGTAGATGAAGAATATCTGGATGCCAATGGCAATATTCTTTGGGATAAGATGGATTTGATGTAAAACATATTATTTTCTTATAAAACGGACAGCGTCATCTTTAGCTGTCCGTTTATCTTTAATAATGTCCTCGTTTTTCCCACCAGTCTTTCACATAGCATCTTATTCCGATATAAACCACATGCACCAGAAAAAGCAGTGCAATGAGATTTATCAGAAGGATAGATTTTATCCATTCTCCGAAGTAAATTAACTTGTTGTGCTAGATAAAATAAATATAAAGAAACTTCAACAAAATGTGCTATCCTATTTGTAGGGAATACAACGAAAGGAGCACAGGTTTTCACATAATTTATTTGAAGTAGCACAATAGGTTAACTTAATGACATTGGATGAAATCCACTGCTTACGAAGGCTTAATCGTGAAGGCTCTCCTGAACGATTTAGCCGTAGTTAGCAGTTAGTTCACCGCTGTGCGTTCCAATATTCGGATGTGCAGATCGCGGGAATAGTTTTCAATAGCCAGCGGTCCCCAGGTGTGCCGGGACA
>NZ_JAOQJM010000014.1:24164-116376 GCF_025566865.1 Blautia acetigignens
AATATCCTACTTTTCTACCAGCCAAACGCATCCCGAATCAGTGCCCCGGTTTCTCCGTCTATGTAAAACAGTTCCTGTTCATCCGGGGAGTCTTTCCACTGGTAAGGGCAGCGAAAGCTCCAGACAGGCCTGTAAGTGATTCCCTCTGCGGTTTCATCAATATAATATTCCAGACAGATTTTTGTAACGGGAATCGTGGTGGATTCCGCTTCCTCCGCAGTGTCCTGTTCCGTGAAGAGACCAATTTTGCCCTCTTTTACATATTGTTCCACTGACTTCATAATTTCTTCCATAGAAAGCAAAGTAACTGCTTCTTCCTCTTTCACCTGAAGCGGAGACGGTATGTTGAAATAACAGTCTCCAGGCTCAGGGCCAAAGCCTGCTTTTCCCAGATAACCATGCTGGGAAAGTCCGCCCGCCGGTATTCCATTCAGCAGAATTTCTGTGTCGTAATAATCATATCCTTCCGTCATATTGCTGATTGACTTCTTTACAGAAGTTCCTGTTAAATTGGCTCTGGAAAGCAGCTGATTTATAATGTTTAATTCCTCCTCTTCCGTATTGTTTCCTAAATCTCCCAGGTTTTTTTCACTTAAGCCATCACACTGTATCCTTCCGTCTGAAATGAATATCTGCAGTCCCTTTTCTTTATTTTCCCAGACCATTTTATCAGTCTTGGATTTTTCCCAGCCGTCTTCTCCGCCAAACCAGGCGCAGATTTCTTCCTCTGATACATTGCATTTTTCCAGAATTCCTTTCGAAACATCGGTGGTACTTCCGGTAATATCAGCCTCTATTGTAAGAGTTCCGGATTTTCCAGGCAGAGAAGCTGTTACATGGCTTTCCTTTACCTGTAATACTGCTGTTTCCGGATCATATTTCTCATTTGCTTCCGCAGCATCTGAAGGATCTTCTGAATCTGTTGTTTCCTGTGTATTCTCATCCAGGGAATCCGAAATGGGTTCTACTCCAGTATCTTCCGCCTGCAGCTTTCCTTCTTTTCTGTATTTTTCTATGATATCCCGTACTTCATCATTTAATGGAAGGGTTACGGTAAGGGTTTGCGGCGTATATCCTCTGTAAGCATCCTCCGCAGGCAGTGCATAAGCCAGCATTCCTTCTGAATCTGTAAAAGAACCAGTTTTAAAAATCTTTCTGTAAGCTTCATCATCTTTCCAGGTGTAATAGATTTTGCCGTTATAATCCGGATATGCCTGAATGGTCATGGAAAGCTCTACCTGGGAATCTTCTTTTAATATTTTCTCTGTCAATGCATCATCATACAGAGTAATGTGTCCATAATAGAGATCTTCCCCGTCTATCTTGTTCAAAGCTGCAAGCGCATCTTCTCCATTCACTGTCGCATGGTCACGGCAGCTGATCGTATAGTTCTTCGCCTCCCTGGAAGGCTCTCCCAGAAAGCTTAAACCACTGCCATCAAAATACGCTTCTGTAACAGACAGCATAGACTGGTTCCAATCCTTCTCCTTTGGAGTTATATGATAAGAAGTCACATCTTCCACATTTTCTGCATTTGAATCTGGTTCTGTGACAACCATTTGAACAGCTTCCTGTTCTGTAACGCCCTGCTGTTCCAGTTCTTTGTGAAGCCATCCAAGTTTTGTTGCAAGTACGCCGGTGCTAACACCTAATATGGCAGCTACCGGAAGAAGAATACGGATTATTTTTTTCTTATTTCCTGAATTTTTGGATCTTCCTTTATCTGATTTTACAATTAGCTTCTTCGTGCTGCTCATTCTCTCATCTGGAGAATCCAAAATTCCCTTCAGAACATCTTCCATAGCTCTATCAATATTGTCCGGTATCACAGTTTCTTCTTTTAAAATTTTTCTGATTTCTTTTTCATCCATAGTCCTCACCTCCTGATCACCTTTTTTAATTTTGCTCTCGCCCTGGAAAGTTTGGTTGATACCGTATTGCTATTCATTTCAAGAAGAGCACTAATTTCCTTTACGGAAAATTCATCAAAATAATAGAGTTCCACGATTTTCCGGCTTTCTTCATCCAGACATAAAAGCAATTGTTTCCATTCGCATAGATCCAGTTCTTCACAGTGTACCCCTTCTGCGAAATTATCCAGTTCCGTGTCATGGTTCTTTTGACGGAAAATGTCTTTACATTCATTTATCAGAATCCGCATCAGCCAGGTTTTAAAATATTTCACTTCTCTTAGCCCCTGTATATTCTCATAGCAGGACAGGATCGTATTTTGCAGGGCATCTGCAATGTCCTGTTCGTTCCGAAGATAAACCCAGGCAGCTTTATACAAGCTCTGCTTATTCATCCGAATCAATTGAACGAACGCCTCTTTATCTCCATTTTTAGCTGCTGTTACCAAAGCATCCATTTTATTCCCCCTTTTCGTTTTTATAACTATTAGACTTGAAATATGGGAATTTGCTTTCAAAAATTTTTTATTTTTTACAAAACAAAACACAGGCAATCGAAGCTTAACTGTCTGTGTCCTTTTTATATCTTTTCTGATGCTATAATTGTATCGTAATTATGAGTCAGTGTAAATTCATATTTATAAATGTAACTTACATTATTTGCCAAAAGAACCCCTGGAATCTATCCGAATGAACAGATACCAGAGGTTCCTCATCTCTTTTATTTCAATTTCACAAATCAGCCTTTTACAGCACCTACCATAATTCCTTTTGAGAAATACTTCTGCATGAATGGATACAGTGCGAAGATTGGAAGGGATGCCATAGCCTGCGTCATGTCTGCTCCACTGGATGCATTCTTCAGCTGTTCGGCAAGTCTCTGTGCCTCATTTAAGTAGTTGTACAGTAAATACTGTAAGGTTGTCAAGTTCTCGTTTGCACGGGTATAAATATGATTGTCAAACCAGGAGTTCCACTGGCCAACCGCTACGAATACCACAACAGTTGCAATGATCGGCTTGCAGAGCGGAAGGACGATCTTGAAGAAACAGGTAAGATAGCCTGCTCCGTCCAGGCTGGCAGACTCTTCCAGTGCCGGAGGAAGCTGCTCAATGTAAGTCTTGATCAGAATCATATTATACGCGGAAATAGCCGTCCCTTATTCTGATTCAGGTAATTCTCCACCCGCTTCCACTGCTGCCCGGAAAATCCTCTGCTGTTTCCAATAATATCTACCATATCCGCAAGAATGATGTTAGGGGCAAAAATTCTTTTGCCCCTAACTTGATATCCACGAATTGCCCCGCAGCAAAGCATTTTTATTATAAGCAATATTCCCCAATACTTCAATAGCCTGGGAAAAAGCTGTGCAGTGTTTTTCCAGTGCCTCATTAAGAATTAAGAGGAAAGCTGTTTTTGTCTGCCTGCGACTGTAAAGCCGTATTCGGACCAGCCGTTTTCCCATTGGCCGCGGATGAGGTAAATCATTCCTTCCCGGGCATTTTTCAGGACAAAATTGCCGTCCTCGTCTGTTTCTATGGAAGCAGTCTCTCCTTCTTCCCCGGAAGCCTCTGTGCCCAGAAAATCTGCCGGATAGGCTATAGCAGTCACTTCCACTGGCTGTTCGTCAAAATACAGTTCCATGTCTGTGGCTTTCTCTATATTCATTATCGGAAGGTCTGACCACATTGTGACCTTGGAACTGTCTGCCGTTATGGTCTGGCTCACGCCCTCTTCGTCTGTGTAAGTCCAACTGTATCCTCCCTGCATGGTCACTGCGCTAATAACGCCGTAGGACTGGGTGTAGCCTACATTCAGACAGGGAAGCTGGGAAGAATCCCTTGGGGACCAGATCTCGTCGATAATATCCTGATACTGGTCAGCGTCTGCAGGATCTCCCTGGCTGACAACTTTTATTCTGGTTACGCCGGGGTACTGGCCAGGATAGGATTCCAGCATAATGCCGTCGCCGTAAATATCCAGGAGGTTTCCCCTCTTCAGCTCCTGCCAGGTGATCTGCTTTCCGTTTTCATCCAGGATCGTGTCCGGCATGGTTATGGAAAAAACGTCGCCGTTGTTCTGGCCGATCATAAGGTGGTCATCGTCGCCAAGGGGAATATACATGGCACGAATGGGCGGCTCTTCCTTTTTCTCCAAATACTTCTGATAAAACCATGCGCCAGAGCCAATGGCAATAAGAACGACTAAGAGGACCGGGATCCAAAATTTTTTCGTTTTCATATGTGGGCTTCGCCTCCTTGTGGATTTACATTTTGCATTGTCTATTATATGATTGATACTCTGGTATCATATTATGAATGTTATTCTAACATACTATGTATGCTTCTATGTAATTTCAAGATTGCGTGCACGCTAGAGCTTGTTTGAAAAATCATTCCTGCAATCTGCACGCCCCACTTTGCGGTATATTTCACCCGAATTCGGTTGTCGCAGCCCGCTACGGCTCATCTTTATATTTTCGGCAGATCCTCATATTCCGTAAGTGCAGGACTTTGGTCGCCTACATACCAGTAATCGCAGCAATCGCCGCCAAGGGCCTCAGCTTTGGTGCGGATCAGCCGGGCGTGCATGACTTCTGCCAGGAAATGATCGGTCCGGCAAAGGTAGGGAAGCTTTCCAGAAGAACAGGGCCATCCAGCTGATGTGCACTTGCCTCGTAAAAAGAAAGGATGGTAAAAATGCTCCCGGCAGTACTGCTCGTAACATTTTCCATATTGGGATACCATGTATGCTCTTTTTTTCATTGTGGTCTTCCTTAGCCTTGCTGGCCGTTGGCCTGGCGGATCATGTCTTCCACTACAATATCAAAAATATCGCCGATGGAATTGCAGTATTCCAGAATCTTCCAGGGCTCATTGGTGTGGAAATGGATTTTTACCAGATCCTGGTCTCTTCTCTCGATCAAAAGCTGTGTGTCGTAGCGGTATGCGAACTGATCGTCTTCCGCATCAATTGAATGTACTCCCATGTGTTTTTCCTTCCTGAAATTATTTCTTGACCCCTTTGCTACGTCCGAAACATGCCGTAAGCCCCTCCCAAAGCTTCTGTTCCTCCACGGGCTCCATAAAAAAATATTCCACACGCAGTTTAAAGGCATGAAGGGAAAAATCCAGATCACTGCACCAGATTATTTTGCATTTGGGGTGCAGGGAACGAAGATGCTCGGCAGCATTCAGCCCTGCTACCCCCGGAAGCGCCAGAAGCACAATAGCTGGTACCGTCTTTTGTATCTCTCCAAAAAACTTTTCCTGATCCTGATAAATCTGAACCAGGGGAAATATCTTTCTGTCGGCACAGTAATTCAAAATATATTCTGCATAATCCTGCCCCTTTTGTTCTTCATCAATCAATACAGCAATGCAATACACGAATCTCCTCCTTTTCCGCTTGATTTTTTCCTTCACTTGTTGAGACTAATTATATGAAAATCCAAATGTTTTTCAATTGGTTTGGCACGAAACAGGAAAAAATGGCACGAATTGCCAGCAAGGGGAATGGTTTGGTCTGGTGTTTTGTGTTATACTGTTTTTATAAAAATTGTGATGATGGAGAAATTTTCACACGCAGGATTGTTTGAGAAATCAACCAGTCAGTGCGCAAACCGGGAGGACAATACATATGAGAATTGCAATTGTAGATGACATTGCCAGCGAGCGTACCCTGCTGCGTGACCGCCTGGAACAGCAGCTTGGCAGGCGCGGGGTTCATGCTGACCTGACAGAATTTGAAAACGGAGAGACTTTTCTGAAAGCCGCAAAGGAACGACCTTTTACCGTTTTGTTCCTGGATATTTATATGGACGGGGCAAATGGGATCGAGATTGCCAGAGAGCTTCGGGGATTTGATCCGGACTGTCTGTTAATCTTTACCACCACCTCCACAGATCATGCGCTGGATGGATTTAAGGTCCGCGCCCTGCACTATCTGGTAAAGCCTTATAACGAGAAGGAAATCTCGGAACTGATGGATGAGGTTCTTTCCCGGATTCCCGATTCCGGGAAGTACATAGATGTGAAAGTGAACGGCAGCAACATACAGGTTCCCTTCCGGAGCATTGTGTTTGCGGAGCATTTTTCCCATATGATCCACATTCATACTACAAAGACAAAAGAACTGGTTACCCGCCAGTCCTTTGAGGCCTTCCTTGCCCTGTTAAAAATAGAGCCTCGTTTTTATCAGTGCAACAGAGGTATTGTGATCAATCTGGAACACGCGGTTGATTTCGACGGAGAGGTATTCGTGATGGATGACGGGAACCAGATCCCGGTGAGCCAGAAACTTGTGAAACATGCCAGACAGACTTTCATGGAGTTTCTGTTTCAGAGAGGACACTAAAAAAGAACATTAGAGCGTGTTTGAAAAAGATCTCTGAGAAAGGACATTTCCAATGGACAAAATGCTAAGACCGATTCTTGAACTTACAGTGATCATTCCAGGCTTACTGCTTGCCTATCTGCCTGTAAGGACTTACCTGCGGCAGCCATTGCACAAACTGGCAGTGTGGCTGCTTCCTTTGCTTGCAGGTTTTTGTGTATCAGGTGGTGTATTATGTTATACTTTGCAGATTACCACCTTGCCTGTGCTGATTTTTCTGCTGCCGGCAGTTATGGCTGTCTACCACAGGACTCTTCGGGTCACCATCTGGAAATCCGGCAGTATTTTCCTGGCTGTGTGCGCGGTGTTCGCCTGCGTCAACAGTCTGTCCAGGGCATTCAACGCCATTCTCACTGCAGGGCTTAACCTTGCGGAAAATGAACTGTGGTTCCGAACAGGCACAGGACTTTTCTATAATGGAATCTGCCTGCTCTTTCTTGCAGCTGCATGGTATCCTGCTTCCCATGCAGCAAGGACTATGGTGGACGATGAAAATTTCGCACAGACCTGGTATATCTTCTGGATCCTGCCTCTGATCTTCATTGCGCTGAATCTGTTCATGGTGCCAAAGTACCGGAACACCTTGTACACCGGACGGATCCTTCAGGGATATATTGTGATCAGCCTGGTTCTTCTGGTGATCCTGGTATTCTTCTACGCCATGTTTCTGCTGATAGCAAACAGCCTGAACAAAAACGCAAGGCTTGTGCAGGAGAATCATTTCCTTTCCCTGCAGCAGGCAAGATATGAGAATCTTCGCTCTGCCATTGAGGAAGCCAGACAGGCCAGGCATGATCTTCGCCATCACTTTGTCCAGCTGTCTGCCCTTGCGGAAAACGGCGATCTGGACAAAATAAAAGAGTATCTTTCCTGTGCTTCCAGCAAAATTCCAAGCCAGGATCTGCATTTTTGTGAAAATCAGGCGGCGGATGGCGTGCTTGGCTATTACTCTGCCCTTGCCAAACGGGAAAGCATTCCCTTCCATGCAAAAACGGATCTGCCTTCCCATATTGCTGTGGATGAGATTGACATGTGCCTGGTGCTCTCTAACCTTCTGGAAAACGCCATCCAGGCAAGCCAGAAAACAGAGGTTTCCCGCAGGAAAATTAACGTGGAGATTTATCTTCACTACAATCATCTGCTTCTGATCCAGGTGGAGAATACCTTCGACGGCAAAATCCGAAAGAAAAATGATATCTTCCAGTCATCCAAACGCACAGGCAATGGAATCGGAATCCAGTCCGTCCGCCACATCGCCGAAAAAACCGGCGGTGCCAGCAGCTTCACCTGTGATAACGGCGTCTTCACGGCGAAGATCATGCTGCGCCTGAGTAAAAATAACGCTAATACATAGTCGTAAAACCCTTCGGCAAAGTAGTACGTGCAGATTACAGGAATGATTTTTGGAACACGCTTTACAGCAGGTCGCTGTCTATGATCTGGTAATTGGCACGGTGTATGTAGAGAGCCTTTCCATCGATCATCAGCTTGGTCATCTTGGGGAGGTCTTCCGGGATTTCCCAATATACATTGTCGCCGGAAAATGCGGTGATAGGCTGGCCAAGCTGGGATTTGATCACCACGATCCGGGACTTGCCGAAGTAGTTCTTGTACTTGTTTATGTAGCGGGCAACTGCCGCGTTGTCTGTAAGGCCAGCGCTGCTGCTCTGGATGGCTTCCTCTGTGAAATCCACCTCCGGGTTCAGGCCGTCCTGCATGAAAATACAGGTGTCGCCGCAGCTTTCGATCTCCTTGCCGTCTATGGTAATGGTGATTACTGATGACAGGTCGTAGCCCTTGATGGCTTTGCCGGTATCATCATAGCTGACAGTCTCAATTTTATTTCCGGTGATGCTGATCTTCTTGCCAGTAGTCTCCAGAGTCTTGTTGCCGTAATTGTCATAGGTGTCTATGGTATAGCTGTTTCCTACCAGGGAACCATGCAGCTCATTGATCACTGAGTTCAGCCCGCCTATGGAACAGCCGGATGTAAGCAGGGTAAAGCTTAACAGGACTGCGGTTATGAATTTTTTCTTTTTCATATTATGAATTTCCTCCTTTGTAAAAATGCGGTGATGGCTTCATTGCTGTTCCATCACCAGAGCGTTCTTGCCGGCAAATGCAATTCCAAGCTTATAGATCTTTTCCCTGGGAATTCCAGCAGCCAGAAGATCTGTCTCATAAGCTTTTTCCTCTATCTGAAGCAGCGCGTTCCTTGCAGTATCCTCGATTTCCTTCTCTTTTTTCTCGTTCATCACCTTGAATTCCAGAATAAACGCGTCCAAATCCTTCTGGAGAGGATACATGGCAATGTCATATCTTCCCATTCCGCTTTCCCGGTTGGAGACAATGCGGTACTGATCCCGCAGAGATACAATAAGCCCAAGCACCAGTCCGTGATAGAAGTTCTCCGGTGTCCGTTCAGCGGGGCCTTTGCCAGTATCAAAATAGCTCATGGAGGTATACGCCACCTCTGTGAGAATTTCACTTAACAGCTCCGTCTTATGGTTCATCAGTGCATAAACAAAATCCCTGTATACAGAATCTCCGTTCTTGACCATCTCCCTGATCTGGGAGCGGAACATTCCCATCACTTCCTGATTGGTAACGGATACGTCGCATTCGGTGATCTCGCCCTTCTTTTTGACATTGTCCGCCTTGATATAGCCTACAGCCAGCAGCAGGGACCAAAGGCTGTTCTCATCTCCGTCTAAATACTGGAACGTAATATTCTCGTTGATCTCCTTGTGCACTACTTCGCCAGCCATAAGCTGCTCAATTTCATGCTTGCTGCGCATAGGATGCTTCCGGATAATATCCCCGACCAGCTTATTGCTGCTGGTATTGGTCCAGTAGGAAAGAAGTTCTCCATCTATAAGATAGTTGCAGATGGACCACGGATTATAAATATCTTTGTGACTGCCAAAGATAAAACCGTCATACATCTTCTTCACTTCCTGCATCTGGTCTACGCTCTGGCACATCAGGGCATCCTTTACCTCCTGCTCTGTGAAGCCAAAACAGTCACTGTATTCATCACAGGTTACTGTAGCTACTTTTATATTATTCAGGTCTGAAAACAGAGAATTCTTAGAGACTCTCGTTACGCCTGTAATAATCGCCCTGCTGTAATAATTATTTTCTTTAAATGCACTGTGAAACATCTGACGGCAGGTTCCGATCATCTCATCACAGTATCCGTCTGTATAAGCTTCCAAGAGCGGCGTATCATATTCATCCAGAAGAATGACTGGCTTGGTTCCATAATGCTTGTACAGCAGTCTGCACAGTTCGGGAATTGCCATTTCTATGTTATTATTCTCACGATGCCAGAGCTTCTCCCGCATAGAGCGATATGCTTCTTTATCCTCAGCATCCAGTATCTCGCTTTTCAAAAGTTCATTGTGAATCTCATACATGTTAAACAGGCCACTGATCATTCCCCGAACTGCCTGCGCATAATTCATCCCCTTACAGCTTCCAAAGCTTACGGAAACTGTGGGAATGGTGCCATAACACTTCCGGCTCTGCTCGCTCTTCCACACCTTCAGCTTCTCAAAATATTCCGGATGCCCGGCACATGCAGGATCCAGAAAATTCTCTACCGTACTGAGAAGAGTGGTCTTGCCAAAACGTCTCGGCCGGGTGATCAGAGTGACCTTTTCTCGGCTTCGCAGCCACTGAGTAATAAAATGGGTCTTGTCCACATAAAACTGCTGGCCGCAGGCAAAATCGCGAAAATCCTGGTAGCCGCAGCCTACCTGGGCATCCAGATAAGGATTCTCCTTCAGGATATCCTTCAGCGTCTCATAATATTTCAGAAGCCGCTTCTTCTCCTCTTCCAGACTCTTCCGCTCTTGAAATTCCAGCAGGATCTTCTCTCTGCCTTCCAGCTTCACATACACACTCTGGGACTTGCCCTGTATGGTACGCTGGATGTAAGGCTGCTTCTTCCCATTGATGGTCTTGTAGGTCAGGGTTCCCTTGGGCAGTTCTTTCAGTCGGCTGTCAATCTCCTCAAGCCGCATTTTCGGATTATTCAGCATGGTCTTGATCCTCCTTCTTATCATTATTTCCGGTCAAAAAAATGGTTATATAAAGTTATCCCTATTATATAACTTCATATAACCATTGTAAATACTATATTAAAAATATTTTTTAATTCTAAATAATCACTCGCCCATTTTCTTAATTTCCATATTCTCTGGAAGCACCAGACTCAGAATGATGGAAATTACAAAAATAACTGCCACTACGTTCTCCGCAAATACAGACTGCACCAGAGATGGGAAAATTTCCCAGATTCCGCTCTCCCATTTTCTCAAATCCAATTTACAATTTCGGAAATCCTTACAATCAGTAAACCACAACCGCCATCACCACATACACCAGAATGGACACCAGACAGTACAGGGAGTTGGTGGTGGAAACGTAGGCGCTTCCGTCCTCGCTCTTTAAGAAAGTCTGCATGCTGAAGGTAGCTGGTGAAGACATGTAGCTGATCACCGCAAGGTCCAGAAGCAGATGGTCTCCCACTATGTAATGGATTGCCAGCAGCACTCCCGCGATCATCACCGCCTGCAGGATCACGCGAAGCACAATCGTACGGATGCACGGGGAAAGCAGCCTTTTGTCAAGCTCAATGCTGTAGCCTACAATCACCAGAATGATGGAAGTCACAGAAGTTGTAAGAATATTCTCCACACTTGTGTAGGTTCCCGCAAAAGGACCCTCCAGAATCTTCAGCACCACACCGGATAATCCCGCAAGAATGCCAAGCACGCTTGCAATAAAAGCCGGGGTGCGGATGGCGCTGGCGAACAGCTTTTTCACATCGATCTTATCACCGTTCTCCACCTGTCCCAGCATTCCCATGTAAACACTGAACCCGAACAGAAGCCCTGCAATATCCAGCACTGCGATCTGGGAAAGATTCTCCGCTCCGCAAAGGCTGGTGTAAAGAGGGTAGGCCATAGAACCTCCCTCATACACACTGACCATAAAAGGCAGATATTTGCGGTAGCGCTGCTCCGGCATAAGAGGCCGCATTGCAAAACCAAGACTAAAGGAAATTACCAGCATTACAAACATAATGCCAACCAGAATCCCCGTTTCCTTATTGTAGTCGGAGGTGGCTAGGGCATGAAAAATAGCAACCGGAAGCATGATCTGGGTCACCAGAACCTTCATATTATCAATTCCGTTCTGATTCAGAAGCTTCCATTTCCGGCAGGCCATTCCCAGAAGGATCATCACCAGTACGGGAAGAACAATCTCTAAAACTTTCATCTTTATGCACTCTTTCTGAATATAAACTTTCTTATTACAATGTACTTCTTAATTGCCGTTCTGTATGATTATTCATCAAAATCTGTCTCAAATACACCCTCCGGTGTCCTCATGGTAAGCACACCCAGGTTAAAATCATCATCCATCACGGTAATGTGATACTCAAAAACCACGTCATCATCAAACTTGGATAACAAAATGTAGGTTCCGTTCTCCTTGCCCTCGATCTGATCGCAGATGTCATTGTACACATCCTCCCCGGAAATCAGGCGCGGATAGCCGGCGTCCTTAATTTTTTTCTCAATTGCTGCATATAATTCTTCCATTTTTTATTTTCGCAGGATTCCCGGCCTTCGTGCCGTGAAATGCACTGCGTGCTCCTTTCTTCAAAATCTCCATCCTGTCAAAGCAAAAGCTCCCACAGCTTTTTGGTTCTGCTCTTTTTTCATTGTATAATATCCGCCCCCGGAATGTCAAACCCGTTTTATCAGTATTTTCGCAGGTTTCACAAACGCCCCTGCCTGCCATTGTGCATTTCATTTCAATTTTCGTCTTTTTTTGTCGCTTTTGTTGACTTTTTTCATAATTTTTGTTGACATTATGACCGATTCATTGTATGCTATTAATACAAAGAGGCAATCCATGATACGAGGATGTATCTGTGGGTTGCCCCAATTCGTATCTATAGGGAGGTAACACTTATGAAAATGAAACAGGTTTTAGCAACAGGTGCAGCTTTATCCATGGCTCTTTCTATGACCCCTGTCACAGCATCAGCCGCAGACAAAGTAGATATTAACGTGATCGCTGCACAGTATGGCCAGCAGACAGCTGATTGGTGGGCAAACTTCGTTACAGAATTTAACGAGGCAAATCCAGACATCAATCTGAACGTAGAAGTTGTTTCCTGGAACGATATTTACACTGTAGTGAATACCCGTATTGCCAATGGCGAAGCACCGGATGTTCTGAATATCGACGTATTCGCTGACTATCAGGCAGACGACCTTCTCCTTCCGATCCAGGACGTTGTTTCTGAGGAGACCTACAGCAAGATGTATGACGCATTCCTTGCACAGTCCGAAGTAGACGGAACCGTATGGGCAATCCCGGATCTTGCATCTGCACGTGCTATGTACTACAACAAGGACATCCTTGATGCAGCAGGCGTTGAAGTTCCTACCACATGGGACGAGTTAAAGGATGCCTGCGAGAAGATCAAAGCTTATGACGATAGCCTTTATCCATGGGGAATCGATATGACCACTGACGAAGGTCAGGCAGCATTCGCATACTACACCTGGAACAACGGCGGCGGATTTGTTGACGACGACGGCAACTGGACACTGAACAGCGAGCAGAACGTAGAAGCAATCCAGTACGCAATCGATCTTGTAAACTCCGGCTACACCAACACCGATCCTGCTAACGATACCCGTTATGACCTGCAGGATATGTTCGGCGCAGGCAAGGTTGCTATGCTCATCGCTCCGAACAGCTTACCTACATATATCGCTACAGGCGGAAATGAAGTAAACTACGGCGTAGCTTCTATCCCGTCCAATACTGGCGAGTCTGTTTCCGCAGGTGTTATGGACCGTTTCATGTGCTTCGATAACGATTACTCTGATGAAGAGAAAGCAGCTATCACAACATTCTTCGATTATTTCTATGATGATGCACGCTACACAGAGTGGGTTGACATGGAAGGCTTCCTTCCGGCTACCAAGACTGGCGGCGAGGCTCTCGCAGCAGCTAACGAAGACATGGCAAGCTGGATTGATATCTTAGACAGCTGTAAATTCTATCCAACAGCAAAAGCTGAGTGGGCAGATGTAAAACAGGGCGTTATCAATGTAGAGCAGAACGCACTTCTTGGCGGTGATGTTCAGGAATTACTGGACGACCTTCAGTCAGAGATCGCTGGCTGATCCAGGACTGTAACATTCCCATTACGAGGATGATAATGGGCCGGACTGATTGGTCCGGTCCATTTTTTTGAAACATGGTAACTGTAACGGTACAGGCAGTTACGAAACATACGAAAAGAGAGGTATCCCCTGTGAAGAAAAAATTCAAAAAAGTGGAGCCCTACATTTGGATCCTGCCAAGCGTCCTTCTGATGGCAGTTTTCATTCTGGTTCCCATTGTATTTGTATTTCGCATGGCATTAAGTGATGTCAGCAAGGCCGGACTGATCAAAGGCTTCGCAGGCCTTGAGAACTTCCGCAAGGTAACCAGCAGCTCTGTTTTTGCCATGGTACTGAAAAACACCCTTGTGTGGACCGTTGCCGTTGTCGGTATCTCCACGCTTCTTGGCTTTATCCTTGCCATCTTACTCAACAACGAATTTAAGGGCCGTAAGCTTGCCCGTGCAGTTGTGGTTTTCCCATGGGCGACTACACTGATCGTTCAGGCAAGTATCTGGAAATTCATCATTGACACTGATTACGGTACCTTAAATACGCTGTTGATGAGGCTTGGCATTATCGACCATGCCATCAACTGGACGCCTACTGCCGGTGCATACTTTGCCTGGGAAATTGCCTGCGGTATTTTCGTTACCATTCCATTTGTAACCTTTACCGTGCTTTCCGGTCTGCAGAGCATTGATGCCAGCTACTATGAAGCTGCGGCTGTAGACGGTGCTTCCTACTGGCAGAAAATGTTCCAGATCACCATTCCCCTGGTACGTCCGAACCTGACCATCAGCACCATCCTGAATATTATTTACGTATTCAACTCCTTCCCGATCATCTGGACCATCACCAAGGGTGACCCGGCCAACCGTACCGACACCCTGGTTACTTATCTGTACAAACTGGCCTTCTACAACGGCAAGCAGGGACAGGCTGCGGCAGTATCTGTCATCGGCTTCCTGATTCTGCTTCTCTGCGCCAGCCTGTACATGGTTTCCGTACTGAAGAAAGGAGATGAATGATATGGCAGGCACCAATGCTTCAGCTAAGAAAAAAAACACCAAAAATACCGTGCTCCGGGTACTGCTTTATGTGGTAGTCATTCTGATCTGCCTTTTTACCCTGTATCCGTACTTTGTCACCGTATGTACCGCCCTTAAGAGCCGTGCGGAGATTTTCTCCATAAACGGTACCATTTTCCCTATTAAGGCCATCTGGTCCAACTTTACAGATGTGTGGAAATTAGCACCTATGAGCAGCTACATGCTGAATTCCATCGTCATTGCCGGCGGTTCTACTCTTCTGGCTATGCTCTGCGGCATTCCTGCTGCTTACGCCCTGTCCAGAATGAAATTCAAAGGCCAGACCGCATTCCTGGGATTTGTCATCGTTTCCCAGATGTTTGCCCCGGTCGTGCTTCTGATCGGTATTTACAAGGTTATGATGGCGTTCCATCTGACCAACAGCATTATCGGCCTGATCTTTATCAATGCCGCATTTAACCAGGCATTTGCCATCTGGCTCCTTCGCGGTACTTTCCTGAGCATCTCCCCGGAGATGGAGCAGGCCGCTACCATTGACGGCTGCAACCGTGTACATGCTCTTCTTCGGATCCTTCTTCCGGTTGCCGCACCTGGTATTGTAACTGCGCTTATTTTCGTATTTATCAACGCATGGAACGAATATACCGTAGCGCTGACCCTGATTTCTACCGATACCTTCAAGCCTCTGACAGTTGGTATCAATATTTTCAACGGATACAATATGATCGAATGGCAGTATCTGTTTGCTGCTTCTCTCTATGCAATTGTTCCGGTTGTTATCCTCTTCGTCGGAATCGAAAAAAATCTGGTTGGAGGACTCACTTCCGGCGGTGTCAAGGGTTGATTTTTATTTTTTTCCAAGTATAATAGAAAAAGATGCGAACACAACGAAGGGTTGCTCACGGCAGCCCTTTGTTTATGCAAGCCACCATAAATCCTGCATATATGCGGGATTCTTTGCTGTATATCCCATATTTTTTCCATGGGAAAAACAGTGCACTTTACTATTCGAATACATAAAATTCGGCACATTTCACAGATTTTTAGAATCGTCCGTTTTCACCTTGACTTTTCTGTAAAATCCTGTAATATTGTTAGTGCACAACATTTAGTGGTTTAAATACTTTTCAGACACAATATATGGAGGGATTTGATAAATATGAGCACAGAAGTCAATGCAAATGTCATTAAGCGAAATGGCGTGGAGGTCATCTTTGATAAGGCGAAGATCATCAACGCAGTACAGAAAGCCAATGAGGAGGTTCCCAAGCTCCATCAGCTGAGCCAGTACCAGATTACGGCGCTTGCAGATACGATTGCCACCCGTGCTCTGGAGTCCTCACACGCAGTGAATGTAGAAGACATTCAGGATATGGTTGAGACCGGCATTATGGAGATGCGAGGCTATGAGGTTGCCCAGAAGTACGTGCGTTACCGCTACAAGAGAGAGCTGACCCGCAAGTCCAATACCACAGACGATAATATCCTCTCTCTTCTTGACCAGATCAATGAGAATGCCAAGCAGGAGAACTCCAATAAGAATCCTACCATCAACTCCACACAGCGTGATTATATGGCAGGCGAGGTCAGCAAGGACCTGACCATGCGTGTGCTTCTTCCGGAGGAGATCGTGAAGGCTCACGACGAGGGAATCATCCATTTCCACGATTCCGATTACTATGCGCAGCGTGAGCACAACTGTGACCTGATCAATCTTCAGGACATGCTCCAGAACGGCACCGTCATCAGCCAGACACTGATCGAGAAGCCCCACAGCTTCTTTACCGCCTGCAACGTTACCACACAGATCGTAGCCCAGGTAGCCAGTAACCAGTACGGCGGACAGTCCTTCTCCCTGGCACACTTAGCTCCGTTCGTTGATATCAGCCGTCAGAAGATCCGCAATAAAGTGATCGAGGAGCGTAAGGAATGCGGTGAGCCTATGGACGAGGAGATCATCCGCAAGGTTTCCGAGCGCAGACTGAAGGACGAGATCCAGAGCGGTATCCAGACCATCCAGTATCAGCTGATCACTCTTATGACCTGTAACGGACAGGCTCCGTTTGTGACTATTTTCATGTATCTGGACGAGGTTCCGGAAGGACGTACCCGTGATGACCTGGCTCTGATCATTGAAGAGGTAATGAAGCAGCGTATGCAGGGCGTTAAGAACGAGCGCGGCGCATGGATCACTCCTGCTTTCCCGAAGTTGATCTACGTTCTGGATGAGGACAACATCCACGAGGATTCCAAATACTGGTACCTCACTGAGATTGCTGCCAAATGTACCGCCAAGCGTATGGTTCCGGACTACATTTCCGCTAAGATCATGCGCCAGCTGAAGAACGGCAATGTATACACCTGCATGGGATGCCGCTCCTTCCTTACCGTTGAGGAGAAACAGAAGAACCCGGACGGTTCCTACAAATTCTACGGCCGTTTCAATCAGGGCGTTGTGACCATCAACCTTGTTGATGTGGCATGCTCCTCTGAGGGTGATTTCGATAAATTCTGGGAGATCCTGGAGGATCGCCTTGAGCTTTGCCACAGAGCACTTCGCTGCAGACATGAGCGTCTTCTTGGAACGGTTTCCGATGTTGCCCCGATCCTGTGGCAGTACGGTGCGCTTGCCCGTCTTAAGAAGGGTGAGACCATTGACAAGCTCCTTTACGATGGATATTCCACTATTTCCCTTGGATATGCTGGTATCCACGAAATGTGCATGAGAATGTACGGCAAGTCTCATACAGATCCTGAGGTTCGTCCATTTGCCATGAAGGTCATGCAGCGTCTCAATGACAAATGCGCAGAATGGAAAGCAGCTGAGAACATCAGCTACTCTGTATACGGAACTCCGATGGAGTCCACCACCTACCGTTTTGCCAAATGTCTCCAGAAGCGTTTTGGTATTATTCCAGGCGTTACAGACAAGAATTATATTACAAACAGCTATCACGTTCACGTTACCGAGGAGATTGACGCATTCTCCAAGCTGAAATTCGAATCCGAATTCCAGAAGCTTTCCCCGGGAGGTGCCATCAGCTACGTGGAAGTTCCGAACATGAAGCAGAACATTCCGGCAGTTCTCTCTGTTATGAAGTTTATCTATGACAACATCATGTACGCAGAGCTGAATACCAAGAGCGATTTCTGTGATGTTTGCGGATATGACGGAGAGATCCAGATTAAAGAGGACGAGAACGGCAAGCTGATCTGGGAGTGCCCGAACTGCGGCAACCGCAACCAGGATAAGATGAGCGTTGCCAGAAGAACCTGCGGTTATATTGGAACACAGTTCTGGAACCAGGGACGTACACAGGAGATTAAGGATCGCGTGCTGCATCTGTAAAATAATCTAAGCAATGCAGTTAGCGCAGATACTATGAATTATAAACAAATCCGGACAGTTTTCTAAATTGAATGATTTTGATTTCTGTCCGGGTTTGTTTTATATAGACACCGGGATCAGGCGTCACAAGGCAATATATATTGTACATACTTCTTTCTTCTTTTTATTTTAAAGAAATAAACACTTCTTCCAGAGGTAGTTAAAGAGGTATAAAGGAAATCTAATTTTGAAATCATTCGCGGCATTTTAGAGCGTGTTTGAAAAAGGCTTTCTGCAAGATGTGCGTCACAATTTGTGGGAGATTTGGTCCGGATGAAGGCGCCGTAGCGGGCTACGGCAACTGAATTCGGGCAAAATCTCCCGCAAAGTGGGGCGTGCAGATTGCGGGAATGATTTTTCAAACACGCTCTAGGCCACACAAATGAGGGAATTACGTTATGAACTATGGAAATATTAAATCTTACGACATTGCAGACGGTACCGGGGTGCGGGTAAGCCTGTTTGTATCCGGATGCCGGCATCACTGCAAGGGCTGCTTTAACGCCCCTACCTGGGATTTTAATTATGGGGAGCCATACACAAGGGAAACACAGGACAAGATTCTGGAACTGCTGGCACCGTCTTATATAGAGGGCTTCTCTTTACTTGGCGGTGAACCCTTTGAGCCGGAGAACCAGCCGGTCCTGGCAGAGCTTCTGGAAGAGATCAAGAGCACTTACCCGGAGAAATCCATCTGGTGCTACAGCGGATATCTTTTCGATAAGGACCTGGCTCCTGGAGGCAAGGTCTATACGCCTTACACAGATCGTATGCTTTCTTGCATTGATATTCTGGTGGACGGGGAATTTATTCAGGAACTGAAGGATATTTCCCTGCAGTTTCGGGGAAGCAGCAATCAGAGGATTCTGCATTTGAAGGATGGGAAATTGGTAAAGGAAGGGTTATAAACCCGCTCAATTCCACGCAATACACCATGTATAATTCAAAACCGTAATGAGAAATCAGCAATTATTATTGGCCCATCATAGTAGTTATCCCTGATAATATGCCAGGCACCAGATAACCTGCCTATGAGCTGTCCGATTTCTCATTACGGTTTTGTATTTATTATTTCTCTGGATTCAATTTTTCAACTTCTGCAAGAATGCTGTTCATCTCATATAATTTCAGCTGCTTTTTCAGTTCTTTCATATTGATGTTCAGACGCATGTCTTCCAGGCTTTCTTCTATTACAATGTCACGCTTCATGGTTGCCAGCTGCTCGCTTAAATAAACCATTTCTTTGTTGGTTTTTAAAGCTTTTAGCGGACTTCTGCCGATGCCAAGGCTTTCCTTCCAGAAGGTATTCAGCTCTTTCTCTTTCTTCGCTACGCCCTCGCAATCTTCGATTGCCTCGTAGATAGCATCTAAACTGCGGTACTCTTCCACTAACGGTGCTGCTGCAGAGGAAACACCTTTACAGCCTGGAATGCCGTCTCCCGGGTCTCCTGTGATGGCAAGAAGCACCGGGATCTGCTCCGGGTAAACGCCCTCTTCGGAATGGACGATTTCCGGGGTGTATTCAAATACATTAGGAGGAAGCGCCTCATAGGCATCTTTTCCATAAAGGCCGTAGGCATCCTTCAGAGCCTCCAGCTTGTCTCTTGTAACCACGCGCCACATGCGGGTGTATTCGCTTACCAGCTGGAAATAATCGTGGTCCTTGGTAAGCACATAGGTCTGAAGCTCCGGCCCCTGGAATTTCTCCACCAGGGAGGCGGCGTAGTCATCTGCCTCGTAATCCGGACTCATAAATACTGGACAGCCAATGGCTTTGAGGAACTCTTCCATCTGTACAAACTGATTCTTCAGAGGCTGAGCTGTCTCCTTTCGGTTGGCTTTGTAAAAGTCCGCTCCAAGCTGGGTGCGGCGGAAGGTGTCTCTTGTCATATCAAAAGTGAAGGCAACATATTCCAGCTTCACCTTCTTATAAACTGCCAAAAGGGTGCGCAACATGGTGAACATGGCATTGGTGTATTTTCCATCGGAGGTGTGTAAGATCTCCGAATAATGCCGCTCCTTCTCTTCGTCTGTCTTGGCGAAAAGAATGGACTTGGGAAGGTTTCCGTAATAGGAAGTAGACAGCATAGAGGAACCGTCGATAATCAGAAATTTGGGCATAGTAAACTTCTCCTCATAATTTTTATTGGTACCTGTGGCCTTATCTATCCCTCAGAATGTGTTTGAAAAAGGCTTTCTGCAAAATATACTGCAAAGTGGGGCGTGCAGATTGCGGGAATGATTTTTCAAATACGCTCAAACTCTCTCTGTTGAATACTTTCAGGGGACGCCACAGTTTATCTTATATCGAATTCAATCACATAAGCACTTGCATCCATATGCTTCTTAAATGATGTCAACTAAGAGTATACCATAATTTTAGCTAATTCGAAAATATTTTCAAAAAAATTACAGATTCCGTGTTATTTTCCCCTCTGAATTTCGTATATATAGTAAAGGGAGCAGGAAATAAAAATATTTCATGAATCCCGTTTCTACGTAGTAATGAGGAGGTCCTTAATGAAAAAAATTATTTTAGTGTTATTCGGTATCCTTTTTGTAATCTTTACCGGATTGTCACTGCTGGTCTGCATGATTAGTGGAATCCCCACCATGGACCAGCCCGCCGCAACCTTTTATCTGGTGAAAGCCATTGTCCTTTCCTTTGGTTTTCCTATGGTCGCGTTTGGTTTCTTTGCACATAATCTTCATCTGCGCCACAAGCTTGAAAAAAGAGACCAGCTGATCCGGGATTTCCAGGAAAAGATTCTGGAGCACCAGAAATCCAGCTGCAGGGACTCCCAGGAAGAATATTCCCAGGAGTTCAAGGATTCACTTGCCTGTCTGTTCTGTGCCTTTGCTGACGAGGGAAAACTCAGCAAAAAGGATCAGAAGGAATTACTCGATTTTATCGATAAATTATAAGTGAGGGTGACTTGCATGCTTTGGATCTGCGTGAGCATCGCAGGAACGATGCCGCTTTTGGTCTGTCTCCTGCTGATGCTCCTGAAACGGAAAAACTTTTCTTACCGGCTTGGCCGGAAACTGGTGTTATTGAGTCTGGTGGAATATTTCATACCTTTTCAGATGCTGAAATATTATCTGCCGCAGGATATGCTGGAAGAGACCAATTCTCTTAACGCAATTTCCTATTTTGTAAACTTTGACGACAAGGAAGCGGTTTCTTATCACGGAATTTCTGTGTGGATGCCTGATTGGATTCTTATGATCGTTTTGTGCTGGCTGTTTGTGATCGCAGGATTCAGCATTTATGAGACGATCAAATACCATCAGCTCACGCGAAAGCTGAAACGAATTACGGAGATAAGAACATATCCTTTGCCTGGAATCGGGAATGTGGAGTACCGCATTTCTCCGGAAATGAACACGCCGTATACCGTTGGGTTTGTGAAACCTTTCATTGTGGCTCCGGCTGAGTTTCCAAATTCCAAGCTGTCGGAAATGATTCTCAGGCATGAATATTCACATCTGCGCCGCCGTGACTCGATTGTAAAATTAATCTGTTTGTTAGCAATTTGCCTTCATTGTTTTAACCCGTTAACGATCCTGACATTTTTACTTTACACCCGTTTTTCTGAAAACATTGCAGATGAAGCTGCTACGGAAGGCTGTTCCGCTGAGGAACGAAGAGCCTACGCCAAAGCTCTCGTGAAACTTTCTGCAAGAACCAGACAGGTTCCTGTAGTCTGGAGAAACAACTTATTGGGAGACAAGAAAGAATCAATGAAAAGGAGAGTGGAACTCATTATGAATAGAAACAAAAAGGCATCTAAGATTGGTACTGTGGCAGCTGTGCTGGCTTCGGTGATTCTGAGCGGGACTACGGTGTTTGCGTATACGCCGATGCAGACGGTAAAAGATGCTTCTGATACCAATGAAGATTATATTTCTTTCGACTTTGATAATGAAGCTGAAACTTTATTTGCTGAATATGATACTTACTTTGAGGCTCTAGATGGCACCATTATTCCTTTAAATACAGACACAGCTAATGCAAGAGCTATTTTTTGTAGCCACAATTTTAAATCTGGTTACGTAAATAAACATTATTCTCAAAGCAACGGAGGATGTATTGTAAAAAGGTATACTGGAAAAATTTGTATGAAATGCAATCATATAGAGGTAGGTGACTTGTTAAGCACACATACATATGTAACTTGTCCACATAAATAAACTATTTTATCTCTTTATAGATTTACAAATAAATTTATCTTTCGGAAGCTCAGGGGGACGAAAGTTTTAGAAGAAGGATAGGAAAAAGCATCTGCTTTTCCTGTTCTTCTTCTGTTTTCACTTTCTACAAGTATCCTTATACTACAACCTCAAAGCCGCTTTTCCTTTTTCCTACTTCGGTTCAAATCTGTTATTCCCATTTTTCTGTCCCCATCAACTCAATTCAAACATCCCATGATACAACTGATAATATTTCCCTTTCTGCTGTAGCAGATCCTCATGATCCCCACGCTCTACGATTTTTCCCTGCTCCAACACCATAATCGCATTGGAATTACGTACCGTACTCAATCTGTGAGCGATAACGAATACCGTCCTGCCCTCCATCAGCTGATCCATTCCTTTCTCGATCAGCGCCTCCGTACGGGTATCTACTGACGAGGTCGCCTCATCCAGGATCAGCACTGGCGGGTCTGCCACAGCGGCCCTGGCAATGGCAAGAAGCTGTCTCTGGCCCTGGGAAAGATGGGCGCCGTCAGAGGTTACCATCGTGTCATATCCCTGTGGCAAACGGCGGATAAAAGAATCTGCGTTGGCAATCTTCGCCGCCCGTTCAATTTCCTCCTGGGTAGCATCCAGTTTTCCAAACCGGATATTGTCCGCCACCGTTCCTGTAAACAGATGGGTGTCCTGCAATACAATTCCAAGAGAATGGCGCAGGGATGTCTTGCTGATGTCCCGCACGTCAATTCCGTCATAAACAACCGATCCACCCTGCACATCATAGAAACGGTTGATCAGATTGGTAATGGTGGTTTTTCCTGCTCCCGTGGAGCCTACAAAGGCAATCTTCTGTCCTGGCTTCGCATACAGGCTGATATCCTTCAGAATCATCCGATTCTCATCATAACCGAAGTCCACATGCTCAAACCGTACATCCCCTCGAAGAGGCACCAACTCCCCACCTGGCTTCTTCCACGCCCAGGCATTTCCTGACACATTTCGCAGAGGATTTTTCCCCCTTTCTGCGTCATTCTCTCCAGTTTTTTCCTTCCCGAATGTACCATTTTCCCATGCTGGAACTGTACTTCCAATTTCTTTTTCCATGGCTTTTTTCTCATATTTGGAGTCCAAACAGCCACTTTCGATTTTATTCGGAACTTCCATCTGCACCAGTTCTACTTTACCTTCATCAACTTCCGGCTCCAGATCCATCACCTTAAACACACGCTCCGCACCCGCCAGCGCAGCCAGAAGGAAGTTGCTCTGCTGGGTGAACTGATTGATGGGCAGAGCCGCCTGGCGGACAAACACCAGATAGCTGGCAAGGCTTCCCAAGTCTGCTTTTCCCTGCAGAGCCAGAAGGCCGCCGAGCACTGCCACAATGGCACAGTTGATATAAGAAATACTTACCACCACCGGAACCATAGTCGCCGCATAACCTTGGGCCCCTGTACCAGCCTTGCGTAGGGCTTCGTTTTTTTCACAGAATTCCTGGAAGCTGGCTTCCTCGTGGTTAAACACCTTTACCACCTTCTGCCCGCTGATCATCTCCTCAATATAGCTGTTTAACGCACCAAGGCTATTCTGCTGCTTGGCGTAATAAACCTTGCTCCTACCTCCGCTGAACCGAATATACCACAGCATAATGCCGTAACACGCGGTCACAATAATAGATAGCCGCCAGTTCAGCACATAAAGAATGGTCAGGGTTCCCACCATCTGGATAAAGCTCTGGATCACCATTGCAAAGCTGTTGTTCAGCGCATCGGAGATGGTATCAATATCGTTGGTGAAAAGACTCATAATGTCGCCGTGTCCGTTTGTGTCGAAGAACTTCAACGGCAAGGTCTGAATATGGGAGAACAGATCCCGTCGGATATCAAACAGAATCCGCTGGGAGGCTTTCACCATGGTCTGGGAATATCCCCATGCCGCCAGCGCACCTGTAGCAAAAATCCCCGCCGCAGTCAGAACGCCTTTCAAAAGAGTGCTGACATTTCCATCTGCCAGGCCATTGACTACCGGGCGGATCATATAAGTACCAAGCAAATTGCACAATGCGCTTACCGATACCAACACTGCTACTACAAACAGCATCCGCTTATGCCGTCCCATATAGGAGAGAAAATAGCCCACCGTCTTTTTCATGTTTTCCGGTTTCTTACCGCTGTAAGTTTTCGCTGCCATCTGTTGTCCCTCCTTTCACCTGCACGCCGCCGCGCTCTGCCTTTGCAGCACTCTGCTCTATCTTATTTTCCTGCTGATCCGCTTTCTTTGCAGCGCTGTGCTCCATCTCGTTCTCCTGCGCCCCGCTCATCTGGGATCTGTAAATTTCCTGATAAATCGGGTCGTGAGCCAGCAGTTCCTTATGAGTTCCTGTGCAGTGCACCTTTCCATCCTCCAGGATTACAATCTGGTCTGTGTTCATCACAGAGGTAATCCTCTGGGCAATAATAATCTTGGTCACATCCTTCCGCTTCGCCAGCGTCTCCCGGATTTTTTTCTCCGTTGCAGTATCTACCGCGCTTGTGGAATCATCAAAAATCAAAATCTTCGCCTTTCCCACCAGCGCTCTCGCGATACAAAGTCTCTGCTTCTGGCCACCGGAAAGGTTGCCTGCGCCCTGCTCCAGCATGGTATCCAGACCATCTGGCATCCGGTTCAGGAACTCATCTGCGCACGCAGCCCGGCAGGCCTCCCAGATTTCCTCATCTGTCGCCTCTGGATTTCCCCATTTCAGGTTGTCACGCACCGTTCCAAAGAACAGCACATTTTTCTGCAGGATAATGCTCACCGCATCCCTTAAGGAATGAATCTCATAATCCCGCACATCCTGTCCGCCTACGTACACCGCTCCCTCGGACGCATCATAGAGCCTTGGAATCAGCTGTACCAGCGTGGTTTTGGAGGCACCGGTACCACCCAGGATTCCTACTGTCTGACCAGATGGAATGTGAAGATTCACCCCGGACAGGGCAAACTCCCGGGCATCCTTGTGATATTTAAAAGAAACATCCTGAAAGTCAATACTTCCGTCTGCTACCTGCTCCAGTCCGTTTTCCGGGGAAGTCAGTTCCACCTGTTCGTCCAGCACTTCTGCAATACGGTGAGCGCTGGCAAGGGAACGGGTAAGCAGAAGGAACACGTTGGCAATCATCATCAGGGAGTTCATGACCTGCATCACATAGCTTAAAAATCCAGTCAGGTCACCTACTGCCAGATTGGATTTCAGGATCATATTTCCTCCAAACCACATGATCAGCACAATGGCGCTGTACATCACCGCCTGGAAAGCAGGCAGGTTCAGCACCGCATAGTGGAAGGTAGTCTCGCTGGAGCTGGTCAGATCTGTGTTGACCTCCGCGAATTTCTCTTCCTCATATTCGTCCCTGACAAAGGCCTTCACCGCACGGATGGCAGTGAGGCCTTCCTGAACCACCCGGTTCAGTCTGTCCATAATGCTCTGAAGCCTTGTGTACATGGGTGCTACTTTTGACACGATCCAGAAAAGCACGCTGCCCAGAACCGGGAGGCACACAAGAAATACAACTGCCAGCTTTGGATTCATCCAGAAGGAAAGCACAATTCCCATTACCAGAAGGGACGGGCCCCTTGTCACCGGACGAAATCCTGCATTTACCATATTCTGAAGCACCGTTACATCCGTAGTCATTCTTGTGATCAAAGAGGACACTGCGAAATGATCCAGGTTGGAAAATGCATACTGCTGCACCTTCTCATACTCCGCCTTCCGAATCTCTGCGCCCCATCCATAAGCCGCCTTCGCAGCAAAGTGCGCATACAAAAGCCCGGTAATCAGCGCCATCAACGCACACAGAATCATCTGAACTCCTTTTTGGTAAACATAAGAAAGGTCATGATTTGCCACTCCCACATCGATCAGGTCCGCGATCATAATGGGAATAAACAATTCAAAGCAAGTCTCAATCAGAACCAGCACCGCCCCCAGCACCATATCCCTCCGATACGGCCCCGCATACCTCAAAAGCCTTTTCATATCATTCATCCCACACCACGCTCCTTATGTCATATTTTATCTTGTCTTCTATCATGGATACAATTTTTCCTCTCTCTTCCATGCGCCGGATATTTCTCAGGTTATTATAGTCACATTCAAATATTCCGTCAATTCCCTTTCCAACGCAAAATAAAAGAAGGACCCCAGCGCTCCACCTCTCAATCTCAGATGAAGCCAACTGCAATCCTTCTGTAAAATCATATATCCTATCGCCGCCACCCGGCAGCATTCCCGTAATCTCTTTACGCCACATTCCTTTTCAGCTGTCCATGTACCGTCCGCCTTACGAAGATGAAGCAGATCACCTGCATCACAATGGTGATGGCCCAGGAGGCTGGGTAGGAGATGAAAAGGGTGTAGAGGGAACGGTTCTGTGGGAAGATCCAGAAGATCCACACAATTCGGGTACCCACCGTACCGATAATGGAAAGAATCATGGGCACGCCGGAATGTCCCATTCCGCGGAGGGCTCCCGGGAAAAGATCCATGATACCGCAGAGGAAATAAGGCACTGTGGTAATGGAAAGGATCTCCACGCCGCAGCGGATTACCTCCGGATCCTCTGTATAAATCTTCAGAATCTCACCGCCGAATATGTAAGAGCCGCAACCCAGCACAAACGCGATCACAAAGGACAAAATCCCGCAGTCCAGAAGCACCCTGTCCATACGTTTATATTTCCCCACACCGTAATTCTGGCTGGTAAAGCTCATACATGCCTGGGTCACAGCATTTACAGAGGCATAAAGGAAGCCCAGCACATTGTTGGCTGCCGTATATCCTGCCATGGCCGTGGAGCCAAAGGAATTTACAGAGGACTGAAGCAGAGCATTGGAAAAGTTAATAACCGTGCTCTGGATTCCCGCCGGAATTCCCACCTGAAAAATCTGCGCCAGATAAAATTTCTTCATACACAGCCTGGAAAAACGCAGCTGATAGCTGCTATCTGTCTTATACAGGCATCTTAGCACCAAAAGGCAGGAAATCATCTGTGAGATCACTGTGGCAATGGCAACACCTGCCACACCCATGTGAAAGGCGATGACAAGAAACATATTCAGAACCGCATTAATCACCCCGGCTACTATCAGAAACATCAGCGGCCGCTTGGTATCTCCCACTGCACGAAGAATAGCAGCTCCATAGTTATACACCATAAAAAAGGGCATACCAAGAAAATAAATCCTCATATATAAGGAGGACTGGTCAATAACATCTGCAGGCGTCCCCATTATCTCCAGGGCCCATCTGGAAAAAACAAGCCCAATCACTGCCATCACAACACCGCTGACCAGTGCCAGCGTAATAGCTGTATGGACCGTCTCTGACATCTCCTTATCCTTTCCGGCTGCATAAAACCTTGCCGCCAGAACATTGGCACCCAGAGAAACACCAATGAAAAGATTGGTAAACACATTGATCAGGGCTGTAGTGGAACCTACTGCAGCAAGTGCCTGACTGCCGGAAAACCGCCCCACCACAATAATGTCCACCGCATTAAACATCAGCTGCAAAATACCGGAAACCATCAAAGGAAGGGCAAAAGAAATCAGCTTATCCATAATGGTTCCGTTGCACATATCAATTTCATATTTGTTTTTCTTCAACTCTATCGCTCCCTATCTGCGCCAGCCGCGCATCAGCTATTATAAATCCCTGGCAGCCATTTTTCAAGCACGGAATAAATAATCTCCATATCAACGGGCTTGGTTACATACCCGTTCATACCACATTCAGCTGCCTTACGCTCATCCTCCTGGAATACGTTGGCAGTCATGGCAATTATGGGAAGCTTTTTCCAGTAAGAGCTTTCCCCTGCCCGGATGCTTCTGGTTGCCTCATAGCCGTTCATTACCGGCATCTGGATATCCATAAAGATCAGCTCATAGAAGTTTTCCGGCTGCTGCTTAAGAAGCTCCAGTGCTTCCCTTCCGTTCTCCACAGCATCCACGATCAGTCCCTGCTCAGACAGCAGCTCGTAGGCGATTTCCCGGTTCAGCTCATTGTCTTCAACCAGCATGATTCTATGCCCCTTAAGGAAGCTTTTGTCCTTTGCCCTGCTGCGCTTTTCCTTATGGGCAGCTGCCTGCTCCTCTTTACGCTTCTCCTTATCTGCCAGCTCCAGATCCAGCTGTACAACAAAGGTGGTACCCTTTCCCTGGCAGCTTGTAACCTCAATGGTTCCGCCCATCTGGTTGATAATGGATTTGGCAATGGAAAGCCCAAGTCCGGTTCCCTGGGTGGCATCGGTCATGCTGTTATCCTCCCTGGAAAATGGCTCAAACAGCTTTTCCAGGAACTTTTCAGACATACCGATCCCATTATCCTCTACCACAAAGGTATATCTGGCTTCTCCCTTCACAAGATGGCTTTCCTGGGATACCTTCACCAGAACCTGTCCGTTTTCAGGGGTATACTTCACAGCATTTGAGATCAGGTTGATCAGGATCTGACGAAGCCTTACCGGGTCTGCTATTACGTAATCATCGCAGATGCCCTCTATATCCATCACAAAGCTCTGATGCTTTTCCATGGATGAGGGCCTGCAGACTCCGTCTACGATCTCCATAGTCTTCGTCAGGCACAGGGGCTCTTTCCGAAGAACTGTACTGCCGCTTTCGATTTTGGACATGTCAAGCACCTCATTAATAAGCCCAAGAAGGTGCCTGGAGGAATCATCAATCTTGCGCAGACAGTCCAGAACCCGCTTTGGATCCTCCAGATGATTCATGGCAATCTGGGTCATACCCAGGATTCCGTTCATAGGTGTACGGATGTCGTGAGACATACTGTTCAGGAACACACTCTTGGCCTTATTCGCTTCCTCTGCGGACTGGTATGCTGCCTTTAAGCCGGCCATCAGCTGCTCATTTCTGCTGTGGCTCTCCTGAACGTCCGTTGCGATTATGGTCATCATCCTTGGCATAACATTTCCTTCATCCAGACGGATAAACTGAAAGCGCACCCACCTGTACCTTTCTCTGACCTTTACCCTGGCCTCACACTCATAGCTTCCTTCCTGCTCCAGAAACGTATGGGAAAGCTCCGACAGCTTGATTTTCAGACGGATCCTGTCCCAGTCTTTGGGATCAAGATTAGGGGACAGATAGTCCTTTAGGAAATCCACATAATGGCCATCCGGGATTTTTTCATCCAGAAGCCTCTGGCTTCCTCTGTAGGAAACCTTATACTCCCCGGACATCATATCCACATACAGGATAATCAGGGAATTTCTGGCAAGTGCGCGAAGAAGCTGGCGGTTTTCACTTCCGCTTTTGTGAAGGAAATCCAGAATGTTATCGTCCTCGTCCTCCTGCTCCTCAAGCATTTCCCACTTCTCAATATTAATGGCAGAGCGGATTTTCTCTGCCTTTCCATCCTCCACTGCACTTCCATAAACAGAGCAGCTGGTACGAAGTCTGCCGGTTCCCACCAGATAAGCAAGATCCGCCTGCAGTTCCTTGTCATTTTGGATCAGCTCCACAAGCTCCGGACAATACCAGGTACCCTTGCCGTAGGCCAGCTCCTCTATCACCTGTGCTATCTTTTTATTGCTCTTGTAGCTTCTCCCTATAAAATCTGTAGCTGCATCCATTCCATCGCTCACGTGAAAGATTTCAATGAGAAAGCGCTCCTTGGAAGCACAGTTATCAAAGTCCTTTGGATATCCCATTTTGCCATCCCAGGACTTGTGATGTCCGAGAATGATATCATTATACTTCTGAAGAGCCGGAATTTCCGCAAGAAGCTTCACTCCGTTTGCAGGATGACAGTAAATCCGCTCCATCTCCCGCGCAGTCAGCTGGCGAGTCTGCTTATTTATAATAGAAGCCAGCTGGATTTTACCCACATCAAAAATCTGGGCAGCCTGGGATACAAAATCCAGGATTTTATCCTGATTTTCCAGCACCTCTACCACATTGGCACAGCCACAGCTTCCCACCAGAAGCTCTGGCTGTCTGCGGATCACTGAGCTTAAGATCCTTCTTGCGATCTGCTCCACCATGGCACAGTGGATAACCGTAAGCTCATCTCTGCTGACCATAACCTTCATAAGAAGCATGGAGCTTACCTCATCCCTGGAAAGATACTTCAGAAATTCTCTCAGGGAGCGCCACACCACGTCATTGATAAACTGGTCATTCTCTGTCCTTGGCAGGCTGCGGATCATACGCACATATTCGTCTACGCAGTAATCCTTAATATCATCTGGTCCGTGGTATTCATCCTTGTACATATCCAGGGTTTCCATAATATTATAAAGGTGGTTGACTACGACCTGAAAATAACGGCTGTCCGAAAAGTCCACATCCTCCTGGCTGTCCAGAGTGTCATGCTCTATACAATACCTGCAATAGCCTATGTAATCCTCTATAAAGCTTGTGCAGTCAAGCTTTCCCTGGAAAAACAGACACCTTTTATAATTGCAGTAGATCTCATCCGGCATTTCGTAGGGATTGGGGTTCTCTTCAAGCTGCCTGGAATAATATTCTCCAAGCACCTTAGAAGCCCTTTCAAGAAGCTGGGGATCAATGTTTTCCCTGGAATATCCAAGCACAGAATTCCCAAGAAGATCGTAATTCAGCTCCTTGATCAGCTCATCAAAATCAAATTTATCTTCATCTAATGCCCGGACTTCTTCGTTATTGTAAAAGGCCAGTGCCTCATCGATAAGCTGCATAAGCTCCCTGGCATTTACAAGGTTAAAATTCATCAACGTGATGGGATAATTGTAATAAGAAAATATAATCCGTTTTCTCACATCAAAGTCTTCGATCTCAAAGTAATGGCAGGAAAGCTCCCGCAGCCGTTTAAAATAAAGGGCACCCTTTTTTCCGTCCTCAACACTGAAGGGTCTGTTATAAAAATTGCCAAGAAGATTCAAGGTCCAAATGTAGGCATTCAGATTTTTATTTTTCTGAAAATATCCATCCAGCAGCTCTGCCACCTCCACAAGTGCCAGATCGTCCTCATACCCTTCATTATTGGCTTCCCGGATCTGATTTAAAAGCTCTTCTGCAAGGGCATCGTCCAGCTTCACCTCTCCGCTTAAAAACGGACGGATGTACAGATTGAGAAGCGTTTCATTCTCAATGTAAAGCCGCCGCATAGCCTTGGATTTCTGCCGCAGCTTTCCCAGCCAGGCCTCCTGATCCTGGGCTTTCAGGATCCCCTCAAGCACCTGTGCCTCTGTTCCCAAATTTTCCTTATATTTGTTATAAAAATGTATGATATTTCCCTGCGTAATCATTTCGTTTTTGCCTCTTTTAAAATACTCTCATGATTTCGTTTTTTGCATAGGTACATTCTGCGGTCTGCTTCCTTCACCAGCTCTGCAACATTTCCATTTTTCTCCTCAAACGCCACAATACCATAAGAAAAACCGATATTACGTTCATCTCCGTTAATATGAAATTTGATCGGGTTCTCTTCCACAATGAAATGTAGCCGCCTCTTAATTTCCTCTTCCCTGGCGGAAGCAAGAATCAAAAACTCATCTCCTGCATAACGGTACAGGGCACCATCCAGTCTGAGAGCCTGTTTCATATTTTCGGCAAAGCATACAAGATAACTGTCTCCGCCTTCATGCCCATAGCTGTCATTGATTTCCTTAAGATAATCAAGGTCAAGAAAAGCAAGACATCCTTTTTTATGTTCACTGACAAACCGTCTGCTGCTTTTTTCAAAGGCAGCCCTATTCAGGCATCCGGTAAGAGGATCCTTTTTCATGGTATCCTTCAGGTTTACAAGGCGAAGCTCCTCCTTCGCCAGAAGCCGCAAAAGCTCATCATAGTTTTCCTTCTCTTTTTCCAGAGCCTCCAGATACATTCTCTCATATTTATGCACCTGGCTTCGGATCTCTTCCTTCTCGCTTCTGCGGGCAGCCTGACACATAACCTTATAAACCGGGCAAATGCTTCCGCTGAAATTGGGGGCATCCTTTATAAAGTTGCCAATGCGGATAATATCCTCCCAGCGCTCCACCTTCGCCATAACCTGAAGCAGCTCGCCAAAATTATAAATACAAAAATTCAGGCAGTCCACCTTAAGCTCTCCGGACTCCATTTTCCTCATATATTCATTAAATTCTTCTGCAATCGCAGCGATATCCTTCGTCTTGTGCATTCTCAGATACAGATCCGTGCATTCCCTCTGAAGGCGGAAAAAGTTTTTTCCTTCTTCGGAAATATCATCGCACGCAAGAAGTCTTCCGATCCCCTCCAGGGCCTGCTCAGCGCCTTTGACATCTCCCATTCCAAGCTTCACATATACTTTACTGTCATAATACACGAACTCATTCATGTAATCAGAATTCCAGAAATCCACTTCCGGCCCGCAGGGATCCAGCCTGGAAATATCCAGCATTTTCTCCAGATAAATATCTGCCTCTTTATAAAGTCCACAGTCTGTAAAGGTTGCTGCAATGGTATTATATACAGATTTCAGGCAATCACGCAAAGTGTAGCCGGATTCTGCATATTTCAGACCGTATTCCACTACCTTCGGCAGAAAGCCCAGGCAGAAATAAAGACGCATCAGTGCCAGATAAATCAGAGCTTTTTCCATGGAGGGACCAAGCAGAAGCTTCGCCTCCTGGCAGATTTCCAGCATAGGATACACACGGTCACGAAAGCTGTATGCAAAGACACCATAGCTGGAATAATAAATCTCCCCCACATGGGAAGTAAGCTTTGAGGAAGCCTTCAAATCTGCGATAATCGTATCTACATCCGCCCTTGTCCATTGACCGCTTCCGATTTTTTCTTTAATTTCTTCTACTGTATACATATAAACTGTCACCTCATAAAACGATACTACCTGTAGTTTAAAAGATTCCTCTTATAAATGCAACCTTTCTCCTGTATAAAAAGACAAAAAAGTGCCCGGGCAGATACATCTGTCTGCATTCTGCCCGGGCAATGCTTATTTGGATCAGATCTGATACCACTTAATTTCGTTTGCTTCTACATGAAGTTCAAAGCTGCTGCCATCGCCTCTGTAAATCACCGTATCCTGTGGCTCATAGGTATTATTTACCACACAGTATTTGCCGTTTTTCACGTATGCATGAACTTCCACGTTATAGTTTGTGGAATACCAGCAGTTCAGCTCCTCCTCTGCAGAGGCAGACCAGAGAACTGCACGGTAAAGCACACGGCTGTTCTTAAAGCTATACGGCAGTCCGCTGATGTAAACGCCGCGGCCTTTTCCGAAGGTTTTCACCGCCATCTGTACCTCCTGGTCTTTCTGGATCAGAATGGTGGTTTCCGGAAGCGCAAAAATGTTTTTCTTGCCTTCCCCGAAATCCACGGTTCCGTCTGTGTCTGCAAGAATAAAGTGATCCTTATGCTCTTCCCAGTTGTATTTATCTGTATTTAAGTTGAAGCCTCGTTCCTCTTCCACTCCCAGCACGTCGTCCAGCTGGAAGTATTTGCCCTGCCACTGATGGGCTGCTGGCTCCCCAACGCCGATGAATCCGCCGCCGTTATAGACAAATTCCTTCACGGCTGTAATTACAGTCTCATTGGCCCAGTACTCGCCGCCGCTCTGGGCTGTGTCTGCGTCTCCCACATTGATCACAACGTCGAAGTTTTTCAGAAGATCCTTATCTGCCAGAATGTCATCAAAGCTGATAAAGGAAACGTCAAATGGCGCACCGCTTAAAGCCTCGATGATACCGAAATAAGAGTAATTCTGTTTGTGGTAAATAGCGTGATGAACCATATGGTTGCCCCAGGAACGCATTTTGCCCCAGCAGTTTAAGACTGCAACCCGCTTCACGCAGTAAGGGGTAACGCCCTGAATGTTGTCGTACAGGGTGCGGAATTCCTGGCACACTTCCTTGATATACTGGACAAAATCCGGGAACTCCAGGGCCAGCTTTAAGTATCCGCCGTATCCGATTCTCTGGATGGGACTTCGCAGGATGGCACGCCTTGCAGTTACCCAGTTCACCTTCGCTTCTTTCACAGGATCCCCGCCCTCATGGAAGGTGTCCGGGAAAAAGTAAGGAAGGAAACGGCCTTCTGTGTATTTTACATTTTTGATGTCGCTAAACAGACGTAAGGTGGCGCCGTTTCCAACGCTTCCCACTACGGCATCAAGCCCGATGGATGCAAACTCCTCCATGAAAGGTTCCATACCGATCCAGTGATCGCCCATAAACATCATGGCCTCTTTGCCGTATTCATGGACAATGTCTACCATCTCTTTGGCAAGCTTGGCAACTTCTCTTCTCTGGAATGCCTGGAAATCCTTGAATTCTTTGGATGGAATGCGGTAGGTGTTGTTCATGTAGCCCTGATCGATAATGTATTCCGGGCGGAAAGGATAGCCCACTTCTTTTTCAAACTGCTCCAGCACATAAGGGCTGACTGATGCAGAATAACCGAACCAGTCCACATATTTTTCCCGTGCCAGCTCATCGAAGATCAGGGTGAACTGATGGAAAAAGGTGGTGAAGCGAACCACATTGACATAAGGATGGCTGTCCAGGAAACGGCGGAGACGCTCCAGGGAATGGGCTCTTGTCTTTGGCTGGCGCACATCAAAGGTGATCTGGGGCTCTACGTCCTTCCAGTCGTTTACCACTGCGTTGTACATATGTACCGGGTCCCACATAATATATGCCAGGAAGCTTACGGTGTACTCATGGAAAAGCTTCGCCGGGGTGATTACCACATTTCCGGTCTCTTCGTTGTAGGACCAGTCGGTTACCGGCACTGCTTCGCCTGTGGTGCGGTCTATAACTTCCCACCATCTTGTAATGTCGTCACGGGTGTTGACCTTCAGCATATCCGGGTAAAGGTGATCCATCAGGTGAATTTCCAGTGTCTCAGAAACTGCGGTGTGGAAGGAGCTCATAATGTACATCTGCTGGATCTCGTCCGGGTTGGCTTTTGCCCAGGCGTTGTCTTTTCTTGTGGTGTAGTAAGTGGCGTAGATCTTCGCTCCGGTGTCCTTCAGTTCCTGGGGAAATTCCGTTCCGTCGCAGTCACGGATGGCGTCTGCGCCCCACTCGTCCATAATATCCAGTGTCTCTTTTACCACATCCAGGTTTGTTGGTATGGTAACACGTCCTTTTTTTGCTTCCATTTTCGGTACCTCCGTTGTTGTAAAATCTTATCCTCATTCAGCGCTTTCGCAGCTGCGTAATTGCCTATAATCTCTATTCTTAGAATAAGAGTTTCGCAGGCAGATTTCAACGGAGGTCTTGCTTTGCTTTTTAGAAATCTTGCGGTCTTTTTTGTTCTGTGATATGATAAGGTTATTCATAACATTATTGCCTATATGAATGAATGCATGTATGTTTACAATAACTGCTCACAGATAATATTCACGGAACACTGCGATCCCTTCATTCCCAGTATCCTTCGTGATACTTTTACCAAAATAGTTCAGGAGGCGCTGCTATGAGTACACGCTCTTTTTCCTTCGATTTTGAAAATCCCCTTGCCCAGGAAGCGGTTCTTGTGAACGCTTCCCTTTCCCGGTATGAAAATGACTGGCCCAGCATTCCCCACACCCACGCCTTTACAGAATTGTTCTATGTGCTGGAAGGAAGCGGGGAATTTGTGATCGAGGACGAAACCTTCACCATCTCCAAAGATGACCTGATCATTGTGAATCCCCACATCCAGCACACGGAAACTTCCAGAAACGCAGCGCCCCTTTCCTATTTCACAGTAGGCGTGGACGGGATCAGTTTCTCTTTTCACGATCAGAAAGAGTTCCAGATTTTTAACTGCCGGAAGAAAAAGACGGACCTGCAGTTTTATTTCCACTCCCTTTTCACAGAGCTGGACCAGAAAAATCCAGGCTATGAGGAAATCTGCCGCCATACCCTGGCTATTCTCATTATGCAGCTGCGGCGGATTACCGTATCCGGATTCCAGCTGGTTCCCTCCCTTCATCCAAGCAGGGAGTGCGCCCAGGTCAAGCGCTATCTGGACGCCAGCTACAGTCAGGAGATTACCCTGGACACCCTGGCAAAACTGACCCATCTGAACAAATACTATCTCAGCCACGAATTCACCAGGTATTACGGCATCTCGCCTATTAACTACCTGAACCGCAGGCGCATTGAAGTGTGCAAGGATCTTCTGGAAAATACGGACTACGATATTTCCACCATCGCCCACCTGGCCGGATTTTCCTCCCAGAGCTACCTGGCACAGAGCTTTCGAAAGCACTGCCAGATGACCGCGGTCGAATACAGAAAGAGTGTCAGAAAATAAGAGAGACCGTTTCATATAAGTCTCTCTAGAGCGTGTTTGAAAAAGGCTTTCTGCAAGATGTGCGTCACAATTTGTGGGAGATTTTGTCCGGATGAGGGCGCCGTAGCAGGCTACGGCAACTGAATTCGGGCAAAATATACCGCAAAGTGGGGCGTGCAGATTGCAGGAATGCTTTTTCAAACACGCTCTAACATCAGCCAGCATGCCCCTCACACGAAAAAGGCCAGGCAGTCTTTAATAGATCACCCGGTCTCGTCCTTGTTTCTTTCCCATATAAAGCTTGTCATCCACGTTCTTCAGAAGCGTATCAATGCTGGAGGAAAAATCATTCTCCTCAACTCCAAAGGTCATGGTCACCTTCAGCCACTCTCCCTTCCAGTCAAAAGGATCGTTGTCCAGCCGCATACGCAGTACATTCAAGATCTCGCATACCTGGTCCCCGTTCATGTCCGGGAAAAAGAAAATAAACTCCTCTCCGCCCCAACGGCAAAGCCTGGCATGCTCCCCCAGCACCTCGCTCATATGCCTGGTGATCCACACCAGCACTGCATCCCCGCAGTCATGACCCCAGTTGTCATTAATTTTCTTAAAGAAATCAATGTCACCCATTCCCAGGGTAAAGGCCATATTGGAGTCCTTCTGATGCTTCTCTGTGATGTACTGCATCATCTGGCGGCGGTTCCAGAGCCCGGTCAGCGGGTCGGTGCCAGCCTGCTTCTTCAGCTGCTCATTGTAGAGCACCAGCTTCTTCTCTGCAGACTCCACATTGGAGCTGAACATGGCACACACAACTCCCATAAGCACAAAGGAGAGGATCATGTTCATAATCTGCAGTACAACCGTTGCGTTCTCAGTAAGCCCATAATAAGGCTGGTTCCTCCTGCAGTAAACAAACAGCACAAACCGCACAGCAAACAGAAACGCCGTGTATCCGATCTTATATCCCACCCCATTGTAAATGGCAAAATACACCAGCACCAGCATCTCAAACATCAGGTGCTGAATACCGCAGTCCCAGCCATACATCAGGATAAAGATCACAACCCACGCCAGCTGCAGTGTCACGCACATCACTACGCCGGTACGTACCCGAAGCCTGTAGGTTCCGAAAAAGATCAACGCTGCCAGCACTGCAAACACATATCCGATCCACCCTCTTGTCCGTGGACTTACCAGGCACATTACCAGTGGAAAGATAAGAAAATACAGTCCAAGAAGCAGCATGATATTCCGAAGGAGAAACAGGATACGCTGGGGTTCATTCTCATGAGCTGCTTCTTTCTTGAGTAGTGAATAAAACCTTCCGCACAGTTCTTTCAACATATACGGTGCCGCCTTTCCCATGAGTGTTTGTTATTTTCTATTTTGCACTATTTTATACAAAATTGCAACCATTTCCAGGAAATTTATGTGATTTTTTGCTATGAAGTAATCAACTTACACCTGAGTTCCCATATAGTAGAAGCCCTTGCAGGTATCCAGTCTTACATTGATATATTTGCCAAGAAGATCCGGGGTTCCCGGGAAGTGTACCAGAAGATTGTACTGGGTTCTTCCTGTGAAAATGCCCTTCTCCTTGCTCTCGGTCTCTACCAGAACTTCCTGCACTTCGCCCTCAAATCTGGAGGAAGCCTCTCTTCCTTTCTCCTGAACTAGTTTCAGAAGACGATCGAAACGGTCTTTTACCACATCCTCCGGCACCTGATCCTCCATCTTGGCTGCAGGGGTGCCGCTTCTCTTGGAATAGATAAAGGTAAATGCAGTGTCAAAGCAGGATTTCTCCACCACATCCAGAGTCTCCTGAAAATCCTCCTCGGTCTCGCCTGGGAAGCCTACGATAATATCCGTAGTTAGGGAAATATCCGGCACTGCCTTACGGATCTTCTCAACCAGACCAAGGTATTTCTCCTTGTCATAGTGACGGTTCATCACCTTCAGAATACGGCTGCTGCCGGACTGCATGGGAAGGTGAAGGTGATGGCAGACCTTCTTGCTTTTTCCCATGTACTCGATGAGCTCGTCAGAAAGATCCTTCGGGTGGGAGGTCATGAAGCGGATTCTCTTCAGGCCTTCGATTGCCTCAACCTTCTCAAGAAGCTGGGCAAAAGTGACCGGATTCTTCAGAGTCTTGCCGTAGGAGTTTACGTTCTGTCCAAGAAGCATGACCTCAGTCACGCCATCTGCCACCAGTGCCTCGATTTCTTTCACAATGGCCTCCGGCTCACGGCTTCTCTCCCGGCCTCTTACGTAAGGTACGATACAGTAACTGCAGAAATTGTTGCAGCCGAACATAATGTTGACGCCGGATTTGAAAGAGTAATTGCGTTCTGTAGGAAGCTCTTCCACAATCTTGTCGGTGCCTTCCCAGATGTCGATCAGCTGGCTGTCACGGTTCTCCATCTCATAGAACAGCTCGGCGAACTTGAAAATATTGTGGGTTCCGAATACCAGATTGACAAATGGATAGTCCTTCTGGATCTTGTCCACCACCTGTTTCTCCTGCATCATGCAGCCGAAAAGGGCGATCTTCATATCCGGGTTGGATTTCTTCAGGCTGTGAAGCTTGCCAAGACGTCCGTATACCTTCAGATTGGCGTTCTCACGGACGGTACAGGTGTTGTAGATAACAACGTCGGCGTTCTCTGTGTCCTGTCTCTTAAAGCCGATCTCGTCCATGATTCCGGCTACTACCTCGGACTGCTTCTCGTTCATCTGACAGCCAAAGGTCTGGAGACAATAGGTGATAGGGCGTCCAAGTTCCTGCTCCTTGAGGGTAACCATAGTGGCAAGCTTGGCCATGTAATAATACTGGCGGCCGGCATCATCTGTAGGCGGCGCGCCAGCGGTATCTATTTTGCTGAAGTCAATTTCGTTAAACATAGTTTTTCCTTTCTGAATAAGTAATATCATAAAAACAACCCCTGGATCACAGGGGTTGTGGGATTGCCTGCAATGTAAAGAAAAAATTTCGTTACATTTTAATATTTTATCGTATTTACACCTGTTTGTCCAGAGCATGTTTGAAAAATCATCCGCTCTGTTTCAGGCATAAAAAAAGCCCCGGAGCGTCTGTCTTCACAGATTCCCCGAAGCTTCCAGTTTAAGGAAAAATTACAGTTCGATGTAATGTCCCTCTGCTTCACCGTTTACTACATAGTATGCCTTGTTCTCTTCTGGTTTTACGTAAACTTTAATATCCTGGATGTCTTCTTCTTTCTTTCCGGTCATCTCTATCCAAGCTTTCTTAACATCAGACACCAGATCTTTGGAAGCAAATTCCTTGCCTAAGTACTGGAAATAAACTTCTGCTGTTGCTGCTGCAGCGGCTTTCTTTGTTCTTCTTACAGGCTTCTTAGCCTCAGCTTTCGGAGCAGCTTCCTTTGCAGGTGCAGCTTTTGCTGTCTCTTTCACAGCTTCCTTAGCGGTCTCTTTAACTGTCTCTGTTGCAGCTTTAACAGTCTCTGTAGCTGCCTTTACAGTTTCTACAACAGCGGTCTTAACAGCCTCTGCCTTGGATTGCTCAGCCTTTACCTCTGCTGCAGGTGCTGCAGCAGTCTTCGCTGCTTTCTTGGCTGCCATTGTTTCTGCCTTTTTTGTAGTTCTCTTTGTAGCCATTATAATAGCCTCCTTGACGGTGAAAATATTCTTCGTTCTTGCTTCTTCGTTAGGATACTACGATTTTGAAAATTTGGCAAGTTTCCGAAAATCACCCCTTGACAAGCCTTTTTCTTCGGTTCATAGGTAAAATTATACAAATCTGCTCTCATTATTTCCCGAAATCCCCGGGTTGAAATTCCAAATTCCTGAGAATTTTTGTTTCTTTGCACAGTTATTACCAAAAAAATTTCGTTTTTTGCCGTTTTTTTCGTCGCATATTTCCTCGTGACTGCCTACAATCCAAGGTTTTCAAGGTCATATTTCATATAAGAATTCAATCTTTCCCGCAGCATTTCGTTCTGTGGCAGCGTCAGTTCCCGGTCAAGCTCCAGGATTCCGCCAGCCGCATCACTGGCAGCTTTCAGCACATCTGCGTCCTGGTAAATATCCCCGATGCGAAATTCCAGCTGGCCGCTCTGGCGGATTCCAAACAGGTCGCCGGGGCCGCGAAGCTTCAGGTCTTCCCCTGCAATAAAAAATCCGTCGTTGGATTTGTTCAGGATCTCCAGTCGCTTGGAGGTTTCTTCCTGTTCATTTCCCTGCATAAAAATACAGTAGGACTGATACTCCCCGCGGCCTACACGGCCTCTTAACTGGTGCAGCTGGGCAAGGCCGAAGCGCTCTGCGTTCTCTACCATCATCACCGTGGCATTGGGCACGTTGACGCCAACCTCCACAACGGTGGTGGACACCAGCACCTGGATTTCCCCGCTGGCAAACTGTTCCATGATCTGATTTTTTTCCTTGGGCTTCATCTTGCCGTGGAGCATGCCGATGGTGATATCTGAGGGGAAAATTTCCCGGATCCGCTGGGTGTAGTCCGTTACATTTTCCCCGTCTGCGCCCTCGCTTTCCTCTACCATAGGGCAGATGATGTAGGCCTGGCGGCCCTGGCGGATCTGTTTCTCAATAAAAGAATAGGCCTTGGGGCGGTAGGAGGTTCCCACCACGCAGTTTTTAATAGGAAGACGCATGGCAGGGAGCTCGTCAATGATGGAAATATCCAGGTCACCGTATACAATAATGGCCAGAGTCCTGGGAATAGGGGTGGCGCTCATAACCAGAACGTGAGGCGCATTGCCTCTTGTGGTCAGCGCTTCCCTTTGCTTCACGCCGAAGCGGTGCTGCTCGTCTGTGATGACAAGGCCAAGGTTTTCGTAAACCACTTTCTCCTGGATCAGGGCGTGGGTGCCAATGATCACGTTGGCCTCGCCGGATGCAATCTCTCCGTAGATTCGCCGCTTCTCTTTCAGAGTGGTGGAGCCGGTCAGAAGCACTGGATGGCAGGAGGTGATTCCCTGTTCCTCCATAAGTTTGGTAAAGGCCTCGAAGTGCTGGTTTGCCAGAACCTCTGTGGGCACCATCAGCGCTGCCTGGTAGCCGTTTTCCACGGTCAGGACCATGGCAAGGAAGGACAGGATGGTTTTGCCGCTTCCAACATCTCCCTGAACCAGTCTGGACATAAGAGTGTGGCTGCAAAGATCCCGCTCGATCTCATGCCAGGCGTTTAGCTGGGCCCTGGTCAGCTTGTAGGGCAGGTTTTCCATGATCTGCTCCGTGGTCCACACTGGCTTCATGGGAAAGGCATTGGGGGCTTCTTCCGTCTTGCCCTTCAGAATCTGCACAGCCAGGATAAACAGCAGGAATTCGTCAAATACAAGCCGTTTTCTCGCTACCAGCAGTTCCTGCATATTAGCGGGAAAATGGATGGCGGAAAGGGCATAATTGTCATCTGCCAGGTGATAATATTCCTTGATCTCATCCGGGAGAAATTCTGTCTGCAGGTTCTGCTCTTCCAGAATCTGGTGCATCAGCTTGATGATCAGCTTGTTGGTTAATCCTGCCGTAAGGCCGTAGATTGGCTGCATGCTGTGCAGAACTTCCTCGTAAGCAGCCGGGGTGAAAATTTCCGGATGCTCCATTTCCAGGCGGCCTTTTTTCCGGGAAACTTTGCCGCGGAGAATGAAGCAGCTGCCTTTTTTCAGAGTGTTCTTCAGATAAGGGGCATTGAACCATGCCACGGCAAGGCGGCCGGTGGTATCTGCAACGGTGATGGAGATTACCTGGAGATTGCGGATTTTGTTCACATACACGCCTGTGGTGATGGTGGCGCGGATGGCTGCAACCGTGTTCTCCTTCAGAGAGCCGATTTCTTCCGGTTCCTCATATGCATCGTAATTTCTGGGATAGTAATGGAGCAGGTCGTCTGTTGTGGTGATCCCGATCTTCTGAAATAATTTTTCTGTTTTCTCCCCTACTCCCTTTAATTCACGAAGCTGCTTCGCCACGGTTTTTACCTCCTAATCATAAGTAACTGCCCATACTGACTTGTCTGAATTCACACAAAACAAACCGCAAAATGGGGCGGAAAAATTCCCGCCCCAAAATCAGGCTGCATCCAGCAGTCTTCTTTGTCTTTCTTGTATCGCGAATATGAAGCAACTGCCCTCTGGCATTCCTTTATTCTACAGAAATAATGTAATAGTAAATCGGCTGTCCGCCCATGTTTACCTCTACTTCGCAGTCCGGATATGTCTCTTCCAGTTCTTCTGCAAGCTTATTGGCAGCCTCCTCGGAAGTCTCGGCACCATAGTAAATGCTGATTACCTCAGAATCCTCGTCTACCATAGCCGCTACCATCTCCTTGGCAACTGCTTCCCGGCCTTTGCCTACTGCAAGGATTCCGTGATCACCGATTCCCATAATATCGCCCTCATGGATGTCTTTCTCATCCAGTCTGGTGTCGCGGACCGCATAAGTAACCTGTCCGGTTTTCACCATGGAGACAGCTTCCATCATGCCCTCTAAGTTCTCCTCTCCGGTCATATCCGGCTGGAAGCTGATAAGAGCTGTGATTCCCTGAGGAATGGTCTTGGTAGGAACAACTACGATCTCCTTGTCCTCGGTCAGGTCTCTTGCCTGATTTGCAGCAAGGACAATATTCTTATTGTTCGGGAAAATGTAAATGGTGTCTGCGTTTACTTCTGCGATGGCGTTCAGCATGTCCTCAGTACTTGGGTTCATGGTCTGGCCGCCCTCGATAATCCAGTCTACATTCAGCTCTTTGAACAGGGCAGAAAGTCCCTCTCCAACGGAAACGCTGATGAAGCCGTATTTCTTGCGCTCTTTGGCAGCCTTCGCAGCGGCATCCTTCTTCTCCTGCTCTTCCTGCTCCCTGGCAAGCTTCTGGGCATCCTTGATCAGCTTCTCCTGATGCTCCTCGCGCATATTATCAATCTTCATGCGGGAAAGGGCGCCATAGGTAAGTGCTTTCTCAAATGCCTGTCCCGGATGATTGGTGTGTACGTGTACCTTCACGATCTCGTCATCTGCTACCAGAACAACAGAATCGCCGATGGACATCAAAAATTCCTTGAAGCTGTGTACTTCCTCGTCTGGAAGGGGCTTGTCCAGAAGAATAATAAACTCTGTACAGTAGCCAAACTTGATCTCTGCTTCTGCCTGCGGGGAAATCTTCGTTACAGAAGATGCAGGGGCAGCTTTCTCAAATGCAGTGTAGTCGATTTCTTTGCCAAGGTAGCCGTCAAATGCGCCGCGGAATACCTCAAGAAGTCCCTGTCCGCCGGAATCTACGACTCCAGCTTCCTTCAGGACCGGAAGCATCTCCGGTGTACGTGCAAGAGTCTTCTCTGCGTGCTCAAAAATGGCGCGGAAGAAAAGCTCCAGGTTCGCGGATTCCTCTGCGATCTCAGTTGCCTTTACAGCAGCCTCACGGGCTACGGTAAGAATAGTTCCTTCCTTCGGCTTCATAACTGCTTTGTATGCAGTCTCCACAGCCTTCTCCATAGCTGCAGCGATCACCACTGCATCCATCTCTTTATGTCCCTTGGTTCCCTTGGTAAAGCCTCGAAGAAGCTGGGAAAGGATAACGCCTGAGTTACCTCTGGCACCGCGCAGGGAACCGGAAGAAATTGCCTTGGCAAGGGTCTCCATGTCCGGGTCTGCAAGAGCGCTTACTTCCGATGCAGCTGACATGATGGTCAGGGTCATATTCGTACCGGTATCTCCATCTGGAACCGGAAATACATTCAGCTCGTTGATCCATTCTTTCTTCGCTTCCAGGTTCTTGGCTCCTGCCAGGAACATTCTGGAAAGTATCTTGGCATCTATGGTCTGTCTATCCACCACAAGTTTCCTCCTCTAATCCTAATCTATTGCACGAACACCTTCTACATAAATGTTGATCTTCTCGATCTCCATTCCTGTAAAAGCCTCGACTTTATATTTTACATTATTTACAAGATTATCTGCAATAGTGCTGATATTTACGCCATACGCCACGATCACGTGAAAATCCAGACGGATCTTATTGTCCTCTGTGATCTTAACATTAATACCGTGCTGCAGAGAATCTCTCCTGAGCAGTTTCACAAGGCCGTCCTTCATGCTGACAGCGGCCATACCGATAATACCGAAACATTCTACTGCAACGCTTCCTGCATAAGTAGCGATTACATCCGTATCAATAATGATCTGGCCAAGGCCGGAATCTATACGTCCCTTCATATGGTTTACCTCCATTAATTTGATTTTCAAAATGTATATACTCTATTATACCCTTTTTCTTTCCATAACACAACGTCCAATTTTAGCACGCATTTTACCAAATAGCAAATTTATTTTAAAATTGTTTTAAAATTTTCCTTTTTTTGCTTGCAAAATGTAATTTCATCTGTTAGAATATGAACTGTTGAAAAAAAGCGTCAAGGAGGTGCTATCATGGCTAAATGCGCAATTTGTGAAAAAGGTGCTCATTTCGGAAATAATGTGAGTCATTCCCATAGAAGATCCAATAAGATGTGGAAATCAAACGTAAAATCCGTTAAGGTTAAAACTGAGAACGGAGCTAAGAAAATGTACGTATGTACTTCCTGCTTAAGATCCGGAAACGTTGAAAGAGCCTAAGTAACACCCGCCCTCACAGAAATGTGAGGGCTGTTTTTTTATAAAAATAAGAGCAAAAAAACAGGCGCAGAAAGGATTTCATTTCCTTCTACGCCTGTTTTATTTACAGAATAGATGATATCCGCACATCAGACACAGAGCTGCGGCGATCAGAAGCGCTATGGTCTCAGACACCAGAAGTCCGATCACCATCCCCAGTCCGATAAAAAACAGCATAAACCCAAGAACTTTTCCCATATCTTATACAGTCCTGTCTCTTTGGTTTAGTATATTTTATGCAGGGAGACCGCTTCTGAACACTTTTGCAGATTTTCTCTGTCTTCTGACCTGCAAAAACACATTCCAAAATCCTGTTTCACTTTCACTGGATTGAATCTGCAAATTGCAATGCACATCTTGCAGGTGTACTTTTGCTTACTCTTCTTCAGAGTCTGCAGTCTCAGCGCTGTCACTTCCGCCAGGTGCGAAGCGGTTTACAAAATCCGGAACCATATCCAGAACTTTGGTCAATCCATCCTGGTTCTTTACGTTGACAAGCTTGGTGGTTCCATTCTGGATCACCAGCACGGCACATGGAGTCATTTTTCCGGCGAGACCGCCGCCTCCGTTGTTCTTCTTCTCTCCTGCGAAAGCTCCGGCACCTACGCCAAAGGATACGTCCACCAGCGGAAGTATAATCGTATCGCCTACGTGAATGGCGTCTCCCACTACCGTCTTGGCAGCTACAAAGCCATCCATTCCTTTAAACAGGGAGCTTACTGTTTCTTTGAAGTTGTTTTCGTTTTCCATTGTTTAGTCCTCCTTATGCTTCCATCGGTTGATGACGTATTTTACATTTTTATTGATATAGATCTCAAGTGCCGCCTTTACAAACATAATCCCATAAATCCGGCCTTTCAGAGATATATTTCCTGTGAGCTGGTTCTCCCCGTCAAAAAGGGGAGTGACCTGAATTCGGTTCTGATGGAATGGGAATGTCATTCCAAGAACCGCCAGAACTGTTCCTGTAATGGATGGATCATCACAGCCAAAAGTAACCTGGCCTTCCACTTTAGTTGGAAGTACGTGGTGGATCAGGCCTTTGGCATCTTTCCATACCAGGGCGATTGCGGCTTTGGTTTTCTCATTTCCAAGAAATTCCTTCCACCAGTCCAGCTTGCTTCGGATTCCGGCAATAGTATTTCGGATGTGCCGAATCTTCCCAAGGATGCCTTTTATAAAAGAAGTGATTTTCCTCCACAATGCCCCTGGAAGCCCTATGATCCTGGTTAGTATATCCCGGATACGGGTAAATAAAACCGGAAGTTGGCTCTTGCCGGACTCTGTGTTGACCGATTCCGAGGTTTCTCCCTCAATTACTTCTGGCACTTCATCTGCAACATCTTCTGTATTCGCAGCTTCCGGTGATTTCTTCTCGCTGACCGTTATTCTTACAATATCCGGTGATTTTTTCTCCGGCATTTCCCTTGACGGCTCCTGGCGAATTGGTTCCTGCTGTTCTTCTTTTTTCCTGGATTCTGCTTCGGAGCCTTCTTCTGTTCTTTCAGCTTCTGGTTCCGTTGTTTTCTCATGCGGCAGTTCTGATTCCTTTGCCGGGATTTCCTTTACTTCCGCTTTCTTTTCCGATGACTTCTCTGGCTCAGAGCGTGTTCGTTCTTTTTGTTTGCTGGACTTTTTCTGGTCATCTGCGGCAGCCTTTCCACTATCGGCAACCGGCTTCCCACTCTTTGCGCCAGTCTTCCCGCGGCTTCCCTGCCCCCGGCTTTGGCTTCTGCGCCTTCCACGCGCCTTGCGCCGCTTTCCAAGTCCATCCAGCCACCCTCGGATCTGATCCAGTGAAATCCCAAACAGGGTAATCACAAGCTTCTGCTCTCCGTTCTTGAAAAAGAACCGGACGCCGATCGCACGAAACAGCCAGCTTACCCTGGCTTCGATTTCGGCTTCCTTAAAGCTGTCGCCTTCCTTCGCGGCGGCCGCACTGTACCGCACCGGGCAGAACAGAACCAGCAAAACCGCCAGCAGCACAAGTCCCAGCAGGATTCCCAGAAGAATCAATATAAACTTTATGAGGATCCACAGTATATGTAACATGCGCTCACCTGTTCTTAAAATATTCTTTTACCTGAAATGCCCCTGTCTCACCGTAAATATTCTTCACGATATCCACAGCCAGATCAGTTGTTTCATCTTTGCCCTTCGCCATGCCGATAATCTCCGGACACTTGGCATAATAACTCTTCTGGATCAGCATATAGGATGGAATGATCTCCAGAAGATTTCCCGGATTCTCAGACAATGTGACAAGATACACGCCAAGTGCAACCTTGCCTGCATCAATGCGTTTCTTCGTCTTCTCTGCGTCCTTGATTCCTTCCCCAACATAATAGTCTTCCCGCCATTTCAGCATATCTGGTACAACACTCCTTTGTTATAGAATGATTTCCCTTTCTTCCCAAATTTAAACCAGTAAACAAAAAATGAATCTTATGTTTGCAAAAAGGCTGCGTAACAAGACTACGCAGCCTTTATGATTGCATCTTCGCATTCCTCAGAAATACTTCTGCTGCCGATCCCATAATCCGGCACTTCTAAGCTCCAGATATTCCTGATATGCCTTCTCAACAATCTGCTTCTCATTTGCAAAGCGGAGCAGATGGTAGATTTCGTGGAATTTATAGTATCCTGAATCCACGAAAAATTCCTCTCTTTGAGGCTTGCTATGATAATTATCCGCCGTCATAAGATACCAATGTACCTCTTTGTTGACCATGTCCTCCGGCACTGTGAAATTATACTGGCTCTTTCCCACATATTTCACAATGGAGGCTCTCACATCAGCTTCTTCCTTGACTTCCCGCAATGCGGTCTGTTCATGGGTCTCTCCGGGCTCTACGGTTCCTTTGGGTAAAACCCAGCCCTCGTAACGGTTTTTGTAAGACTTATATAACGCTAGAATCTTACCTCGATGAATTACCACACCGCCACAGCTCGTTGCTTCTATCATGCTGCAATCCTCCTGTAATGCGTGTGTTTTCTCAACTGTTTATAGTATACCTCTTTTTCAGAAAACTGGCAACAGGGAATCTTCGTTTACAAAAAATATATTATAATAATTACAGCATCTGTTATTTGTTTGCATAATATGCATCAAAAATCTGGCCTGCGATGGGCACAGCGGCCTCACTTCCGGAACCGCCGTTCTCTACGATCACAGCTACCACAAGATCCGGGTCGTCCACATTGGAATAACCGATGAACCAGGAATGGCTGTGGCCTTCCTCATCAAATTCTGCGGAACCGGTCTTTCCTGCCACTGTATAGCTTCTGCCGGAAAGGGATGAGGCTGTACCGGAATCTACAACCTGTTTCATCAGCTTACCCAGAAGATTGGCTTCGTTGGAGCTCATCAGTCTCTTATAAGGAACAGGCTCTGTCTTTTTTACCGTGTCATTGCTGTCATTGACAACCTCATCAATCAGATATGGCTTCATAAGCACACCATCATTTGCAATAGCGCAGGTAATCAGAGCCATATGCATAGGCGATACAAGCGTATTTCCCTGTCCGATGGCAGTCTGCATAATAAGAGGCGTCACGGATTTCTTGTCCAGTGAAAAGCTGCTGGTCCGATAAGCGTTCAAGGGCAGGCTTTTGTTAAACAGAAGATCCTCTGCAGTCCGGCGAAGGGAAGCACCGCCCAGATCAACTCCGATACTGGCAAATGCACAGTTACAGGAATTGGCAAAGGCACTGTAGAAATCCTCCTGTCCGTGAACTGTATTGTGATAACAATGAATGGTATGATCCTCCAAGGTAATACTTCCCTCGCAGAGATAATTGTATCCCTCAAAGGTTCCCTTGGTTCTGAAATAGTCAAGGGCTGTAACCACCTTAAAGGTGGAGCCGGGAGGATATGCACCATTGGTAGCACGATTCAAAAGGCTGCTGTCATTCTCATCATTTACGAGCGTCTGCCAGTTCTGTGCTATGGTATTGGGATCAAAGTCAGGCTTGCTCACCTCCACAAGACGCTTGCCTGTGGATGGTTCAATCACCACCACAGCGCCTCTTCGATCTCCAAGGGCATTATATGCCACATTCTGAAGATTGGCATTCAAGGTGGAAATAACCGTATCTCCTGTGTTCTTGGTATTCAAAAACTCATTCTTCAGCTGGGTAAGGAAAAAGGAGTGAGAGGTCAGCAGCGTAAAATTCGCCTCTGACTCCAGTCCGCTTTTCCCATTGGAATCATAGCCCACAACATGAGAAAACACGTTGGAATAAGGATAATTACGTGTCTCAGTCCCGTCCTCGCTCACATTGGTCTGCGCCAGCACCTGACCGTCCGCAGACATGATCTTGCCGCGCACCACCCGGTCAGAAAAAGAATCCTGCCTGGTGTTGTAGGGGCTGTTAATAAAGTCATCGCTTTTGATGCCGTCGAAATAAATCAGATACCCGATCATACTGATAAAGATGATCCCAAAGAAAATGGAAACAAAGGTATACTCTTTATTTCTGGCTTTGCGCTTTTTAGTAATCTCTTTCTGCCGCTGCTTCAGCAGCTCTCTGTCTCGCTCTCTTCGCCGCTTCTCGTCGATGTCTCTCAATTTCTTCGTCCTCGTCCTCTCTATAAATATACAGGCCCTGGATAATGGCAATCATCAGGATCATACACATAATGGAGCTTCCTCCGTAGCTTACCAGCGGAAGGGTCACACCTGTCATCGGAATGAATTTGGTAGCTCCGCCGATGGTGAGAAATACCTGGAATGCATATTCCGTGCCAAGTCCAATGGCGATCAGTTTATAAAACGGATTCTTAATCTGCAGGGCAATCTCCACAATGGTAAGGAAAAAGCTCATGCACACAAGGATCAGGCAGATTGCAAAAATACCGCCCAGCTCCTCGCAGATCGCACTGAAAATAAAGTCATTCTTTACAACCGGAATTTTCTCCGGGGATCCCTGGCAAAGTCCCATGCCAAACCATCCGCCGGTCCCGATTGCAAACAGAGACTGCACGATCTGGTATCCCTCATTCTGATATACCGCCATAGGATCCTTCCAGGCGCTGACTCGCTCCCGCACATGTCCGAACAGGTGATAGGCGATCACAGATCCCACAGCGCCTCCTGCCAGTCCGATTCCCAGATAGACCGGCTTCCTGGTAGACACATAGATCATCACCATGTAGTCAACAAAGAAGATCACCGCACTTCCCAGGTCTCTGGAAAGCACCAGGATTCCCACGTGAAGACCAGCCACCACCGTTGCCAGAACTACTTTCTTAAAGGTAACTTCCCTTGCAAGAAGGGATGCCATAAAGAACACAAAAGTAAGCTTGATCACCTCAGAGGGCTGAATGCCCATAAGGGAAAGCTTCGCACCATAGCTGGTCTGGGCCAGCACAAGAACGGCTGCCAGAAGGACAACGCCCACGCCTGCATAGATCCAGGTAAGGTCCTTCAGAAATTTCATCTTCCGGATCATAACCGGAATCACCAGTGCTACCGCACTTCCGCAGGCAACGATCAGAAGCTGCTTATTGGCAGAAGCGATGTCCAGCCTGCACAGCATAATAAAGCCTACGCTGAGCAGCATGCACATATTATTCAGAAGAAGCATGGATGCATTCTTATAAATCCTGCGGTATAAAATCAGGATCGCCGCGAAATACACCATCATCTCCGCATAAAATACTGCCACCTTAAAATCAAAGGTTTTCAGAAATACTACCAGAAACGCGGTGAAATCCAGAAAAAAGGTAAGGGAAATCTGGGTCTGCAAAAGCCCTTTCCTGTCGGATGCGTGTTTCCCCACCACCAGATAGTAGCACAAAATTGTATATATGATCATCAGTGTAAGGATCACATATTTGGATAACTCAACAACAATATTAATCATACGCCTTTACTCGGCTCCTCTTTTAAAATGACCTTTTGTAAACTCATATTCCCGGGATACCCTGCCTTCCCGATAGGCAGCTACAAAATCTTCCAGAATCTGCTGTGTCTGTCCGGCACTCTCTATGGTAAAGGACAGCCGCACGGCAGATACTCCAAGCGCCTTCACCTTGTCCGCCTCTTTTAACAGGCCGTAGGGAAGACTGTTGTAGATGATATTATAACAGGGGCCTTCCGGCTTTGTATTTCCGGTTTTCCAGGGGTGACAGTAACAGACTACAGGAAATTCCTTGTCATAGCGGTCCTTCAGAACCAGCCTGTCCTCCTGGCGATTGCAGCCTGTAGTGTTCTTGCGGACACACTGGGCGCTGTGCATCAGGGGAAGCCTGCCGTATACAATCACCTCGCTGCCAGCATTTTCCCTGTGGCGAAGCTCCTTCTCATTTAATTCCAGGGGAACGGTATTTCGAAGTATCTTCTGATTTTTCCAGAAATGAATGGCCTCATCATTCCAGGTATAAAGGGAATGATCCAGCACGCATTTCTCAGAAAATCCAAGCTCTGCCAGACGGCTGTAGGATTCCAGGTTCCGCACCAGAAGACCTGTCATGCCTTCTTTCAGCCATTTCTGGATCTGGTCCAGATAGCCCTTGGGCGGATTTCCTCTTGTAATGTGAGGAAGGGAAAGGTACATCTCTTTGCCCTGGGAAAGGCCTGCCTGAAGGTATTTCTCCATCAGCAGGTAAGGCAGGTAAATGCCCTGGATTCCTTTTTCCCGGCAGAGAATCTCTGCTGCCTCATCGGTTTCGCAGGAAGCGTAGACTGGGATTGCTCCTTCTACACCATAGGAAACGTAATTTGAAGCCGATCTTTCTGTACTGCTGGCAGATTCTTCTGGCTTCATCTCCGCTTCTATCATTTTTTCCGCTTTATCTCTTCTGTATTTCTCAAGCAGCTTCTCCTGCAATTCTTCCAGCGCCTGGTGACGGGCCTCATTCAGAGTCTTCATCGGGACAAAAATGCTCTCTCCCATCTGAATATCCAAGCCTTCCCAGACAAAAGGCGTATTTCCAAGCTTGTCCATCTGCTGGCGGATGCGTTCCTCGGTTACAGGCTGGCTCTTGGCATACTGGACTTCTCCAAGAAATGCGGCAGCACTCTCGCCCCGGCATGATACCGTAAGAAACACAGGGGATTCCGGGAAAAGACTGAGCTCGCCTTTTATGGGCTCCTTAAGAGTCTTCGGCTGCAGGGATACTTCTCCGGTCTTTTTCTCATTGGTAAATGCCATCATCTGGGGACCGTTTCCCATCTGGTAATATCCTGTGCAGGAACCGCCGCGATTAAACAGGTCCAGAAGATATTTTCTGTCTTTTTCGCTTACCTGGTAGTTCTCCTGGCCTTTTTCAAAAAGAAGGTCCAGATATTTCCGGTACATGCCTGTAACGCCAGCTGTGTAGGAAGGCTGCTTCATTCTTCCCTCAATCTTAAGGGAAGTCACGCCAGCTTCGATAATCTGGGGCAAAATCTCAATGGTACAGATGTCCTTCAGGCTTAAGGGGCAAAATTCCCCTTTGCCGTAGTCCCGGGTCTTAAAGTTCTTCACCTGGTAAGGAAGCCTGCAGGGCTGTGCGCAGCGTCCGCGGTTTCCGCTTCTGCCGCCCAGAAGGCTGCTCATCAGGCACTGGCCGGAGTAGCTGTAGCAAAGGGCGCCGTGCACAAAGGCCTCGATCTCAATAGGGCTTGCCTGATGCATCCGGGAAAGCTCCTCCAGGGAAAGCTCTCTTGCGGCAACCACGCGGGTGGCTCCCTGCGCTGCCAGAAACTTCATGCCTTCCGGACCTGTGACCGTCATCTGGGTGCTGGCGTGAAGGTGAAGTCCCGGAAATTCCTGCTTCAAAACCGCAAACACGCCCATATCCTGCACGATCACCGCATCCAGTCCAGCCTCATAGTATGGCGTCAGATAGGCAATCAATTCTCCTTTTAGTTCTCTGTTCTTCAATAATGTATTGACTGTAAGGTAAAGCTTCCTTCCATGAATGTGGGCCGTGTCAATGGCCTTCAGAAGCTCTTCCTGGGTAAAATTCTGTGCGTATGCTCTGGCCCCGAACATGGAACCGCCTACGTAGACGGCGTCTGCGCCTGCCCCAAGTGCCGCCTCAAAGCCCTCGTACGAGCCTGCCGGCGCCAGCAACTCTATATTTCGTTTCAAAGTATTTCCTCCAATTCCAGATTGTGGTTATAAAAGAGAAAAGAGGAATCACCTAGGCAATCCCTCCTGCTTTTTACTTCAGCATTTCATCCAGTTCTTTTTCCAGTTCCTTAACCTTGCCTTCCAGAAGATTCTTCTCGTCCAGAGCTTCCTGCTCGTTCTTCTGTGCTTCCTCGATCTGCATGCGAAGGGAGATCAGCTCATGCTTCAGGTCATACATCTCCTGATCCTTCTGCTGCAAGTCCAGTTCATAGGTCTCTACCTGCTTCTTCGCCTTGAAATAGTCGTCTGTAATATTCAGGCTGAGAAGCATATGCTTGGTCTCCATAGGCTGTCTGCCGTATCCTGGCACAGTCTCCAGCTCTCCTATCTTCTTATTCATATATGATGCAACCTGCTGGAAATATTCCTCTGATTCATATCCTCCCAGGGTAATGATCTTACCCCCGATGATCACCTGTGCTGTATTCTTGACCGCCATTCGTTCAAGCCTCCTGTATCTTTTATCAAATTCCGAATCCAATTTCCGGTTATCGGACTTCGTTTTCTCATTTTCAATTATGTAAGCATCCCTATTATAATCGAAAAATGTACAAAAGTATAGGGAATTTTTACAAAAGTTTGTTTTTTATGTTTCAGGAACAGGAAATCCCAGGTGTTCGTAGGCGAGGGCGGAGGCCATTCGGCCGCGGGGGGTGCGGTTTAAAAAGCCGTTTTTCAGCAGGTAGGGCTCGTAGACATCTTCCAGGGTGCCGGAATCTTCTCCGATGGCGGCGGCCAGGGTGTCAAGGCCTACAGGGCCGCCTTTGAAGTTCACAATCAGGGTGTTGAGGATCTGGCGGTCCAGCTTATCCAGTCCGTACTGGTCTACTTCCAGCAGATTCAGGGCAAAACAGGCCACATCGTAGGTGATCCTGCCATCGTATTTTACCTGGGCAAAATCACGGACGCGCTTTAGAAGACGGTTGGCAAGTCTTGGGGTTCCGCGGGAACGCATGGCGATCTCACCGGCGCCTTTCACGTCAATTTCCACGCCAAGAACCTGAGCGGAACGCATAATAATGGTAGTAAGTTCTTTTTTGCTGTAAAATTCCAAATGGTGGATGACACCGAAGCGGTCACGGAGAGGCGCGGACAAAAGTCCGGCTCTTGTGGTGGCTCCTACAAGGGTAAATTTGGGCAGATCCAGACGGATGGAGCGGGCGGAGGCACCTTTTCCAATCATAATGTCGATGGCGAAGTCCTCCATTGCCGGGTAGAGAACCTCCTCTACCTGACGGTTCAGGCGGTGGATCTCGTCCACAAAAAGGATATCTCCCTCCTGAAGATTGTTCAGGATTGCTGCCATTTCACCTGGTTTCTCAATAGCAGGACCGGAAGTAACCTTCATGTGTACGCCCATCTCATTGGCAATGATCCCGGAAAGCGTGGTCTTTCCAAGCCCGGGAGGGCCGTAGAAAAGGACGTGATCCAGGGAATCGTGGCGCTGCTTGGCAGCTTCTATATAGATCTTCAGGGTGTTTTTGGTCTTTTCCTGACCAATGTATTCGTCCAGGGTCTGAGGACGGAGATTTCCCTCCAGGGAAAAATCCTCTTCCATGACGTCTGTTGTTATAATGCGATTGTCCATTATTTACCTCTTATATTCATATAAACGAATTGTAACCGCTTATGTCTTCACAGTTACATACAAAATTCTGCTTAGAGCCTGTTTGAAAAAGGCTTTCTGCAAAATATACCGCAAAGTGGGGCTTGCAGATTGCGGGAATGATTTTGGGGCACGCTCAGAAATTTTTCAGAGCAGCCTTCAAAATAGATTCTACGTCTACCGCCTCGGCGTCCGTCACCTTGCGCACAGCGCGAAGGGCATCGGTGCTGCTGTAGCCAAGGGCAACCAGCGCTTCCACTGCTTCCTGCTTGGCATCCGTCATTCCGGCTCCTGTGGCTGCAGCTGCTGCTCCCGCCTGTTCGTTGGCAAGCTTTTGCTCGAAGGCCTCTTCCAGGCTTAACTTATCTTTTAATTCCAGGATCAGCTTCTGGGCTGTTTTCTTCCCGATGCCAGGAGCTTTGGAAAGGGTTTTAACATCATCAGAGAGCACTGCGAACCGAAGCTCATCGGCGGTAATTCCAGCAAGTACGCCAAGCGCAGCCTTTGGACCCACACCGTTTACCCCCAGCAGAAGCTTGAACACCTGCAAATCATCTTTATTGAAAAATCCGTAGAGCACCATAGCGTCCTCTCTCACCTGGAAATAGGTGTGAAGCTTCACTTCCTGGCCAATGTGAAGCTGGGCAAGGGCGTTTCCTGTCATATTTATTTCAAAACCGATGTAACCGGATTCCACGATTACAGAGGTTTCCGTGAGATCAGCTACGGTTCCGCGGATGAATGAGATCATAAGTGCCTCCTGAAAATATGTTTTGCAAAATTACTTCCTCTAAAAAAGAAGAGATTAAAATTCTTTGTCATCATACCATATCCCTGAGCAAAAAGCAAACATTCATTCGATTAAAAAAGGAAAATAATAAAGAGAATTAAAAAGGGCGCATTTTACAGTAAAGCATCAACTGTAAAAGCGCCGGGTATTATAATAAAGCTTTATTCTGCCTTACGCAAAACTTTCCCATGATACAGGAACGTACAGATCAAAACCGTAAGCGGCACAGACAGCACAATTCCAAAGCTTCCTGCAAGTCCTTGCATAATAGCGATTCCGATATTATTGGAGTTGATAATCTGCTGGTAAGGAAGATCATAAGCATAATCCAGAAGCAGCATGCTCACACTGCTTCCTGCAAAAGCCAAAATCAACGTATTGCTGTCCGTTCCCATCATATCCCTCGCCACGTGCATTCCTGCTTTAAACAGTGCCCCACGGCTCATACTCAGATTCTGGGCGTAAATCTCATACATGGAACTGCACACGGACATTGCCACATCCATCACTGCACCAAGGCAGGAAATCAAAAGCCCGGAGAAAAGAAGCCCTCCCACCTGAATGCCGTTTGTATTCCACAGCGTCATCAAAGTTTCAATATCCGAAACATTGTAGCCTGTGATTCCCGATGCCATGCTGAAAAGCTGGGCGGAAATTCCGGCAATCACAACGCCTGCCACAGTTCCCAGAGTCGCTGCTATGGTTTTTCTTGTTGCGCCGCCAATCATATACATGGTCACCAGCGTAGTGATGAAGCACACAAATACCGCAGCTCCAAAAGGAGAAATATTCCGGTAGATCATAGGCAGATACACGAAGATCACGCAGAAAAATGTGAACACCAGCCCAATGCATCCTTTTATACCCTGACGTCCGCCTATGACGCACAACGCCAGCAGATAAAGCGCCGCAAAAATGTAGATGACCCACTCTCTGTCCTGGGTGTAGACACTGGCGATGGTGGTCTCTCCTGCTACACTTTGCATAACGATTACTTTCATTCCAACTTTACATGCAGCACCGAACAGATAACCGGAGCTGCTGGTTATTTCAAGATCTTCCCCTTTGCGGACACCTGTGAGCATGTGCACCCGCACTCTCTGCTCTCCCACTCTGGTACCGTTTTCTTCCAGATTGTCCTGGAGAATTTCCGTTACTTCTGCTTTTTCGAAGGTCTGTCCCGTGCGGACAACCAGCTCTATTTTGTCTACCTGATTCAAAAAGTAAACAAAAATTCCAAATATAACAATGATCAATCCTAAGATACAGCGCCAGACTGCTTTTTGGGAAAAGCGAAGTCCGGCGTTGTTTTTGTTTTGCATCTGATTCATTTTATTACTCATTTCTATTGCATATTTTTGATTTCTGTCAACTTTTCAGAGGCAAACTTTGTTCACAAAACATTTCGTAAAACATTGCCTTTGAAAAGTTACATCCAGACTGTAATTTATTTCGCAGTCTTCTCGATGGTAAAGGTATCGTCAATTGCCTCAACGCTGCCGTCATCTGTGATCTGATAAGTGTCAATGGAGAATTTCGCTGCATCCATTGTGATGATAGAATAACTTGGAAGCCAGTTCTGGCTGCGGGCTGCGATGTAATCCTGCTGTGTGGAAACCAGCTCATAGAACTTGGAACCGGAAGCGGAGTTTGCGGTCATGTAAAGGGTTCCCTGGGGATCGGTTACTGTATTTCCGTCCACATCCTCGATGGTGTAACACTGGTTGTCTTCGTGGAATGCATCAAGTGCTGCCTGTGCTTCTGTATCTCCATCTTCCGGATTTAAAGTAATCTGCTCGCCTGTCTCTACATTTGCAGCATGATCCCAGTCATAATCTGTTCCATCTGCATTCAGACTGAACTCATAGCTCTGATGGGTCTGTCCGTCACCGTAAAGAAGTTTGGAACGGCTGTAGGTGTGGTCATGTCCCTGAAGCACTACGTCAATATCGTTTGCGTCAAAGATTGGAGTGAGCTGTGTACGAAGGATCATTCCGTCTGTATCAGAGTGGTCAAGACCGGAACCGTAAATATCCTGATGGATGGTAACCACACGCCAGGTTGCATCCGGGTAAGCTTTTACTGCTTCCTCGATGGTATTCTGATGCTCTGCTACGTTGTAGTTGTTGGTGTTCAGAACAATGAAAAGTCCGTCGCCATAGCTGTAGTAATAGTCACCGCCAGCTGCTGTTTTTCCATTTTCTGTGTTGTTCGGGTTGTTGAAATGGTATGCATAGTCCGGATTCAGGGAATCGTGGTTTCCGATGGTAGTTGCTACCGGAAGACTTGTAAGAGCGTCTGCGCTTAAATAGGAAGCGTACTCTTCTTCCTTTGCTGCACCTGTTTTGTTTACCTGATCACCTGCGGAAATTACAAAGTTTACGTCTGGATTTTCAGCAAGTGCAGTGTTTAAAGTACGGTTCCAGGAAAATCCGTCGTTTCTTGCGGCTGTGTTTGCAGCACCGTCATCTGGAACCAGCTCTGCGCCGTCCTGGGTCTGGCCTTTGGAAGCACCTACCTGCGGGTCACCTACGTAGATCATTTTTACGGTATCAGTGCTCTTGGTTGTATATTCAACAGGCTCGGTCTGCTCACCGTTTTTCTCAACCGTATAATAATATGTGGTGTTCGGCTCAAGTCCTGTAACGGTTACGTGGTTGTATTCGTAAGCTTTATCGCCTGTGAGATCCTGGTCTACTTCTCCTGAAGTTCCTTCGAACGTATCCAGAGCATCCTTGTCTGTTCCGAAATGAACAACAGGTGTTGCAGCTGCATCTGTCTTTTCACTGTACCATGCGAAATTCAGTTCGGTGTCGTCTTTTCCTGGGGTAAGGGAAACCTTGGTAAAATCAGAAGCGGTCTCATCCCAGTTTGCTACCCATTCATCCCAGCCTGTCTCAGCACCAACAATACTGCTGTCTGTGTAATGCTCGGTGGATGCAAATGCTGTGGAACAAACGGTGGTCATGGCAAAAACAGTTAAAACTGCGGCGATATATTTTCTTTTCATAATAATCAAATACTCCTTTCAGATGTGGGGGAAGGAAACTTGCGGGCCCTTATTTCCCTGTCCGAAAGGAGTATAGCATTCTAATTTTCAGAAAACAATGGGGTTTTCTGTCATTTGACGCACATTTAACATTACGATCACATGCGCAGTAGGTTCTTTTTTCAGTTCTTTACACTGTTTACGTTGTTTTAACAATTCGTACCAGATTTTATCCCACCTGCTTTGCCTTTGGATAAATTCTCGCCATCCGTGCATCGTCAAAGTGTTCATCTACCCAGCTTTCAAAACTATTGGAAGCCTCTATTCCATTGCTTCTGGTATTATAACGGGCAAGAGCAGCACTGGAAACCACCCCATCAGCAAGCATGAAGATCAGAAGAAGCCAGGTGATGATCTTGCCTGGTTTTACCGGGATTTTCTCGATCAGACGGGAAACTCTGGGGTAAAGGATCTTGAACCATGCCACTGCGGCAAAGCCCCAGAAAAAGCAGTACAGAAGGTTGATCCTTCCTGCAAGGTTAAAAGGAATGTCGCTGTAATCCCAGAACACGGTTCCAAATACAGCTTCCGTAAACACGCTGCAGATATATTCGTAAGCGCCGCCAAGGAAGGTTCCCATCCAGAAAAGGAACTGTTCGGAGCGGTTTCGATAGCGGTAAAGCAGCGCAGTAACTGCCGCAATGGCAAGTCCCCACACAATGCTGAAATCTCCCCACACCACACTGCTTCGGCTCATCCAATATCCGGCTGTGATCCTGCAGAAAATGGTCTCTGTGATATCCCCCAGAAAGGCACCGATGAAAAACAGAAGCACAACTTTATAAAAGCTGCATCCATAAGCAAAAATTTCCGGGTGTGCCTCTTCTTTCTCTGTATGCTGCTTCTGCGGATACGCCTTGGTAATTCTTCGGTTTACAAAATCATCAATTTTTGCTCCAAGCTTCCAGGTCACAGAATCCAGGTTTTTCTCTGTGGCGATCCATCTCTCCGGATTTTTGCTGTGTCCAAAAAGAATCGTCAGGGTAGCTCCCGCATCCACTGCCAGAACGCCCAGAACCACCAAAATCAGGATTCTGCCCAGCAGCTGAGGAAGCAGATCATACACGCTTATGCAAAGCCCGTTTCCAATCTTGATGACAAATACGCCCAGAATACCCCACACGCAGGAGGTGGGAACACTGATATATCCGTCCAGGTTCCATTTGATCTTGCGGTAATCCCACCATCTCTCGTGGTACCACAGCTCAATCAGATGACCGGCAATCCACTCAAGAAGGGACGCCACAATGGCACAGCCAATAAACAGCCAGATGCCTGTCAGTTCTCCGGTAAATACGGTAATAAAGAATCCTCCAAAGCCATAGATCAGACAGAAGGGTCCGTTGATAATGCCTCGGTTTGCAAATTTCTTCTGTTTCAAGGATGCCAGAACTGTCTCAAGCACCCATCCTGCGAAGGAATAGATGAGAAACAGCCAAAGTAATTTCCATATCATATGCATGTCTCCTCTTTTGTGTGTTTTCATCAGGAATCCTGCCTCGCAGAATTCACCTACAACGGATGACCACCAAAATCTGATATTTGATTCCAGTGCATCCTGATTCAAACATCATATCATACCTGTATCAAGAAAGAAAGCCAGACTCCTGTCTGTTCACAAAAAAATATCTCTTGAAATGTGCTCTGACAAATGGTCATGATTCTGTTTTGTCCAAACAAAAACCTGCATTCCGGGCAATATGCATAAGATTTGCTTTATGCTTCATTCACCCCAAATGCAGGTTCTCATCTTATAAATTTACTTTAAGAGCATTCGTTAACTGCAAGGAAATCATGCCTCCCGGATAACCCCTCTCGGACACGCTTCCTTACATGCTTCGCATCCTGTACACTTCTCATAATCAATATGTGCACAGAAATCTTCTACTGTAATTGCCCCATTGGAACAAGTCTTCTCGCACTTCTTGCAGCCGATGCAGCCAACCTCACAGGCAGCCATCACCTGCTTGCCCTTATCATGGGAGCTGCAGTCCACAACCACCTTCTGATCGTATGGAATCAGCTCAATCAGGTGTCTTGGGCATTTGGCAATACATTTACCGCAGGCCTTACATGCTTCTTTATCCACAACAGCAATACCGTTTACAATGTGAATCGCATTAAAGGGACAGACCTTCACGCAGCTTCCGAAGCCACAGCAGCCATAGGTGCAGGCCTTTGCTCCGCCATTTGGAACAAAGGGAAGCATTTCGCAGTCCTCCACTCCTGTGTAAACATACTCTTCTTTCGCCTTGTCACAGGTTCCGGAGCATTTCACATGGGCTACCTGGCGGGCAGTCTCTACTGCCTCCTGCCCCATAATTCCTGCAATTATTTTTCCTACAGGCTCGCCGCCTACCGGACAGCGGTTGACCGGTGCCTCGCCCTTGGCAATGGCTGCTGCCAGACCGTCACAGCCCGGATATCCGCATCCGCCGCAGTTATTTCCAGGAAGCGCTTCTCTGATGGCAACTTCCTTCTCATCCACCTCAACAGCAAACTTTTTTCCGGCAACTCCAAGGAACACACCGATGAAAAGTCCTACTGCCGCAACCAGAATGGTCGCTCCTATAATCGCACTTATATTCATCCTTACGCCTCCTTAGATCAAACCTGAAAATCCGAAGAATGCAATTGCCATCAGTCCAGCTGTCAGAAGTACAGTTGGGAATCCCTGGAATGCCTCCGGGATATCGTTGTACGCAATTTTCTCACGGATTCCTGCCATCAGCACAATGGAGATGGAGAAACCAAAAGCAGTTGCAAAACCGTTTACAGTACCCTCCAGGATATTATAGTCCTTCTGCACGTTTGTAAGGGCCACGCCAAGAACTGCACAGTTGGTGGTGATCAGAGGCAGATACACGCCAAGTGCCTTGTAAAGAGAAGGCATGCTTTTCTTCAGGAACATTTCCACAAACTGTACCAGCGCTGCAATGATCAGAATGAACACGATGGTCTGCAGATAAGTCAGATCCAGAGGCTGCAGGATCAACTTGTAGATCACACTGGTTACAAAGGAGGACAGGGTGATTACGAAAATAACCGCACCGCCCATACCAGCTGCTGTATCCGTAGTTTTGGAAACACCAAGGAACGGACAAAGCCCCATAAACTGGCTGAGGACTACGTTATTGACAAGCGCAGAGCTTACAATGATCAGTAATAATTCTTTCATCTTCTCCTACCCCCTTTTTCCTGAGCACATGGAATTTCCGCAGGAAGCACAGCCGCCCTTGCAGTCCGGATTGCTTGGATCAATGCCCCGTTTGGCAGCGCCAAGCTTGAATTTGTTCTGGATTGCAGATAAAAACGCAAGGACAAAGAATGCGCCAGGTGCAAGAATGAAAATGGTTACAGGCTCATAGCCCATTTTGCCAGCTGCAGCATCTGCAAGCGGAAGGATCTGTTTGCCGAAAATAGTTCCGGCACCGATCAGCTCACGTACTGCACCGATGCAGGTGATGCTTAAGGTAAAGCCAAGTCCCATTCCAATGCCGTCAAACAGGGATGGGATTGGTTTGTTCTTGGAAGCATAGGCCTCTGCTCTTCCCAGGATGATACAGTTTACAACGATCAGCGGAATATAGATTCCAAGGGAAGAATACAGGAAAGGAATAAAGCCCTGCAGAAGCATCTGTACAATTGTTACAAAGGACGCAACTACCACAATGTAGGCTGGCATACGCACGCTGTCCGGAATAAAATTGCGGAGCAGAGAGATCATCAGGTTGGATGCAGCCAGAATTACCGTTGTAGTAAGTCCCATTCCAATACCGTTGATGGCAGATGTGGTAATAGCCAGTGTAGGACACATACCAAGCATCAGCACAAAGGTAGGATTTTCTTTGATGATACCGTTAATCAGTCGTTCAGATGGTGTATTCTTTTTCATTGCTGACTGCCCCCTTTCTCATAACGAAATGCGGCAAGTCCGGCATTCACGCCATTTGTCATGGCATTTGTGGTAATCGTCGCACCGCTTAAAGCGTCAATCTCATCATCAGATGTGGCGCCAGTCTTTGTGTATGTAAATTTCTCTACGTTTTTGTCCTTGAACTGGTTCTTGAAATCGTCTGTGGTGGCACGCATGCCAAGGCCGGCAGTCTCACTGATGGACAAAATAGAAATTCCATTTAAGGTTCCGTCATCCTGGATTCCCATAGCAAACTGGATATCTCCGCCGTAACCCTCGGAAGTGGTAACCGAAAAGGCATAGCCAAGCTCATTTCCAGCGTCATCCTTTGCAAGCATCACCTCATCAATGCTCTGGGCTTTGTAGCCGTTCTCATCCAGATAGCTCTCAAGGTCTGCATCTTCCCCGCTTGTAACTACTTCAAAGGAAGCTGCCTCTGCAAATACCGCCTTGTAGGCTTCTTCTTTTTCTTTTGCCTGCTGACTGGCAATGGGACCTGCGGTAATGTCATTGACAACACCAAGAAGCAGGCCGGAAATCAGTGTGATCACAGTCAGCGCAAGGGTATCTTTCACGATCTTGTTTTTCATTTCTTTGCGCCTCCTTTTCCAAAAGCAACCGGACGTGTGAAACGTTCAATCTGAGGTACCAGAAGGTTGCAGAAAATAATCGCATAGGAAACGCCTTCTGCGGAAGCTCCGAAAATACGGAAGATTCCGGTGAGAACACCCAGACAGACACCGTATACATACTGTCCCTTCACCGTGATGGGGCTTGTCACGTAGTCAGTGGCCATAAACCATGCGCCCAGCATCAGTCCGCCGCCGAAAAGGTGGGTAAACAGATAGTTTACGTCAAAGCCTTTGCCGGAAGCCAGCATGTAAATGATCACAAATACGGCAAAGCTGCCGATGTAGGTAAGAGGAATCCTTGCGCTGATCACCTTATAGCAAAGCAGGATGGCTGCTCCGATCAGGATGGCGATTACGGAAGTCTCACCGATGGTACCCTGGATATTTCCAATGAGCAGGTTCTTAATGGGAACAGAGGAGCCTGCCACAAAACCATGGTCGCGAAGAGCTGCCAAAGGAGTTGCCCCTGTCACACCGTCAACTGCGCCCTTGAAGCTGTCAGATACGGAAAAGTCCGTCATTTTTCCCGCAAAGGAAATCATAAGGAAACAGCGGGCAGCAAGGGCCGGGTTCATAAAGTTTTGGCCAAGACCGCCGAACAGCTGTTTTACCACAATAATTGCAAAAATACTGCCAAGTGCCGGAATCCATAAAGGAATTCCTGCAGGCATGTTCATGCCGATCAGAAGACCTGTGACAACTGCACTGAAGTCTCCGATGGTGTTTGGTTTGTGCATGAAATGATCATATAACCACTCTGCAAGCACTGCACTGCCGGTGGATACCACCAGAATGGCCAGTGCCTTGAATCCGAAATTATAAATTCCCACTATGGCTGCAGGCAAAAGCGCGATGGCAACCAGCTGCATGATCTTCGCAGTGGTCATCCTTGCCCGGACATGGGGATTGGATGATACATTAAGCATTTGTTCCATGAGTTTCTTCCCCCTTATTATTTCTTTTTCCTGCTTGCCAGCACCATTTTACGCATGGATTTGATGCTCTGGGTCAGCGGACGCTTGGCCGGGCAGATGTAGCTGCAGCAGCCGCACTCGCAGCATTCCATTCCATCAAATTTCTGGAAGCTTTCCATATCGCCTCTCTGAGCAAAGGTTGCCAGCCTTGCGGGAATTACGTGTCCCGGGCAGACACTGACGCAGCGTCCGCAGTTGATGCAGGCTGTCTGCTGTGCATTTGCGTCTGATACAGGGTCGCTTTGCATACACAGAAGTGAGGAAGAGGTTTTCACACAAGGTACATGAAGATCATACATGGCAAAGCCCATCATAGGACCGCCGGAGATTACCTTTCCTGCGTGGTCCTTCAGACCGCCTGCCGCGTCGATCAGCTCGGCCATATCCGTTCCTGTACAGACTTCAAAATGAGCCGGGCGGTTGATGCCTTTTCCGGTTACCGTAAAAATACGCTTCATGATAGGTCTGCCAAGGGCTACCGCATCATATATGCTGCAGATGGTCTCCACGTTGTCTACAATACAGCCTGCATCTGCAGGAAGCATGGAGGAGTTGATCTCTCTTCCAGTCACTGCGTAGATCAGGGTTCGCTCACCGCCCTGGGGGTACTTGGTCATCAGTTCCTTGACTTCGATATTGGGGATGCCCGTTACCAGCTCTTTCATTTTCGCAATACAGTCTGGCTTGTTGTCCTCAATGCAGATACAGCCCTTTGCGTTTTTGAAAAGACCTACTACGATCTTCAGGCCTTCTACCACCTTCTCGGGCTGGTCCATCATGCGCCTGTAGTCGCTTGTCAGGTAAGGCTCACATTCTGCACCGTTTACCAGTATGTACTCAATCTTGTCCGGTTCCTTGGGGGAAAGCTTCACATGTGTGGGGAAGCCTGCACCTCCAAGTCCTACGACACCGCCGTCGCGGATTCTTCCGATAATTTCCTCACGGGTCAACCCCGCCGGATCTGCGGGAGTAAACTCTGTTTCCTCATATAATCCGTCATTTTCCACAATAATGGAATCCACCATGCTTCCGGTAGCTGTGAGCCGTTTCTCGATGCCTTTCACAGTTCCGGATACAGAAGCATGAATAGGGGAAGATACGAATCCGCCTGCTTCTGCGATCATCTGTCCTGCCAGCACATGGTCACCTTTTGCAACCACAGGCTTGGCCGGAGCACCAATGTGCTGGGACAATGGATACGCCAGATCAGCCTTGGGGAGATATTTCTCCACCGGGCAGTCCTTTGACATTTCTTTTCCCTCGAAGGGATGTACGCCGCCTTTAAAAGTTAACCGCACTAATATTCACCGCCTTTATAGTATTGATCACTGACTCTTTTGTCCGCAGCAACCTGATTTCTTTGTCTGATTTATAACTCTTTGTTTCCCTTTTGTCTGATTCGGACAGCTCTCCGCCTTTCCCGACGGCAGAAAGCTGTTATGGTTATCTGTATGATCCATAAGACTTCCGCATTGAAAAAACTTATTATAATCTTTCATTCCTTCTGATGCGCTTCTGTTATTTCTGATCCGCATCTTTTTTTCTTTTGCCGAAACCGTATTTTTTGTGGATCTTATAGCCACGGTTCAGGTTCGGGTATGCCTTTACGAAACGCTGCATATTGTGGCTGACTTTTCCTGCCATTGCCTCTTTGCGCTTCTGCAGTTCCTCGGAGATATCGGTCATCATAACAGAGCGCTTCTCTTCCAGCTCCTTGATCAGGGCGATATCGTCCAGACGGCCAAGCTTGTCACCAAGCTGCTGCTTGATCTTCTCACGGGAAAGGCCGCTGCTCTCTTCCAGATTCTCCATCTTCTCACGGGCCTGCACAAGCAGCTCCACTCGCATCTGATCCAGCGCCTGCTCCCATGCAGGAATGCGCTCGTGGATGTGGAATGCTGCTGCTGCGGAAAAAGCGAAGTCCACAATGTAGACCACCGTAATCACACAGACCGCGATTTCTCCGGTTCTCCTGGAATACAACTCCACAAAATCCGATACAACCGGATGCAGCACCCGGAAAAGTCCTACCGTAAACAATCCCCATCCAAGGGAACAGCCAAGGCAGATACGTCCCTGGAAATTAAATTTCTTATCGCTGTAATCCCACCAGGATGTATGGAAAATGTTCTCCATCAATACCGCTGTCACATATTCCAGTGCAGTGGCGACTACAATTCCTCCTACAAATAAAAGAAGCAGATTTTCGCTTACCGGAAGAAGGATCAGATAAACGGCAAGTGCTCCGCAGCCATAGATGGTACACAACGGGCCGTTAATAAAGCCTCTGTTGATCAGCTTGCCTTTCCTTACAGATACGTAGCAGGTTTCCCACAGCCATCCAAGAAAACTGTATATGTAAAACCAGTTGGCTATGTGATAGAAATCTACTCCATTAATTGCTAAATCCCACATGTGTTTCTCCTTTTCTTTTTATTAATGCCAGGACTTGCTCCTTACAGCTTTTTGAACTTTTGGTCCTGGTATTTTATATATTCTGACTATTCTCTATATTCTACTATACCTCATTTTGTAAAAAAATTCACTACCTAAAAAGAAAAAAATTGTGTATAATTGAATACAATCCATGAAAGGAGTATAAGCAGGATGATTGTTAAAAAAATGCCGATTTTACAAGGGTTTCCAGACTTTGAGACTGTTAAAAATTTATCTGGGAACGGGAAAAATCAGGTAGATTTTGCCCCTTTATTTTACGATATTGAAACCACCGGATTAGGACGAAATTCCTCTTTTTTATACATGATCGGAGCTGTGTGCTATGAAGGAAATGAGGGCTGGCAGCTGTATCAGTGGCTGGCACCGGATTTTCGGGAAGAAAAGCAGCTTCTGGAGGTTTTTTCCGAATTTTTGAAAAAATTCACCTGCACCGTTCAATACAATGGCGATGCGTTCGACCAGCCTTATCTTCAGGCACGGCTTGCGTTTCATGAACTGCCGGATCCATTTGAAGGGCTTCCTTCTATTGACCTTTATAAGATTCTCCGCCCCTTAAAAGGATTTCTGAAGCTTCCAGGACTGAAACAGGAGCAAATGGAAGCCTTTCTTGGAGAACACAAGCGTGTCTACTGCAACGGCGGCGACTGCATCCGCATTTACAAAAAATATATGTCACGCAGGGAACAGACAGATCTGGATATTGTGATGGGACATAATATGGAGGACCTTCTGGGTCTTGGAGATGTGTTTAAGATGATGGGATATCTTTCCCTGAAAAGCGGAGATTTCCAGGCAAACGGAGCGGATTTCGACGAGGAAAACCTGATTCTGCAGCTGAAGCTTCCCTATACTCTTCCTGCCGCCTTTTCCAACCGCACTGAGGAGTTCTACATTACCGGACATGAAAATCTGGTGAGCGTACTTACCTGCCCTGTAAACGGACGGATTCGCCAGTATTACAGTGATTACAAGCATTACGACTATCTCCCCGGCGAAGACATGGCCGTCCCAAAATCCATCAGCAAATTTATGGAAAAAGGGTTGAAGCAGTCCGCCACAAGAGACACCTGCTATACCTGGTTCCCCTGCTCGGAAGAGTTTCTGCAGAATTCAGAAAAGCAGAGACAATATCTGGTACATACCATGGAATATTTGTTCTGGAAGCTGAAATAACATAATTTAAAAGGAGACATCTTCCATCGCGGAAAATGCCTCCTTAAATTTCTGATAAGCCAAACTTACCAGTTCTCATTCTGATACGAAAAGCAACCGCCATTCACAATAACCTGTGAATGGCGGTAATTCTTTACATTATTCCTCTACAGGTGCGTCCTCTGCCGGAGCCTCAAGAGCCTTCATGCTCAGGCTGATCTTCTTGTCTTCACCATTGAAGTCAACAACCTTAGCCTGGATCTCCTGTCCGATGGAAAGTACATCAGATGGTTTTGCAACGTGCTCTCTGGAAATCTGAGATACATGAAGAAGTGCATCTACTCCAGGAGCAAGCTCTACGAATGCACCGAAGTCTGTCATACGAGCAACTTTACCTGTTACTACATTTCCAACTGCGAAATCCTCGGCTGCTGTAAGCCATGGATTCTCCTCCGGGAATTTCATTGTAAGAGCAATCTTCTCACCCTTGATGTCTTTGATCATAACCTTAACAGTCTCACCAACTGTGAAAACCTTCTTCGGGTTCTCTACTCTGCCCCAGGACATCTCAGAGATGTGAAGCAGTCCGTCAGCGCCGCCCAGATCAATGAATGCACCGAAATCTGTAACATTCTTAACAACACCGTCTACAGTATCGCCAACATGGATGCGCTCCATAAGCTCCTGCTGTTTCTTAGCCTTCTCAGCAACAAGAAGCTGTTTGCGGTTACCAATGATGCGGCGTCTTCTTGGATTGAACTCTGTGATAACGAATTCGATCTCCTGATCAGCGTATTTGCTGAGGTCTTTCTCATAAGTATCGGAAACAAGGCTTGCAGGGATGAATACACGAGTCTCCTCAACATTTACACATAATCCGCCGTCAAGTACCTGAGTTACAGGAGCAGTTAATACTTCCTGGTTCTCGAATGCTTCCTCAAGACGTTTGTTGCCTTTCTCTGCAGCAAGTCTCTTGTAGGTTAAGATAACCTGGCCTTCGCCATCGTTTACCTTAAGCACTTTGGCTTCCATGGAGTCACCTACATGTACAGCGTCGGTAAGTACTATGGAAGGATCATTGCTATATTCACTCTTGGTGATAATACCATCAGCCTTATAGCCAATGTTCAGGATAATTTCATCTTCTTTTACATCGATGACCTTTCCCTGTACGATTTCTCCATTTCTGATTGTTTTTACGGAATCTTCCAGCATCTGTTCAAAACTTAATTCTGACATGTTCTTGAACCTCCTCAATAATTTTCTTTGGGGTTGAAGCCCCTGCTGTAATACCTACATAACTACTGCATTGGAACATATCTGAATCCAAGTCTACAGGTGTTTGTATATAGTAAGTATTTTCACATTCCTTTTTACATATTTCAAACAGCTTTTGAGTATTGGAACTATGTCTGCCGCCTACGACCAACATAGTGTCTACCTCTCCGGCTATGCTCTTTGCTTCTCTCTGCCGTTCTTCGGTAGCATTACAAATAGTGTTTAAAATATTAAGAATATTTAAAACAGTATTATCATACCTCTTTTTGCGGAGAATTTCAACTAAATCTTTAAATTTATTGTAATTAAATGTTGTCTGCGACACAATACATATGTTTTTACCCGGCGGAGGCACAAAATCCAGCGCATCCTGTTCCGTTTTTATGACGGTGCAGGGACCCATGCACCAGCCGCAGATTCCTACAACCTCCGGGTGATCCGGATCGCCGATGATCACCACATGGGAACCTGCCCTGCTCTCTTTCTCCACAATCCTGTGGATCTTCAGCACAAAGGGACAGGTCACATCCACATAGGAAAGTCCGTATTCTTCCAGACGGTCGTACACTTCCTTTCCAACGCCGTGGGAACGGATCACTACGGTGCTGCCTTCCGGGAGCGTCTTCAGATCCTCCTCAGAGGCAACCCGGACGCCTTTTTTCTCCAGGTCGTTCACCACTTCCTCATTGTGAATAATGGGGCCAAGAGTAAACAGCTTGTCCGGATGGCTGCCGATCAGCTCGTAGACCTTGTCTACCGCGCGCTGCACACCAAAGCAAAAGCCTGCTGTTTTCGCAACCTTTACTTCCATGGTTTATTCCACCTTATCTCTGTAAATTCCAAGAATTGCGGCTACCACTTCCTCAATGTTCATATTGGAGGAATCCACAAGCACTGCATCCTCAGCCTGGCGAAGAGGGGAAATCTCTCTTGTCATGTCCTGATGGTCGCGGATCTCGATATCCTTCTTAATATCTTCCAGATCTGCTTTCTCACCCTTGGCAAGGTATTCCTCATAGCGTCTGTTCGCTCTGGTCTCTACGCTTGCAGTGAGGAAAATCTTCACCTGGGCATCGGGCAGAACAATGGTTCCGATATCGCGGCCGTCCATTACCACATTGTTCTTCTCTGCAAGATTTCTCTGCAGGTTGAGAAGATGTGCGCGGACTGCCGGGTTGGCAGAGGTCTTGGACGCCATATTTCCCACTTCTTCCGTGCGGATACAGGCATTAACATTCTCCCCGTTCAGGATCACCAGCTGTTCTCCATCTTCATAGCGGATAGAAACCTCTGCTTCCTGACAGTGATCTGCAACTGCCTGGGAATCCGTTCCGTCGATTCCTTTCTTCTGCAGATAAAGTGCAACTGCACGGTACATGGCACCTGTATCTACATAGATAAATGAAAGCTCCTTTGCCACTCTTTTGGCAATGGTGCTCTTGCCGGCTCCTGCCGGTCCGTCAATGGCGATATTGCATCCCATTATTGTGTTACCTCCTGGTACATTTTGTATCTGATATCAGGGGCAAAAGGTCAAAAAGCTGTTCGTGCTTGCACGATAAAGCTTTTGAACTTGGGCCCCGCAGAATTGCGGGAGCTGCCTCGCAGCAGAGCAATTCGCAGATATCAGGTTAGGGGCAATTTTGACCCTAACATTCCTTATTTGATAATACCACATTTTCAGGCATTTTTCAACGCCATGGCAGCCAGATATGCGGTGGACCATGCAATCTGAAGGTTATAGCCGCCTGTTACCGCGTCCAGATCCAGCACCTCTCCAATGAAGTAAAGGTTCTTCACCTTCCTGGACTCCATGGTGCCCGGCTGTACCTCCTTCACGGAAACACCTCCTCTAGTGATAACCGCTTCCTTGTACTCTCCCATTCCATTGATGGTAAATGGGAACGCCTTCACCAGTTCTTCAAAGTGGATCCTCTCTTCCCTGGAAATGTCATGGATCTTCTTTTCCGGCGAAATTCCTCCGAGCTCCAGCATAACCGGCGTCAGAGAAGATGGGAAAAGTACCCCAATCACATTCTTAAACTGCTTATTCTGTCCTGCCTCAAACTCCCTTAAGATCCTGGCGTCCAGCTGCTCCATGGTAAGGGCCTGCTTTAAGTCCAGATAAGCATTAAGCTCGCCGGATTTCTGCAGCTGTTTGCCAATGTGGGCACTTGCAGATAAGATCATGGGACCAGTCACGCCAAAGTGAGTGAACATCATCTCGCCGAAATCCTGGAAAAGAACTTTCTTCCCGGATTTGATGGTCAGCTCTGTGTTCTTCAGGGAAAGGCCCTGGAGTCTGGGAATGTAGTCTTCTTTTGTTTTAAGAGGAACCAGGGACGGGGAAAGCTCTGTCACCTTATGGCCTGTCTCCCGGGCAAAGCGGTAGCCGTCTCCTGTGGAACCGGTCGCCTGATAGGAAAGCCCTCCGGTAGCAACCAGAACGCAGTCCCCCTCCAGGAAGTTTCCGTCAGATAACTGCACGCCTGTGACTCTGCTGTGGTGTGCCTTTTTCTCATCCACATCGGGTTCCTCATAAGGGTCAGCACTTACAGTTTTCACTTCTGTGCGAAGGTGAATGTGCACGCCTGCCTTCTTCAGTTCCCGCTCCAGGCCGCGGATAATATCAGAAGAACGGTCGGATACAGGGAATACACGATTGCCTCTTTCTGTTTTCAGCGGTACGCCTGCTTCCTCAAAAAACTCCATGACGTCCTGGGGTGTAAAGGAATAGAAGGCGCTGTACAGAAATTTGGGGTTGGACATCACTGCCTTGAACAATTCTTCCGTGTCACAGTTATTTGTAACATTACAGCGTCCCTTTCCTGTAATATACACTTTCTTTCCAAGCTTCTCATTTTTTTCCAGGATGTGGACTTCATGGTCTGCTCTTGCCAGGAAAACGCCTGCCATCATTCCGGCAGCCCCGCCGCCTACGATCAGTATTTTACTCATATAAAACCTTTCACATTTCTTTTTTAAAAAGACACGTGCAAATATTTTCTGCACGTGTCTTTCGTCATTGTTACCGCAGGTACAGCCATAACGGCTGCCCCTTCGGTAAATTATTCATCACTGATTAAACCGGATATGCTCCGTTCTTAGTATCAGCAGCAGTCTCATCAACCTTTGTCTGCTGAGCCTGACGATACTTGAAGAAATTAGTAGCAACCTGCGGGAACAGTGCATAGGACAGAACATCCTCATCCTGCTCCTTGTACTGTGCCATCTCTCCCTCAAGCTTATCCAGCTCGTTGTCCAGAAGGTCTGCCGGACGGCATGTGATCGGTTTTACATCACCGATGCACTTCTTCTGTACTTCCGGATTGAATGGTTTTGCTGTTGCGCCGTATTTTCCGCTGAGAACATCCTTTGTCTCTTTGGTAACCATCTTGTATCTCTCGCCCATAAGAACATTGAATACAGCCTGTGTACCAACGATCTGGGAAGACGGAGTAACAAGCGGCGGCTCACCAAGGTCTTTACGAACACGCGGAACTTCTTCAAGAACATCATAGAATTTGTCTTCTGCATGCTGCTCCTTCAGCTGGGAGGTAAGGTTGGATAACATACCACCCGGTACCTGATACAGAAGAGTCTTGATGTTTACACCAAGGTTCTTCGGATTGAGAAGACCGCTCTCAAGAGCCTCGTCACGCATTGGACGGAAGTAATCTGCGATTTCAGCAAGGAGCTGCTGATCAAAGCCTGTATCATATGGTGTTCCCTTGAAGGTCTCAACCATAACCTCTGTTGCAGGCTGGGAAGTACCAAGTGCAAATGGAGACATTGCAGTGTCGATAATATCAACGCCAGCTTCAACAGCCTTTAAGTAAGTCATGGAAGCTACACCTGAGGTGTAATGTGTATGAAGATCGATCGGGATCTTAACAGTCTCCTTCAGTGCAGTAACAAGCTCTGTTGCTTTATATGGAAGAAGAAGTCCGGCCATATCCTTGATACAGATGGAATCTGCTCCCATTTCCTCGATACGTTTTGCAATGCTTGTCCAGTATTCCAGAGTGTAAGCATCACCAAGTGTATAGGAAAGTGCAACCTGTGCATGGCCATGCTCCTTGTTTGCAGCATGTACAGCAGTCTGAAGGTTACGAAGGTCATTCATACAGTCAAAGATACGGATGATATCAATACCATTTGCCAGAGATTTCTGTACAAAGTACTCAACAACGTCATCTGCATACGGACGATATCCAAGAATGTTCTGACCGCGGAAAAGCATCTGCAGCTTGGTGTTCTTGAATCCGTCACGTAATTTACGAAGTCTTTCCCACGGATCCTCATGAAGGAAACGAAGGCTTGCATCGAAAGTAGCACCGCCCCAGCACTCTACTGCATGGTAGCCTACTTTATCAAGTTTATCAACGATTGGAAGCATCTGCTCTGTTGTCATACGGGTTGCAATCAGGGACTGATGTGCATCACGCAGAATGGTTTCCACAATTTTAACAGGTTTTTTTTCAATTTCTGCCATAATTGTTCTCCTTATATTTTTATAATGAAGTTCGTGTCAAAAATTCTTTTTGACACGAACCAATGCCTGCGGATCGTTCCGCCGCTTTTCGGCTTTGAAAACCTGGCATTGTCAGATTCCGTAAATTGCCATGAATGCTCCGGCAGCAACTGCTGTACCGATAACACCGGCAACGTTTGGTCCCATTGCATGCATCAGAAGGAAGTTGGTAGGATCAGCCTCAGCACCAACCTTCTGGGAAACACGGGCTGCCATAGGTACTGCAGATACACCAGCAGAACCGATAAGCGGGTTGATCTTGCCGCCTGTAAGCTTGCACATAATCTTTCCAAGCATAACGCCTCCGAAGGTACCGCATGCAAATGCCACAAGACCTAATACAACGATTTTCAGAGTATCAACATTAAGGAATGCCTCAGCACTTGTGGATGCACCAACAGATGTTCCAAGAAGGATAACTACGATGTACATAAGTGCATTGGAAGCTGTCTCTGTAAGCTGTTTAACAACGCCGCACTCTCTGAACAGGTTGCCAAGCATAAGCATACCAACCAGAGGAGCAGTTGTAGGAAGAATCATGCAGACAACGATTGTGATCACAATTGGGAAGAGGATCTTCTCAAGCTTGGATACAGGACGAAGCTGTTCCATTTTGATCTTACGCTCTTTCTCAGTTGTAAACAGTTTCATGATCGGAGGCTGAATGATCGGAACCAGTGACATATAGGAATATGCCGCTACAGCGATCGGTCCCATAAGAGCTGTCTGTCCAAGCTTACCGGCAAGGAAGATGGAAGTCGGGCCATCAGCACCGCCGATGATGGAGATTGCTGCTGCTGCCTTACCATTGAATCCAAGGAAGATTGCAAGGAAGTAAGCCATGTAGATACCAAGCTGTGCTGCAGCACCCATCAGGAAGCTCTTCGGGTTTGCGATCAGAGGACCGAAGTCTGTCATCGCACCTACACCCATGAAGATAAGGGATGGAAGAATACTCCACTCATCAAGGATATAGAAATAATGAAGAAGACCACCAACGCCGTTGGACATGTCTTCCGGATTAGCCATAATGTCCGGATAAATATTAACAAGGAGCATACCAAATGCAATAGGAACAAGAAGAAGCGGCTCAAATCCCTTTGCAATGGCAAGATATAAAAATACACAAGCAACCACAATCATCAGATAGTTACCCCATGTCAGGTTAAAGAACGCGGTCTGATGGATCAGGTTGGACAGAGTGTCTGCTACATAAGACATCTTATTACCTCCCGACTTAGTTCATTGTTGCCAGGGTATCTCCATTTTCTACAGAGGCACCTTCTGCAACATCAATGCTTGCAACGGTTCCGTCCTGAGGAGCTACTACCGGAATCTCCATCTTCATGGATTCCAGGATTACAATGTTGTCTCCGGCTTTTACAGCCTGTCCAACAGTTGCTGCGATTTTCAGAACTTTTCCAGGTACGGAAGCTGCAACTTTAACAGAGCCTGCTCCGGCTGCTGCTTTCGGAGCTGCCTTTGGTGCCGGTGCTGCCTTAGGAGCTGCTGCCGATGCTGCAGCTGCTGGTGCGGATACGCTTCCTGTCTCTTCAACAGTTACTTCATATGCTGTTCCATTAACGGTAATTGTATAACTTTTCATTTTAGGATCCTCCTGTACTTATCTTTTTTTACGATTGATTTTGCGGATGGAACGAACTACGAATCCATCAGTGGTGGTTCCCTCAGCTGCTGCAATAGCTGCTGCGATAACCGCGATCAGTTCTGTATCATCTGCCGGCTCCTCTACTGCTGGTGCTGCCACCGGAACAGGTGCAGGTGCCGCTGCAGCCTGAGCCTTTTTCTTTGCCTCCGGATTCGGAATGAATCGGAACAGGTAGATAAGGAAGCTCAGGAAAATAAGAACGATGAATACAATTGCAATACCCATGATGGTATTCATAACAGCTCTTCTTAAGGTCTCAGCCATGGAGTACTGAACGTCTACAGTAAGAGATGTAGGTGCTCCTGTAGAGCCGTCAAATACATAAACAAAGTTTGCATCTGCCTTTTCAAAGGAAGCCGGAACAGTAACGGTATATCCGTCATCAGAAGCTTTTACTTCCACTTCACCGCTTCTTTCCTTCAGGGCACCAAGCTCTGACTTGGAGCCTGCCCATGCAGACATTGCAGATGTTGTAAATGCATCAGAAGACTTGGAATAGTTCTCAATGTCCTCATCGCCAAGAGTAACGATGGTATCCGTAAGTCCCTCAGCAGTGGTGATCAGCGTCTGCTTTACAGTGTCGTCCACCTCTTCCGCCCATACTGCAGATGCGCCTGTAAGAGTGAGAACTGCCATCATAAGGAGTACTGTGCAAAGGGAGGATACTTTCTTAAAAATCTGTTTCATATGCTCCACCTCGCTTAGACCGTGCCGTGTTTCTTGGACGGACGTTCTTCCCTTTTTGTGAACAGCATTTCAAATGCTCCGATCACATATTTTCTTGTATCAGCCGGGCTGATAATGGTGTCAACATATCCTCTTGCTGCTGCAGAGGAAACGGAATTCTGAAGCTCTCTGTACTCTGCTGCCTTCTCATTAAGAGTGGCTGCGTCATCGCCTGCATACATGATCTTCGCTGCAAGATCTGCATCCATCATGCCGATCTGGGCATTCTCCCATGCATATACCATATCTGCGCCGATTGCCTTGCTGTTCATAGCTGTGTAAGCAGTTCCGAATGCATTGCCGATGATCACGTTAACCTTCGGAACAGTAGCATTTGCAAATGCATGAACCAGCTGTCCTACGGATTTCGCCATCATCTTCTCGCTGCATACAGTAGCCTCGAAGCCTTCTACATTGGTAAGAGTAAGTACCGGGATCTCGAAAGCGTCACAGAATTTCACGAATTCTGCTGCTTTTCTTGCGCCGCGTGCAGAAAGTCTTCCGTCAGACTCCCATGCCTTGTTGCCCTCAGCGTCATAGCTCTCGCTTCTGTTTGCAACAGCACCAACGGTAGCTCCGTTCAGTCTGATGAATCCAACCGCAACGTTCTTGCCATAGTCTGCTTTTACTTCGAAGAACTGTCCGTTGTCTGCGATTCTGGAAAGTGCAATGGCTGTGTCGCCTGTGCAGTTCTCAATGTCCTCGCATACGCGGTTTAAGTCGTCTGTGCACTCCATGTAGGAATCAGTGTCTTCGCAGTTAGATGGCAGATATGTTACGAGTTCACGGATCTTTCCAAGGATTTCATCCTCTGTGCCGATTCCGTCTACAAGACCTGTCTCTTCGCTCTGGAATTTGGCAGCAGATGTATCACATTTGGAGATATTGTTGCCGGCAAGGGCATTCGGGGTATTTACGAACAGTTTACCTTTCTTCTCTTCCACAAAGGTAAAGTCTGTCAGTGCCGGTACAAGTGCCATACCACCACCGCAGGTGCCGAAGATACCTGTGATCTGTGGGATCAGTCCGGAAGCCAGAGTCTGTTTCATATAGATCTCACCGAATGCTTCCAGCGCATCAGTTGCCTCCTGGAGACGCAGACCTGCACAGTCGATCAGGCCGATCACCGGAGCACCGGTCTTCATAGCCATATCATAAAGTCTGGTAATCTTCTTGGCATGCATTTCGCCTACGGTTCCGTTCAGTACGGAAACATCCTGGCTGTACACATACACCAGATTTCCATCAATCACACCATATCCGGTAATAACACCGTCTGAAGGTGCTTTTTTTTCAGTCATGTTGAAATCTGTATTTCTGGCTGTTACACTTTGGCCGATTTCAACAAAACTGTTCGCGTCCAGCAAAGAAGTGATTCTTGTGCCCGCTAAGCTTTGTGTTGTGTTACTCATTCTTTCTTGCCCTCCATTTTATAAAAATTTAAAAGTATAACCAAAAAATCTGCCGATTCTAATTGTACATTTTTTCACATAATTTTTCAATAGTTTTCCGTGTTTTTATGCAAAAAAATCCCTCGAAATTCGGGGGATTTTTTGATATATCATACATATTTCATCAGGCTTTTTAGTGGAAAAAGTCATGAAATACTTTATTTACGCACCACAAATAGGTAATTTTGACGATATTGCGGTCTGCGGTTACAAAATAGTCATCCAGCACCAGTTCTCCGATGGAAAAGGTGACCTGGCCAATCTTCTGCCCTTTTTTCACAGGGGCAGCAAGTGACTTCTGGAGACGGACATTGCAGGTGACTTTTTCACTGTCCTTTAAAAGGACCTCTTTCTTTTTGTCGGAGTCTTCTGCCTGGATGACGCCTTTTATAAATGCAGCTTTCCCTAAGCCGGCTGACAGGTTTTGCTCGGACTGTGCCGGGCTCTCATCGGAAACGGTACTGTTTTCCGAAACGCCGTCCTTCACCTGGATTTCGGGAATGGCAGGCTCCTGCCAGTACACTTCTTTATGGAAGTTTTCCTTTCCATATTCCAGAAGCTTCATGGTGTCCTTCCATTTGTAGCTTTTGTTGTTGGGCCATCCGCAGCCAAGAAGAGCGATAATAAAGGTTCTGCCCTCATTTTTGCAGGCGCCCACATAACAGTAGCCTGCATTTCCTGTGAATCCGGTTTTCCCGGAAATGGCGTCCGGGGTCATGTCCAGAAAGGCGTTTGCATTGTGCACGGAAAACTGCCGGTTCCCGGAAAGGTCGTAAAAAGAATAATCTCTTGTCTGGGTAATGTGAAGAAAGGTTTTGTTTTTGATGGCGTAACTCATGATCAGGGCAAGGTCCCGGGCTGTGGTCTCATGAACACCTCCTGCATCTGCACCGTCCAGGCCGTTTGAAGTGACAAAATGGGTGCTGGTGCAGCCGATTTCCTTTGCTTTTTCGTTCATCATGTGGGCAAAGCCTTCCACAGAGCCGCCGATGTGCTCGGCAATGGCCACGGCAGTGTCGTTGTGGCTTTTCAGCATCAGGGAATAGAGAAGATCTTCCAGGTAATACTGCTCCCCTTCTTTTAAGCCAAGCTTTACCTCGGGTTGGGCGGCGGCATTTTTGGAAACCATTACGTAGTCGTCGCCTTTTCCGTTTTCCAGGGCCAGGATGCAGGTCATCACCTTTGTGGTGCTGGCGTTCGGCCTGGCTGTGTAACCCTCTTTTTCGTAAAGCACTCTGCCGGAATCTCCGTCCATGAGAACAGCCGAAAGGGCATACAGGCTTCCGGGGCCATCTGTTTCGTTCATGTCCACCGCTGCCGGGATCATCTGTACCACGGTGCTCACTCCCTGAAGGTCTGCCGCTCCGGCGCTTGCGGATGCCTGCCCTACAGATACCGTCCCGGTGATCAGGATAAGAAGTCTGCAAAGAAATCTTTTTCCTTTTTTCTTCATATTCCACATCCCCTCATATTCAAACACGCTCTAATCTTCCATATATTCATTTTACGCAGACATGTCCGGGATATGACTCAGGGGCGGAGATTTCGAAGAATGTCCGCCCCCTGAAAAGATATTATCACCCGTTATAAGTTAAATTCCACCGATCTGATAACGGATGATCCTCCTTGGAAAGCTGATATAGCTCAAGCAGTTCCCCAGGCGCCTTTTTCACTTCCTCTTCAAACAGCCGGTTCAGTTCCTCTACAAGCTCCTTGCTGCCCCCTGCCGGATGGACCATCATGTAGTGGTCGATCAGGGCTGACTGGGCTTTATGGCCCCCCAGACTGGAAATTCTGGCCAGACGGGCACGTCTTGCGCCGCCGTCATCGCATACCAGCTGGTTGGTAATCCATTTCATAAGCTTCAGGCTCAGAAGAATATCCCCTGTTTTTACAAGGGGAAAGACCTTGTGGATTTCTTTTGCATTTCGCTCCTTTGCCGCGATGCATACGGAAGGATAATAGGTATAAGGGTCTTTCCCTGTTTCTTCCATAAGCAAGCGGTCAAACTCGATTTCCAGAAGGCTGTGGGAAATCCGCCCCTTGTCGTGCATCTCGTTTACAAAAGGATGGCAGGCGGAATCCAGAAGATAATGGCAGCCAAAACCAAGAAGATAGGCAAGCAGGGCCTGATCCTTGGTCTCACGCACCTGACTCATTCCCTGGATGAAAAAGGCTCTGGCTTTTTCCTTATGCATCCGGTATCCAACGCCGCTGACATGATTTTTGAAAATAAAATAATAAAAGAAGATGTCCGGGCCGTGCAGTCCGATGCGGTACAGCTCCCCATTTTCCCTGATGACTTTTTTTACTTCTTCCGGCATCTGCCTGTATACTTTCTGTCCAAACAGATCATGTGCGTATGTTGTTGGCATTTTTATCCTCTCCTGTCTTATGCCGCAAAAGCTGCGGCTCATATGTTCCATCCTGCATCACTTAGCTTATACCGCTGGCAGCCTTTTATACGTCCAGCTTCAGCTGTATCTCTTCTTCTGCCTCCGCCTTGAAGTCTGCCATTTTCACCGGGTCCACAGAAGGAAGCTCTTCCAGGCCCTGCACGCCGAAGGTTCGAAGAAATTCCTCGGTGGTTCCAAAAAGGATGGGGCGTCCCGGTGCATCCAGTCTTCCAAGCTCTTTGACCAAATTATATTCCACCAGCTTGTTCACTGCGTGGTCGCTTTTTACCCCTCGGATCTTCTCGATCTCTGCCTTGGTCACCGGCTGCTTGTAGGCAATGATGGACAAAGTCTCCAGCATAACGTCGGTAAGTGCCGGCTTCTGGGGCTGCATAGCGATGCGGATCAGGCAGCCGTAATAGTCCCGCTTGGTGCAAAGCTGATAGGAATTTTCCAGCTCGATAATGTGGATTCCCCTGCCCTCATCCTGGTATTTGTCCATGAGATTGTGGATCAGCTTCTCTGTGGTGGCCTTGTCCTGCTGGATGGCTTTCGCGATCTGGCAAAGCTCCACCGCCTCTCCCATTGTAAACAGAATGGCCTCAATGGCTCCTTCTAATTGTCTGATTTCCATATATTATCCTTCCTCTGCAAATTCCGTGAGATTTTTCCAGGTTTCAGGATCAGTCACAACATCGATCTGGATGTCGTCAAAAATCTCCTCCTGCACCACATGGATGTGTCCCATTTTGATCAGCTCCAGCACGGAAAGGAAGGTGACGATCACCTGCACCTTGGAGCACTGCTTTTTCAAAAGGTCCTTAAAGCTGAACTTTCTGTGGGTCTTTGCAAATTCTTTCATCTCAAGCATTTTATCTGAAAGACTGACTTCTTCTTTTTCAATCCTGCCGAAACGGCTTCGGATGGGGTCCACCTTGTCTTCCTGCCTGCGGATGATGGACTGGTAAATGGCGTGGAGCTTTTCCAGGGTCAGCCCAGCCAGCAGTTCAGATGGATCCACAGGCTCCCGGTACTGAAGCACTTCCTCCGGCACGTCGGGAGCACGGTAATAGACTCCGCTGGCATCGTCCATTTTGTCCTTCAGCTCGTAAGACATGTATTTGTACATCTTATATTCCAGAAGCTTCTGGACAAGCTCGGCTCTTGGGTCTTCCTCCTCCCCTTCCTCGTTTACTTCTTTTGGAAGAAGCATCCGGCATTTGATGTCAAGAAGAGTGGCCGCCATAACCATAAACTCGCTCATCACGCCTAAGTCTTCTTTTTCCATGGCGTGAATGTATTCCATGTACTGGTCTGTGATCTCCACAATGGGGATGTCGTAAATGTCAATTTTATTTTTATCGATCAGGTGAAGGAGCAGGTCAAGCGGTCCTTCAAAAACATTTAGTTTTACGGAGATTGCCATGAGCTTTCCTTTCTTCCCTTAAGATTTCATTTCTATAAAAATCAGTTCTCTGGGGTTGTGGATCCGAAGGGGCATGGTGTGTTCCCCAAGCCCGGCGCTTACGATCATGCACTGCCCGTCCTGGTAAAAATCCCCGCAGCAGTACCTGGGAAAAGGCATGAGCTGGGGACTGATGGTGCCTATGTGCCTGGAAAAACGCAGCACGCCGCCGTGGTAGTGGCCGGACAGGATCAGGTCTGCGCCCCAGTTAAAATAGGTTCTGCCGTATTTGGGACTGTGGGCGAGGAGAATGTTTACCGCGTCCGGCTCCGGTTTTCCCATAAGCTGTTCCATTGCCTGGTCTGTAAGCTTTGGGGAGGTTGGCTTGTGATAATATTCTAAAGGAAGTTCCAGGCCGTTTATAACAAGGGAGGTGCCTTTTGCCTGGAATTCGTATTTCTCATTTGTCAGGATATGGACGCCAGCTTTCCTCAGGGACTGTTCGTATTCCAGATATTCGCTCTGGCAGGGATAGCCCTCTATTTTCATTTTGGATTCGTGATTTCCCAGACCATAGAAAACAGGAAAATCCTTTGCCAGGGAAATAAGAAGCTTCCGGGCGTTTTCCAGGGTGGATACATCTTTTCGCACAACCATGTCTCCAGCTACAAGAATGGCATCTGGCAGGTTTTCCCGGATTTTTGCCTGCAGGTCGCAGTTGTCTGTTCCAAATTCGCTGCCGTGAACATCCGCAAGGACGGCGAAACGCACGCTCTGGTTTTGTTTTATTTTGGGGTTGTGAACTTCGTAGGTTACAGTTCGGAATTCGCCCATAGGTCTCCTTTTGTGTTTTCTTTATTTTCCAAATCCGCAGTTGGGGAAGGTACAGACTTTACAGTTCAGGCAAAGGCCGCCTTCGCCGTAGGCTGCCACTTCTTCGGCGAAAATTTCATCGTCTGCCATGATTCTTGGCAGAACAAGATCAAATACGGTTCGTTTCGCATACATGACGCATCCTGGCAGGCCAAGGATGGGAATGCGTTTGCCGTCTTTTTCGTAGTAAGCAATCAGAAGCATGGCGCCTGGAAGCACCGGGGCACCGTAGGTTACCACTCTGGCTCCGGTGTCGCGGATTCCTCCTGGGGTGCGGTCGTCCGGGTCAACGCTCATGCCGCCGCTGCAGATTACCATGTCTGCGCCCTGGTCTATAAAGGCCAGAATGTCGGCTGTAATCTGGGCTTTGTCATCTCCCGGGGTGGTCTGGCCGATAACTTCGGTCGGATATTCTGCCAGCTTGTCTTTCAGCACAGGGGTAAAGGTGTCCTGGATCAAGCCTTTTTTGACTTCGCTTCCGGTGGTGACGATTCCTACCTTTTTAAACTGATAGGGAAGAATGGAAAAAATGGGGTCCGGGCCTGCGGCTTCTACGGCTTTGTCCATTTTTTCTTTTTCGATCACAAGGGGGATGATGCGGGTTCCGGCCAGCTTGTCGCCTTTTTTTACAGGGAAATCACCGTGGCGGGAAGCGATCATCATCTCGCCGAGGGAGTTGACTGCCAGAAGGGCGTCACGGCGGATTTTCAGAACGCCGTCGGTGTCGGCTACCAGCTCGATTTTGCCTTCTTTTACATCAGTTCCGTGCATGGAGGGGCCGGCACAGATTTTGTAGAGGATGTCAGCGCCTTCGTTTTCATGAAGAATGCCTTCTTTCTTTTCCCAGACAAAGAGGTGCTCTTTGCCGACGGAGAGGAGGAGGGGGATGTCTTCTTCTTTTACAATGTGGCCTTTGGAGAAGAGTACGCCTTTTTTCTTATCTTTGATAATCTGGGTAATGTCGTGGCAGAGGATGTGGCCTACTGCGTCTTCGGTTCGGATTTCTTTCATTGTACGGTCTTCCTTTCGTAACTTTTACAATCCAGCTTTACAAAGCTTGGCGTATACGCCGTCTTTTTCCATCAGTTCCTGGTGGGTGCCTTCTTCTGCGATTCCGTCTTCGGTGAGGACCAGGATTCGTCTTGCGTTGCGGATGGTGGAAAGGCGGTGGGCGATGACGAAGGTGGTTCGGTTTTTGGCAAGACGTTCTAGGGACTCCTGGACTACCTTCTCGCTTTCGTTGTCAAGGGCAGAGGTTGCCTCATCGAAGATCAGGATGGGCGGATTTTTCAGGAATGCTCTTGCAATGGAAAGGCGCTGCTTCTGTCCGCCAGAAAGCTTCACGCCCCGCTGGCCGATATCCGTTGCGTAGTTATCCGGCATTTCCATAATAAAATCGTGGGCATTGGCAAGCTTGGCTGCGCGGATGACTTCCTCGTCTGTGGCATCCGGGCGGCCGTAGCGGATATTTTCCATAATGTTTCCTGCGAACAGATATACATCCTGCTGAACAATTCCAATCTGCTGGCGAAGGTCCTTCAGCTTGATCTTGCGGATGTCTTTTCCATCCAGATAAATGGCGCCCTCGGTTACATCATAAAATCTGGGGATCAGGCTGCACAGGGTGGTTTTGCCTGCGCCAGAGGTGCCCACAAGAGCAACATAATCTCCCGGCTTCACTTCCAGATTGACATTGGAAAGAACTTTGTCATCATGGTCCTCATAATGGAAGGAAACATTTTCAAAGCGAATGTCCCCGTCCACATGGTCTAACGGCACTGCATCCGGCGCGTCCTCAATATCCGGCGCAATGGACATCATTTCCAGGAAACGGTCGTAACCGCTGTAGCCGTTCTGGAACTGCTCAGTGAAGTTTACCAGTTTGGTAACCGGCTCGGTGAAGTTGTTGATATACAAAAGAAAGGTCACAAGGTCTGTGGCACTAATGCTTCCGGACGCAAGGAACATAGCACCGGAAACCAAGGCTGCAACTGTAATCAGGGTGGTAAAGGCATCCATGCCTGCGTGGTAGCCTGCCATGTAGCGGTAAGTCACTCTCTTGGCATCCACGAAGCGCTCATTTCCCTTGCGGAATTTCTCGATCTCACGCTTCTCATTTCCAAAGGATTTCACCACGCGGATTCCGGAAAGACTGTCCTCGATCTGGCTGTTGATCTCGCCCATGCGCACGCGGTTTTCCTTAAATGCGCTTTTCATTTTCTTATTGTAAACCAGCGCATAGATCAGCATAATGATTACAATGGCAAAGCAAAGCAGTGCCATCTGGGGCTTCACGTTCATCAGAATGATCAGCGCTCCGAACAGCTTGATCACGGAGATCAGAATATCTTCCGGTCCGTGATGCAGAAGCTCTGTAATATCAAATAAATCGCTTGTGATTCGGGAAAGCAGATGGCCTACTTTTTGATTATCGTAAAATGCGAAAGATAGCTTCTGATAGTGGCTGAAAATCTCGTTTCGCATATCGTGCTCAATGTAAGCGCCCATCATATGTCCGTAATAGGTGATAAAATAACGGCTTCCCAGCTGTACCAGGATCAATGCCAGCATTCCTATACCGATTTTCAGGATAATGGTTTTGGCTTCCTGGGCTGGCATTTCCCCTACTGTGTTCATAATGTAGCGCACCAGCAGCGGAATGACCAGAGTTACGGCTGCTCCCAGAAATGCAAAGAACAGATCTGCGAAAAACAGTCCCTGATATGGTTTATAATAGCGGGCCAGAAGCTTTAGCTTACCTGGCTCTTTCTTTGGTTGTTTCATGTGTTTCCCCTCCGTCTTTGCTATTTTTTACTATGAAAGTCCCAGACGGCAGCCAAGAATGAGCCATGCTTGCATGAGCGAATTCTTGGATATCGGATGGGCTAGACCGTATGAGTAAGTAGGGCGATAGCCCGGATTACGAATGCGGGCGGCAGCTGTGGGAGCGCCCATAGGCGCGGAACAGCTGACTTTCATATATGGTGATGTCGCCGGTAGGCGACATGTCTGTTTTGTAAGATAGCAGCAAAAATTTTCATACAGAATTTATTATAAACCGACAGGGACTGTTTTGTCAAAATGCTTCTGCAATTATTTTTTCCAGGCAGTTTTTGTAGGTGGCTTTTTCTATGGTTTCTGTAAAAAGAATGTTGATCTCGCCTAATTTTCTGCCGTTTTCGTAGTATTCTAGGGTTCCGGCTGTGTCGCCTGCTTTTACTGGGGCCTGGACCTGTGGATTCAGATTCAGTTTCGTCTGGACATCACCTATGGTTTTACCGTCGCAGCTTAGATACTGGAAGGTTTTTTCATATTTTACTTCGGTTGTGGGTTTGGTTCCTTTTCGGACTTCGATGGAAGGGAGTTTTTCGGGGTTTTCATCGGTGTAGAGACTGCTTTTGGAAAAACCGTAGTTCAGCATGGCAGCCGCATCCTTGAAGCGAACCTTGTAGTCGGGCGCTGCCATGACTACGGAAATAAGAGTGATGCCGTTTCGGGCGGCAACTGCGGATACACAGTATTTGGCAAGGCTGGTGCTTCCGGTTTTGAGGCCGACACAACCCTCGTAGCTTCGAAGAAGCTTGTTGGTGTTGGTCAGGCCGAATTCCTTGGAGCCCTGTCTGGTGACGTGAGTGATATTTTCCATCCAGATGGAGGAATATTCCAGTATTTTGGGATATTTAGTGATCAGCTCCCGGCTCATCAGGGCGATGTCCCGGGCAGTGGTGTAATGGTCGGTAGAGTCTGTCAAGCCGCAGCAGTCCACGAAATGGGTGTTTTCCATGCCAAGACCTGCTGCCCGCTCGTTCATCTGACGGACAAATTCCTGCTCGCTGCCGCCGATGTGCTCCGCCATTGCCACACTGGCGTCGTTGCCGGATGCGATCACAATGCACTTAATCATGGTTTCCACATCCTGGGTTTCCCCTTCTTCTAAGAAAACCTGGGAGCCGCCCATGGATTTGGCGTAGGCACTGGTGGTAACGGTGTCGGTCATTTTCAGGGTGCCATTTTCCAGAGCATCAAAAATCAGGATCAGGGTCATGATTTTTGTGATGCTGGCAGGGCTGCGGCGGGTGTCCGGGTCTTTTTCGTAGATCACGGTGCCGGTGGTGGCTTCCATGAGAAGCGCGGAAGGGGCCTGGATGAGGGTGTCGTCGGTGGCTGGGATCTGGGGCGAGGCGTTTTCCTGCTGCGTATCCGTATCCGAAGTATTGTCTCCGGTATTTTCTTCCTGGCTATTGTCTTCCTGGAAAAGAACAGCCGTATCCCAGCTATTTTTCCCCGCATACTCATAAATTGCTCTCCCGGAATCCCCCACATACCCATATGTAATCCGGCAGCCCGGACCAGTTAACAGGCTGCCGATCAAAACAGGAAGAACTGCTTTTTTTATTGCCTTAAGAAACATAGATTGTCTCCTTGAAAAACAGATTCTATTCTATTTTAAATCCCGCAGGGGGATTATATGCATGGAATGTACATAAAATAGAATGCCTTTCAAAGATAAATGCCCGGAATTGTCAAAGAAAAAGTTTTCCATTTCCATGTATCTCTTTTCCTTTCCAATTCCAGGCATTAAAATTTACGTCAATATCTTTAGATATGGTTTGTTTCCTGCTTCTCCAAATGATACAGCAGTTCAAAAGCTTATAAGCAAACTACTGTATAAATCACCCAAGTTACTCTTTTTTCTGTAATCTGGCAAGTTCCTCTTGCAAGTGCAAAATTTCCTGCTGTAAACGCAGATTCTCTTTTTCTGCTTCATCAGCTCTCTTCTTTTCTCTTTGCGTATTTCGTCTTTCAGCCTGAATGTCCATTTTCTCCATATTTTCAAACAGATATCCCATTCCACGACCTCCAATCTCACCCATCATCTCTTTTGCATCCTTATATTATCATGGCACACTTTATAAGACAAGAATAATTATCACTCCGTCAAGGACGTTCCGTAAACTTTCAGCATTGTTGCTATAATAATGACATTGTATTGACAGCAAACGAACGCTTGAGTATACTATACTTGAATGGAGGTGTTCTATATGGCAACAACTAATTTAAATATTCGCATAGACAAAACAATCAAAGATCAGGCAGAGGAAATTTTCAATGAGCTTGGCCTGAATATGACAACTGCTGTAAATATGTTCCTGAGAACCGCTATCCGTGAACATGGTATTCCTTTTGAATTAAAACTGGAAGTACCGAATGATACTACAGCTGCTGCCATTGAGGAAGGCAGAAAACTACTGAATGACCCTTCTGCCCCTAGATATTCCAGTATGGATGCTCTTAAGGCGGCACTTGATGTATGAAATATGATGTTCAGTTTACCACGCAGTTTAAAAAAGATCTGAAACTTGCTAAAAAGCAAAACAAGAATCTTGATAAGCTGTTTGAGGTAATCAATGTTCTGGCGAATGGCGGTACGCTGGAAGCAAAATACAGGGACCATGATCTTACAGGCAACTATAAAGGCACGCGTGAATGTCACATTGAACCAGATTGGCTGCTCATTTATGAAATTCAGAACAATATTTTAGTACTAATGCTTTACAGGCTCGGTACACACTCAGAGCTATTCAAGAAGTAGTTTAAGAAAACGGCATAGCATAAGAAAAGCATCTATCAGAAATGGTAGGTGCTTTTCTTACAGGTAATAAACAAGCTCCTTAAAAATCAATGCCTTCCTGCGTCACCACTGGATTTTACTCAGGTGGTGAGACTGTTATCCTCTCTTTTTCTTCTGTTTTATCTCGATTAAATCTTTTTCATCATACATAGGAATTGTCATGTCCGGCAAGTGCTCTTCCTCTACTAATTCTTTGATGATATCAAAATATATTTTCTGAAGTTCATATTCAGATAGTTTAACCCTTTGATCTCGACTTTGTTCTTCGCTGTAATCATCCTCTTGCGCAACATTTAATTTATTGATAGCTTCCAAAAGTTCCTCTGTAGGTTCGACATTGTTCTCCTTAAAATCATCTATAATTCCATATTCATCATCGGATATATACTGATAATCCATGCACTGATAAGCTAATTCAAGTACATCTTTCTTTATTTTCTTAGCGGCTCTATCCATATAAGATATCGGGTGCTTCTGTCGATAGACATTTTCCGCATATTCTCTAGCCTCTCTGATAAAGTCAACAAAGCTACTCGCCGTTAGAGTATATTGTAATACTGCTTTATATTCATCTGCTATGTATTTCCCATGCCAATCCACACTCTCTCCGGATGTAATTCCTTTTATAGCTTTTACACCGTCTTCTTCCAATCCTATAAACTCACAGACTTTTTCTATCTCAAATGTTTCATAATCTGTTTCACCCGTAAGGTACCCCACCGATACACCAAAAAAGTCAGCCAAATTTAGCATTGTTTCATATGAGGGGAAACCTATAGTTTTTCCATTTTCAATTTTACTTCCAACACGTAACCATCTGCTAATATTTGCTTGTGTTCCGCCTCCATATTTCTCCTTGTACTCTTTCAAGAAAGTTTTTTGCGTATAATTTCTTTCTTTCATTAATTTACCCAGACGAGTACACCAGCACTTCGCCCTGTCGCTTTTTATATTACTCATAGTATATTTTATGCCTTTCATTATCTTAAATTACATCATTTATATATCGTATTTGATATTTACATTTGTAAGAGTAACCCATAAAATAAGAATTGTCAATACAGTGAAAACACATAGGAGGTATTCCATGAACAACAATAACTTAATCCAGGCCACAAATGAACAAGACACCATGCAGAGTACCATTATCAATGAAGTCCGTCAAAAGATTTCCGATGCAGCAATTAATGCTGAAAACACCTCAAAAGAGAAATACGCAGCAAAGGAAAAATTAATTGCGTCAGCTGATGACATGACTACACAGGAAAAGTTGGATGCTATGGACAGTAATTATGACCGCAGAAATCAGGAACGCTGGCAAAACGTACTCCGCTTTGCTGCGATGTCCTTTAGTGTAGTTGGAATAGCAATTGGTAGCCCTATTGCCGTAAAAAATGTCCGTAAGCTTCTCTCGGTCGCATAAGGCAAATGGTAAACAGCCTCACCACCGGATTTTGCTCCGGCAGTGAGGCTTTTCTTATTCCTGGGTTTATATTATTTTATGTCTGTCTTTTTCTGTTGAAATTATTATTCTGCTGCTATGTGATGCAATTATTTGATTGAACTTCCTAACTAAATCACTATCAGCCATGCGGTAACTAATAACATTTACGGGGTCACTTCCTTTTGCTATAAGCAGCATGTGCTTTGGAGATATTGGAAAGTAGTATCCATTCATATTCGTTGCTTCAACATTAGATATATGTTGGAATGCAGGATTATCAGATGTGATAAAACTGACAGCATCAGAATACGCTTCAAAAAGGATAAACTGACAGTTTTCAACTGTCTTAGCTAATGCTGTATGATAAAATCCACCATTTTCTTTATAAAACATCCTGTATAGTTCAACAAACCATACTGCATCCATCATCTCGCCGGTTTCTTTAATATCTGGAAAAGTCTGCTCCAAAATATCTTTCATCCATGAATAGGTCCCCATGGGGTCAAACTGAGGACTTCTGCAAAACATCATGAAGAAAAATTCCATCATATCTTCTGCAACCTTTTCTGAAATTTTTCTGTTTAAATCTATCTCAGGATTTGGAACCGCTTTTTTTACTTCATCAATAAATGTACGAAGTATCTTTTCCCAGTTGTCTTCATATATGCTACTAAATGAATCTTCTATCAAATAACAATGCATATCGTTAAAGCGATTCAGCAGCGCCTTTTTCCTTGCAGCTGTTCCATCATCGTAATAGAAATCCCAACTATCAATTTCATAAAGATGCTTGTAAACACTCTTTTGGGTCTTTATTAGACTATATCCCAATTTTCCGTATACAGGCTGTGGAACATTATTTCTCATAGAATTAAAAACTTCATCAACGAAGAAACTATAGACCTTTGGGCATTCTCTTGCTAAATACAGTTGTCTAAAACTAATTGTGTATAGATGTGGCTTCCAAAGAATCGTTTCACGTGTGGTTCCCTCACCAGCCACGTCATCTTTTCCAAAGTAATAAACGCCATCAAATTGTTTTCCAGGTTCCTTCTTTGTTTCAACTTTTGTTTCCCACGCCTTCAAATACACCCTTGGAACAAAATGTTGATTTTTCGTTGCCAAATACAATCCCTCCTTCTGACAAAGAACACACCTGTTTGCAAAACCGACACCTCAAACGACACCCTTGCGACTATGTTGCATTAAATTGTATTAAATAGCGGGGTTTAATTTCATACACTCGTCCCTTAAACGGTTTTAATGCTTGTACCAAGGTACGAACTACACAGGACGGCGTAAAGAATTCACCGCCACGCTTACCTTCCTGTTCCGCAAACATAAAAAGGCAATACTCATAAGTATGACCCAGAATATCTTTTTCGCTGCTATGTTTGATCATCTGGATGTACGCATGCCGCATCCCATATTTGTTTTTCAAAACCAATATCAGCTGTGTTTTTATCTGCCATTACAACCACACTCCAATCAATTCTTTTACACGCGTTTGCACACGTAAAACTTTCGCATATTCCATAAGATTCGGTATATTTTTTTTCGGGTCTTTTACATAGCCTTGTACTGCTTTATTAAAAATTTCCCTATCCATCTTGTTTCTATTTCGCAGCACATCGCAAATAGTACGGTCACGGTCATAAATACGGACTTTGTGAGAATCAATTTCACCCTCGGTTTCGCCCAGCGTAACCAACTCTGATTCTACGCGATATGCCTTTATAAACGGATAATCGATTTTTGTTCGCCGCTTAGAGACATTTTTATCTATTGCAAAGTTCCACTCAGCAGGATTTCTGTCGCTGTATCTATAATAGAATAGAGCAGTCTCCATACAGAGCACTGCATCTGGAAACAATCGATTGATAATGACAACTTCGCTTTCTCCATAATCTTGAGTCCAGTGATAGTAACCTCGCCTGACTCTTTCAATCAATCCTTCGTCTAAAAGTTGTTTTATATCTGCATAGTATAACTTTGAAGCTGTAAGTTCAGCAGTAGTCATAACATAATTATGGGTGCTAAACAGCATTCTTAATGCATTGTTATCTTTATTCCGAAGCATATTTTAACCTCTATTTAATCGCCCTTAATTATTTCAATGATTGGGTACTTTGCTATATTATATTCGATTTTTCTTTTTCCGTCAATAATAGCAAAGTGAACATTTTTAAATGTATTAATCGGGCAGTTTAGTATAAAAACTATCCTCCGCTTTTATAACCAAATAAAATATTGGTCACATAAAGACAAATATATAAAAAAATAAGCGTACCACTGTTCATGATACGCTTATCACTATTAAATTAACTTGTTGTGCTAGATAAAATAAATATAAAGAAACTTCAACAAAATGTGCTATCCTATTTGTAGGGAATACAACGAAAGGAGGCATCATTATGTTGAAGTTCCAAGATAATAATACCACTGTTATTGCAACTTTTGAAGACTTTATTTTGACCACTTACGTTATTATTGACGAATTGTATCATCAGTTTGCACCTCCAGAAGTTACCAGCCGACGGCATATCCTGGATGCAAAATTGTCTGACTCAGAAATCATTACTATCAGTCTCTGTGGAGAATTGGCAGGTGTTGATTCTGAGAATGCCTGGTTTTCTTTTGTGAAACGAAACTACAGGCATCTTTTTCCACAGCTTTGCAGCAGAAGTCGTTTTAACAGAACAAGACGCGCTCTGATGCAGACAACAGAATTGTTACGACAAAAAATGATTTCCGTATTCCCAATTCCAGTCAGTTCCTATTACATCATCGATAGCTTTCCTCTTGCAGTCTGTAAATTTGGGCGTGCACGATATTGTAAAGCATTTCGTGGTCATGGTGCTGATTATGGAAAATGTCCTTCCAAAAAAGAAACTTATTACGGATATAAAGTACATGCTTTAATCACATTGGAGGGATACATTGCATCATTTGAGATTACACCGGCATCTACAGATGATCACGAAGGATTACGTGATCTGGCGGCTCATTGGTCTAATATTACAATCTTAGCGGATAAAGGCTACATTGGAAAAAACATGGGACA